>JADZFW010000142.1 GCA_020854235.1 Flavobacteriaceae bacterium
TTAAAACAAACAAAGGCGTTAAGATTATACTTAACGCCTTTGTTTATTTAATAAATTGACAGTTTAAAACCCAACTCGCATTCTATTGCGATCCATCAAGCTTTTCAATGCTTCTCCCGGATTTTTAAATCTATTGGTAAACATCATGGCAGCGATGATATAAGGTTTGTATCCAGCTTCCAGATATGTTGGAATTCTGTATTGTTCAAAAACATTTCCATCAACTTCGCCTTCTTTACAGGAAACACCACTGATATCAGCAGGTAGGCAATGCATATACAAAGCGTCTCCATTTTTGGTGACTGCTTGTTTATCGGCATTGTATTCCCAATCTTTGAAATGAGCATTATTGGCTAAACATACTTGTTCCAAATCTTTCAATCCGGCTTTGTCGGCATTTTTGAGTAATTCGGTTCGTTGTTGCATAATATGGAATGGCGCCCAACTCTTTGGATAAACAATATCTGCATCTTTCATAGCGTCTTTCATGTCGTGATTGATTTTGAAAGATCCGCCACTGGCCACTGCATTTTTTTGAGCCAATGCGACAACTTCCGGAATCAAACCATAGCCTTCGGGATGTGCCAATTCAATATTCATTCCAAATCGAGACATCAACCCAATGATTCCTTGCGGTACTGAAAGTGGTTTGCCATAACTTGGTGAATACGCCCAACTCATCACAATTTTTTTACCTTTCAAATTTTCCAACGAACCAAATGTATTTTGTAAATGCATCAAATCGGCCATGGATTGTGTAGGATGATCGATGTCACATTGCAAATTGATGATTCCGGGGCGAACGGGTAAAACGCCTTTGGCAAATCCTTCGTCCAAAGCTTCACCGACTTCACGCATGTATTTATTGCCTTCTCCGAGAAACATATCATCGCGAATACCGATGTAATCACTCATGAAAGAAATCATGTTGGCGGTTTCACGAACTGTTTCTCCATGGGCAATTTGTGATTTTTCTTCATCCAAATCGGCTACTGCCAATCCCAATAAATTGGCTGCTGAAGCAAAAGAAAATCGAGTACGAGTCGAATTGTCACGAAAATTGGAAATAGCCAATCCCGAATCAAAAACCCTTGGCGAAATATTCATTCCTCTCATTTCTTTTAAAATACCGGCAACTTCCAATAGGATACGAAGGTCTTTTTCACTTTTTTCCCATGTCAGGAGGAAATCCTTTTGGTATAAGTCAGATGTTAATTGACTAAGAGCGTTTATTTTATCATTTATGTTCATATAATTTCAAATTATTTTCAGTTATCCAATTATTTTAAAGTTCATAAGCAAATGCAGCATAAAAAGCCGTTGCCACAACCAAATCACTGATAGGCACTTTTTCATTGGGTGCATGAGCCAAGACTTCATTTCCGGGACCAAAACCAATGGTAGGTATTTTATAGGTACCGCATGTCATAATCCCATTGGTTGAAAATGTCCATTTATCAACTTTGGGTTTGGTACCGTAAATTTTTTCATACGCTCTGACACCTGTTTGAACAATCTCGGTATCTTCTTCCATTTTCCAAGTTGGATAATATTTTTCCATACCATAGTTCAACCCGGTCCAAGCGGTTTCGGAGTAATCCAAAACTTCCACTTTAGCATTCATATCTTTCACCAAAGCTTCGATTTCTGCAATAGCAGATTCCTTGGTTTCGCCCCAAGTAAGACGTCTGTCGAGGTGTATACGCGCATAATCGGAAACGGCACATAGTGAAGGGCTACCTGAAATAATTTCTGAAATGGTAACGCTTCCTCTTCCTAAAAATTCATCGTAAGCCAAGCGTTCGTTGAGTTTTTCAATTTCCAATGCCGCTCTCGATGCCATATATATAGCATTTTTGCCTCGTTCGGGAGCTGATCCATGCGATGAAACTCCGTAGAAATGTACGTGAATTTCCATACGACCGCGATGCCCACGATAGATGTTTAGATTGGTAGGTTCAGTACTGATGACAAAGTCAGGGATAATCTTTTCTTCTTCAATGATGTATTTCCAACACAAACCGTCACAATCTTCTTCCATCACACTTCCAACGAAATAGATAGTCAAATCACGGTCAAAAGCCAATTCCTTCAAAATTCTACCAGCTGTTACAAAAGCTGCTGGTCCACCTTCTTGGTCAACGGTACCTCGTCCATGCACATAACCGTCTTTAATCTCACCACCTAGAGGATCAAAAGTCCAGTTTTTCATATTTCCCATATCAACTGTGTCCATGTGACCGTCTATAGCTAGGATTCTTTTACCGTTTCCAATGCGTCCAATTACATTTCCCAATCCATCTATTCTGACTTCGTCAAATCCGGCCTCTTCCATTTGGCGTTTCAACTCCAATTGGACGTCTTTTTCTTGCGTACTTAACGATTTGATTTTTACAAGTTTTGATAAATTTTGGGCTGTATAATCGCTGTATTTTTCCGATAGTTCTTTTATTTTAGCATAAATCGCTTCCATATATTTGATTTTAAATTAAGGGTTACAAATTTAGGGAAATTAAATGATTCGAGACTCAAAATCAAGACTTTTGTTTCTTTAGCATTTGATGTTTTCATTTTGTATTTGCAGGGTGAAAATGCAATTACAATAAAATATAAATTTGACTTTGAAGTATTGAAATTTAAGCTTTGAATAACCGCAAACCTCTTATATTTGCACAAATTATTTAAATGGAAATTACACCCAACAAACCGGATGCTTATGCAGTTTTAAAGATTAAGGAATTCCGTTTGTTTTTGACTGCTCGATTCGTCATTACAGTAGCCGTGCAGATGCAATCCATCATCGTGGGATGGCAAATCTACGAGATGACCAAAGACCCACTTTCATTGGGATTGATTGGACTTTCGGAAGCGATACCTTTTATAGTCATGGCTTTCTTTTCTGGTCATATTGCCGATACTTTCAACCGAAGAAGTATTATTTTAAGTTCGCTATTTGTTTATTTTTTGTGCGCGGTTTTACTTTTTCTTTTTACATCTCATTTAAACTTTATACTTGCAGATTTTCATACCCTTCCCATTTTTATCATTATTGCTGTAACGGGATTTGCACGCGCTTTTATATATCCAGCGCAAACAGCCTTTATGGCGCAACTCGTACCTCGAGCTCTCTACACCAATTCTTCAACTTGGAATAGTACTACTTGGCATATTGCAGCAGTCACCGGACCTGCGATAGGTGGATTGATATACGGTTTTCTAGGAATTACTTGGGCTTATAGTTTGGTTGTGGGATTAGTAGGATTGGGATTTGTACTTTTTCTATTTATTCAGTCCAAAGTCATGCCTGTTAAAGAAGTACAAGAAACTATTGGTCAGAGTATACGTACCGGAGTACAGTTTGTTTTTCAAAATCAGGTCGTATTGGGGGCTTTGTCTTTGGATATGTTTGCGGTACTTTTTGGGGGTGCCGTAGCCATGTTGCCTGTTTTTGCAGCTGAAGTTTTAAGGGTTGGTCCACAAGGTTTAGGGTTTTTAAGAGCAGCACCGGCGGCAGGAGCTGTATTGATGGCTTTGTATTTGGCCTATCATCCGCCTTTGAAAAACACGGGTAAAAAACTTTTCATCAGTGTTGCGGGTTTCGGATTGAGTATGATTTTGTTTGCATTATCCAAAAACTTCTATCTGTCTTTGTTTCTTTTAGCCCTAAGTGGGATGTTTGACAATATTAGTGTCATTGTACGTCATACCATTCTCCAACTGTATACACCTGATCATATGCGAGGCAGAGTAGCTTCGGTAAATAGTGTATTTATTGGTTCTTCCAATGAAATAGGTTCATTTGAATCGGGATTGGCTGCTAAGTTGATGGGATTGATTCCCTCGGTAATTTTTGGAGGTGGAATGACTTTGTTGATTACCGGCATTACAGCACGATTGAGTCCGCAATTGCGAAAGATGAATTTGGGAGATAAAGTTTCTTGAGTCTATCTATTTGATACAATCTATTGCATAAAGCCTTTGTATAATTTGTTATTTGAAAAATAACTTCTTATGTTTGTCATCACTAACTTTCAATTTAATAATATTTGGAAGCCGAAAACCAATTAAAAAAAACGGAGCCGAACCGAAAAGCTTACGAGTAGGAACATCTAGAAACTAACAACTAACTTTATGAAAACAATTTTTATTCTATTAACATGTCTGAGTATTTCTATTCACTCTTTTGCACAAACTGATTCTGAATTTTTTAATGAAGTTCAATTACTTCTTAAAAAAGCAGAAGGAAAAATGATTGTAGGTTTAATGGGTGATGACATTAAAATTGGGTCTCAAACTTTTACCCAAGATTTCGTATCCATTTCTCAAATTGGAACCGGAAAATATGGAAGTGAATGGTTATATGATTATTCAAAGCTAGATTGGAGTAACATACAATATTATTTATGGTCGGAAAATTCAAATGACAAATTGAATAGGTTAGTCATTGAATTTAAAAATAATATAGTTATACATCAACATGTCAAAGGCGAAACCAGTGACAAAAGAACTGTTGATAGTCTTGAATTGTACTTCTTGGCTAAAGATTTTGATAAAATGAAAAGTATTTTCAGTTCTTATTACAAATAATTTTATTGAAAATAAATTTAAAAAGGGTAAAATCAAACGGTTTTACCCTTTTTTATTTAAAATAAACCGCAGCTTGCGCAATGGCTTCCGGTTTGCCAACATCAATCAGAATATCTCCTGAATGGTCGTATCCTAAGAGGATTTGACCAGACATCAATCGCATATAGGATTTCATGATAGAGAACTTTCCACGTTCATCGATGTAATCAAAAATGTCTTTTCGCATGATGTGAATGCCACTGAAAGCTGAAACTTTATAAACTTGGGTTTGAGTAATAATTTCTTCTCCAGTTACAAAATTCTTCCATCCGCACAAACGCATGTTGTGGTCAAACATCAATTTGCGAGAGCTATCCCGATCGGATACGGCTAAAGTAACCAATGGTAAATGGGTTTGATGAAAAGCCAACATTTGGGTCAAATCCATTTGGGTTAAAATATCGACATTGAGCACGACAAAGTCGTCTCCTTCAAGAAAAGGTCGGGCTTTGAGCAATCCACCACCTGTTTCTAATACTTCGTCCGTTTCATCCGAAATCTCTATACGACATCCAAAGTTGGCATGTTGTTGTAGAAAATCGACAATCTGATTGCCAAAGTGATGTATATTGATGACCATTTCATAAATACCTGCAGCTTTCAAATATTCTATATTGCGTTGTAGTAAAGTTTTTCCATTGACAAACGCCAAGGCTTTGGGATGAATATCAGTAAAGGGTTTGAGTCGAGTTCCTAAACCGGCAGCAAAGATTAGGGCTTTCATGATATGGCGCTTGTTTATATTAGATTTATTGATAATAAGTAAGATGAAGTCTAATGTTTGATCAAATGGTAAAGATACTATTTAAGGTAGGTTTTAAAAAATAAGTTTAATCGAATTTATATTATACCAAAGTTCATTTTAGCAGCTATTTTAAGAAAAACATTTTAAAATACAAATATACTTCTAGATTGGAA
>JADZFW010000143.1 GCA_020854235.1 Flavobacteriaceae bacterium
CTATTTATAACTCCTAGCTTTTACTTCAATAAATTCATATTTCAAATCTTCCTTGTGCATAACGGCATCTTTGGGTTCGCCTTTGTGTTCCCACGCCGATACATACATAAATTTTTCATCCACCCTTTGAGCTTCACCTTCATCGGTTTGGTATTCTTCACGGAAATGTCCGCCACAAGATTCATTTCTATCCAGTGCATCCATGGCAAAGAGTTCGCCTAATTCCAAAAAGTCGGCTACACGGCCTGCTTTTTCCAACTCGGGATTCAAATCATGAGCACTTCCGGGTACTTTTACGTTTTTCCAGAAATCTTCACGGATTTCCCGAATTTCTTGAATAGCTTCTTTCAAACCTTGTTCGGTTCTTCCCATTCCAACTTTATCCCACATGACTTTACCCAATTTTTTATGGAAATAATCCACCGAATGGGTACCTTTGTTGGTCATAAAGAATTCGATGCGGTCTTTGATGGCTTTTTCAGCTTCGTCAAATTCAGGTGTATTGGTCGGAATTTTTCCGGTTTTAATATCGGTAGCCAAATAGTCTCCAATGGTATAAGGCAATACGAAATAGCCATCAGCCAAACCTTGCATCAAAGCAGAGGCTCCTAAACGATTGGCGCCATGGTCGGAGAAATTGGCTTCGCCAATAGCATAAAGTCCTTTGACAGTAGTCATTAAATTATAGTCTACCCATAATCCACCCATCGTATAGTGTGTGGCTGGATAAATCATCATTGGGGTTTTATACGGATTTTCATCGACGATTTTTTCGTACATCTGAAATAAGTTGCCGTATTTTTCCTCGATTACTTTTTCACCCAATTCAATTATTTTTTCTTTCGTTGGATTTTGAATGCCTTGTAAATTACATTGTAATTTCCCGTATCGATCTATGGCATAAGCAAAATCCAAATAAACCGCTTCACCGGTTTTATTAACTCCAAATCCGGCATCGCAACGTTCTTTGGCAGCTCGAGAAGAAATATCGCGAGGGGCTAAGTTTCCATAAGAAGGATAACGGCGTTCCAAATAATAATCCCGATTTTCTTCTGGGATTTGGGTTGGTTTCATTTTGCCTTCTTGTAAGGCTTTGGCATCTTCTAGTTTTTTGGGAACCCAAATACGTCCGTCATTCCTTAGAGATTCAGACATCAAGGTCAGTTTGGACTGATAGTCGCCACTGCGAGGAATACAAGTTGGGTGAATTTGCGTAAAGCAAGGATTGGCAAAAAATGCCCCTTTTTTATAAGCTTTCCAAGCAGCTGTTGCATTGGAACCCATGGCATTAGTGGATAAGAAATAGACATTTCCATAGCCACCAGAGGCAATGACCACGGCATGCGCCGAATGACGTTCTATTTCACCGGTAACCAAATCACGGGCGATGATACCACGTGCTTTACCATTGACGATGACTACATCCAACATTTCATGACGGTTGTACATTTGAATCGTTCCTTTGGCTATTTGACGGTTCATGGCACTATAGGCACCTAAAAGCAATTGTTGCCCTGTTTGACCTTTGGCATAGAAAGTTCGGGAAACTAAGGTTCCGCCGAACGAACGCGTATCCAATAATCCACCGTAATCACGCGCAAAAGGAACACCTTGTGCTACGCATTGGTCGATAATGGCACCTGAAACTTCAGCTAGGCGATACACATTGGCTTCGCGGGAGCGAAAATCGCCACCTTTAACCGTGTCGTAAAATAAACGGTAATCTGAGTCACCATCGCCCATGTAGTTTTTGGAAGCATTGATACCACCTTGAGCGGCAATAGAATGCGCTCTACGAGGAGAATCCTGATAGGCAAATGCTTTGACATTATAACCCAATTCGGCAAGGGTAGCAGCCGCCGATCCACCTGCAAGTCCCGTTCCAATGATGATGACATCAATGTTGCGTTTGTTGGCAGGATTGACCAAATTGATATGATCTTTATAATTCGTCCATTTGTCTTTCAACGGACCTACGGGAACTTTTGAATCTAGTATACTCATGTTAAAGGTAGAAATTAGAAGGTAGAAATTAGAAAGAGTTAAAGTTATATTATAAAATTATAAACGATAACAACATTAAATGCTTCCTATTATCTGCTTCCTTTTATTAATTATATGTTATACGAAATGAAACCATAAAGCAATTGCTGAAAATCCAACTGCAATCAGGATACTATAAGCAACGCCAAGTTG
This sequence comes from Flavobacteriaceae bacterium, assembly GCA_020854235.1. Classification (GTDB taxonomy): domain Bacteria; phylum Bacteroidota; class Bacteroidia; order Flavobacteriales; family Flavobacteriaceae. The sequence continues at coordinate 2,197 of JADZFW010000143.1, forward strand.
GACGATGCATTTTTTATATTTTTCATGTCTAATTCCTGTTGTGGTCAAGGAAGATTGAAAACCGTGCATCAAGTGCATACCCAAAAGGATAAAGGCGATGACATATATAATGGTGTAAAGAAGACTGTCAAATCTCGCAACGACAAAATCGTAATGGGTACCGGCAGCTTCTACCAATTCAGTATTGAATTTGAAAGGCACAAAGTAGTGAATGATGTGTAGTACCAAGAAAGCTAAAATCATCAATCCGGTGACAATCATATTACGGGAAGCCCATTTGGAATTGGCATTGGCGTTGTTTTTGGCATAACCAATAGGTCTGGCTTCATTGTTTTTGAGTTCCAAAATGATACCCATGGCTATATGGGCTATAAAACCCAATGCCAAAACAGGTTGCATGACCTGAATCAAAGGATTGGTTCCCATGAAATGAGATGCTGCATTAAAAGCATCGGCGCCGCCAAATAAAGTGAGATTTGCAACCAAATGCACCAATAAAAACAAAACGAGAAAAAGTCCGGTCAATGCCATAAAAAATTTCCTACCTACCGAGGAAGAAAAGTATCCGCTCATAATAAAGTTATTTGTTTAGTGAAAAAGTCTAATTTCAGAGAATTTAGCTCAAAAGATAAGCTGTAACTTTAGAAATAGTCTTCATAAGTGAAAACAAAAATAGGAATAATACCTATATTAAAAAAGTGATATACATCAGTTTTGTACTAATTTAGAGGTATTCTAAATAAAAAATTCAAGTAAAAAACAGTCTATTTGTGATATTCTAAAATTTTGATACTCAATTTTGAGATTATTGTTTTAATTCGAGCGTATCTAAAGAATTTATCAAAAATGCTTTGAGTTCCTCAATTTGTTTTTTTGCTTTTAGTTTACCCATTTGACCCAAAAAGTAAAGAAAAAACCACATGAGTACAGATAAACCCATCAAAAAATACCAAAGATTGGTCTCTTTTCCAGTAATAAAATTGGCATAAGCCAATGCAAAAAAGATCATGAAGGCGATAGCGGTTATAAAATGTAAAAACATAAAGAAAGTCCACATAGAAGGTTTGGGAGCAAATAGACCTTTCAAAACACTACCTTCTTCAGCATTTTCAACCACCAATTCCAGTTGGGGTGACCAGATTTTTTGTTGGTCGGTGGGAATATCAATAAAGATGTGATCATTGCCCATTTTACTACAGTATTGGCAGTTTTGCTCTTTCAATTTATTTTTGAAAGTATTGAGAACAAAATCTTTATCTTGTTTCAATGGCACTTTAAAGCGAGGCTTTAGCAGAATAATATTTAAAGTTTCTTCCATGCGGTTAGTGTTTTTTAGTTTTTCAAATGTAATAAATATCACCCAAATGATGCATTTTATATTATTTTTTTATCCGTTGAATATTTCATACTTTCGTTTCCTACTTTGACAGCATTTATATGAACGAAAATCTCAATCCTGAAAAAACCGATTTTGATCCTGAAGAAATAGTAATTGAACAACAATTACGTCCTTTGACTTTTAAAGATTTTACAGGTCAAGAAAAGGTTTTGGATAATTTGCAGATTTTTGTTTCTGCAGCCAATCAGCGAGGAGAAGCATTGGATCACACTTTGTTTCACGGTCCACCCGGATTGGGAAAAACAACATTGGCACATATATTAGCCAATGAATTGGGCGTAGGAATTAAAATCACTTCGGGGCCGGTATTGGATAAACCAGGTGATTTGGCTGGTTTGTTGACCAATTTAAACAAACGAGATGTACTTTTTATAGATGAAATTCATCGTTTAAGTCCGGTAATTGAAGAATACCTCTATTCTGCCATGGAAGATTTCAGAATAGACATATTAATCGAAAGTGGACCCAATGCTCGAAGTATTCAAATAGATTTGGAACCATTTACTTTGATTGGAGCAACTACCCGATCGGGTTTGTTGACTGCTCCGATGCGTGCCCGTTTTGGCATCAGCAGCCGATTGGAATACTACGATACGGAATTGTTGACGACTATAGTTCAACGCAGTGCCAAGATTCTCAAAGTAGGCATTTCCATGGAAGCTGCCATTGAAATTGCAGGGAGAAGTCGTGGTACACCACGTATTGCCAACGCCTTGTTGCGCAGAGTTAGAGATTTTGCTCAAATCAAAGGTAATGGCAGTATCGATATTAAAATTGCAAAATACGCCTTGGAAGCACTACATGTAGATGC
>JADZFW010000144.1 GCA_020854235.1 Flavobacteriaceae bacterium
ACGGAAAGTCCGTATACAAAACCCGTACATTGATTGCGCACATCCAACGCTCCTACCGTCGGCATTTCTAGCAAATGTTGCACTTGAACACCTCCACCTGGAAAATAATAATCGGGACTCAAAGTAGCAAAGATGATAAAATCGATATCATCTTTAGTCAAACCAGCATCAGCAATGGCTTTGCGAGCCGCTTTGGCTCCCATTACAGAAGCGGTATCGTCACTTCCGGGCACAATCCATCGGCGTTCTTGAATACCGGTTCGTTCCTGAATCCACTCATCGGTGGTATCCATAATTTTAGTCAAATCTGCATTGGTTACAATATTATCGGGGACGTAAAAACCGGTTCCGGTGATTCTGGATTGAAACATTTGAGTTTAAAGTTTAAGGTTTAAAGTTTAAAGTTTAAAGTTAGGTTACAAAGACATTTCTGAATTCAATTACCTTAACAAAAATAGTGAAAAATTATGCTATGAATAATATGCATTGCATAATTATTTATAACCGATGTATAATCCGGTTCCATAGGCAACGAAAATTCGGTCGGATTTATCAAAATAGTTTTGCATTTCTTGTTCAAAATGCAACTTGAAGTGTTTGTAATCACTCTTTTCCATAAACTCTAAAAACCGAACAAAAGCAGGTGTTTTACCGATAAAATCATTGATAATCACATATTTTCGAGCTATTCTACTCATTTCAGTTAGCATTTTGGCCCGTTTATCCGATTGTACGCCGTGTAATACATAGGATGCTGTGACAATATCTATGCTTTGATCGGCAAACTGAGATAGGTTTTCGGCATTTCCTAAAGAGAAGTTGATGTTTGGATATTTTTTCTGACTTTCAGCCAACATTTTAGGTGCAAAATCAATGGCATGAATAGTTCCGGAGGCATTCTTTTCATATACCGCAGCCCAAGCACCGGTTCCGGTACCGATATCCAAAACCGTCAAACCTTCAATAGGAACCTTTTGTTTTAAAAGTTCGAATGTTTTTTGATATTTATCCTGTAGGGCATGGTCCAATTTACTGTAATAAGGCGCGATGAGATTGAATATATACTGCGCTCTGATGTCGGGATTGGAAGAAAAGTATTTTTGGAAAGACATGGGATATTTGAAATTAGTGAAACCCCGAAGGTTTTGAAAACCTTCGGGGTTTGGAAAGTTTATTCAATCATCAAATCTTCGATATTGGATAAATCCTGCTCTTGATCGTGATAGTTTTTGAAATGGTCTATGGATTGGTACACCTGTACTATTTTTTCCCTTTTCAATTTGGTGGGTTTTGAAGACAGTATGCTGAGGTACGAACTCCACGGATAGTCTAACGGATGTTCTACAATATAGTGCTTTACCGGATTCCAATGAATGTAATAAATGAGGTTTTGAAAATATTTTTCTGAACTGACTAATTTTCTTTCAAATGTTTTTTCAAAGAGACTACCGGTTCTGTTATATCTTTTGTTGTATGCTTTTGAATAGGCATTGAACCAATTGGAGAATTGTTGTGTAGCATTTACATTTTTGGGTACTTTTTCTACCGAATAGGATATTCTCTGTAATTCAATTTCCGGTTTGATATAAACCAACAAATGAAAATGATTTTTCATCAAAGCCCAAGCATAAATCTCGCAAACAGGTTCTATATACTTTGCCATTAACCGCAGAAAGTGGTTGTAATTTTCGGTTTCATTAAAAATATGCCCCGAATTGATACCCCTATTATATATATGGTAATAACAACCCGGTAAGAGTGGTTCTACTTGATTTCCCATAGATTATTTTTTTTTAACCCCGAAGGTTTTCGAAACCTTCGGGGTTTGGAAACGACAATATCGTTATTTTCCATAAACCTTTAGGGTTATGTCCACCTGTAAACGGAATATATTTCAAAAGTACAAAAAATTTCATTTTACGCAACTAAACCCCGAAGGTTTTGGAAACCTTCGGGGTTTGGTATGAAACGGGGTTTCGTAAACCCCGAAGGTTTTAAAAACCTTCGGGGTTTGTTTAATGAGTTGAATATTTTCACTAATCGCATCAATATTTTATGATTTTTTGAGCCGAATAATAAACATAATCGGCTCAACAAACCGTTAACTGCTAATTTCTGCCAAATTGTCACCCATAATGCTTTGGTATTTTTTTTGACAAGGGTAAAGCGTTCAGAAAAATAAGAAACAAAAACTTTGTTTACTTTTAGATTATAATCAAATTTTTAAATTCATTCATATGTCAAAAGGAAATATTAACATTTCAACAGAGAACATTTTCCCCATTATCAAGAAATTTCTCTATTCGGATCATGAGATATTTTTACGCGAACTCATATCCAATGCGACGGATGCCACTTTGAAACTCAAACATTTGCTGAGTATTGGTGAAGCAAAAGGTGAATTTGGCAATCCTATCATCGAAATCAAAATTGACAAAAAGAAAAAAACCTTACACATCATCGACCAAGGTATCGGAATGACCGAGGAAGAAGTTAAAAAATACATCAATGAAATTGCCTTTTCGGGTGCTGAGGAATTTGTCAACAAATACAAAGATAAATTGGGTGAAACCGGTATCATAGGTCATTTTGGACTCGGGTTCTATTCGGCTTTTATGGTTTCTGAAAAAGTGGAAATCATTACCAAATCTCATCTAGAAGGTAGTCAGGCGGTTCGCTGGGAATGTGATGGCAGTCCGGAATACACTTTGGAGCCAACTGAAAAAGAAGCACATGGAACTGAAATCATTCTTCACATTGACAAAGATTCCAAAGAATTTTTGGAAGAATCTCGCATCAACGAATTGTTGCGTAAGTACAATCGTTTTATGCCTATTCCTATCAAACACGGAACTAAGGAAGAATATGTAAGTGTAGGAGAAGGCGACGAAAAAAAGGAAGAAAAAATCACTGTAGACAATATCGTCAACAATCCCAATCCGGCGTGGACTAAAAAACCATCCGATTTGAAAGATGAAGATTACAAGGATTTTTATCGCGAATTGTATCCAATGCAGTTTGAAGATCCCTTATTTCACATCCATCTCAATGTAGATCATCCTTTTCATTTGACGGGAATCTTATTTTTCCCCAAGATTACCAAGAATATTGACATTCAAAAAGATCGAATCCAATTATACCAAAATCAGGTTTTTGTAACCGATAATGTGGAAGGCATCGTTCCCGAATTCTTACAAATGTTGCGCGGTGTAATCGATTCACCCGATATTCCATTGAACGTTTCAAGAAGCTACCTTCAAGCCGATGGAGCCGTGAAAAAAATTAAAGACCATATCACGAAGAAAGTAGCCGACAAATTAGCATCTTTATTCAAAAACGAACGCGAAAGCTTTGAACAAAAATGGGATGACATCAAGGTCATCATTGAATACGGTATGCTTTCGGAAGAGAAATTTTACGACAAAGCCAAAGGTTTTGCACTCTATCCAACCATTGACAAAAAGTACTTTACATTTGACGAACTCAAAGAAAAAGTAAAGGATTTGCAAACAGATAAAGATGGGAATTTGGTTTTACTCTATGCCGCTGATGAAGCCAAACAACACAGTTTTATTGAAAAAGCACAAGCCAAAGGCTATGAAGTCTTGTTGATGAATTCGCCTATTGTTTCGCATTTGTTGCAAAAATTGGAAAGTGACAACGAGAAAACAAAATTTGCGAGAGTAGATGCCGATTTTGTAGACAATCTCATCAAAAAAGACGACACCAAGATTTCCAAACTCTCCGATGAAGAGAAAACGAAATTGGAAGGCATTGTCAAAGAAATCGTACCGGTAAGTACGTATTCCGTTCAAATGGAAGCATTGGACAGTGACGAAGCTCCGTTTATCATTACCCAACCCGAATTCATGCGTCGATACAAAGAAATGAGCATGACCGGTGGTGGCATGATGGGCTTTGGAGACTTTCCCGATTCTTATAATTTGGTTGTCAACACCAATCATCCTTTGATGGACAAGATCTTAAATGACTCCGAACACAACAAAGATTATGTCAATCAAGCCTTGGATTTAGCCAAATTGTCTCAAAATCTTTTAACCGGAAAAGACTTAACTGATTTTGTAAAACGCAGTTTTGAGTTAATGAAGTAAAGTCATAAAACCAACTAAAACCTAAAAAAGCACAATTCTCAGAATTGTGCTTTTTTTTTGAGGTTAAAGAGTTATTAAACTTGCACTTGACCTATTGATTGGGTAGGTCTGCCTATCGGTTTGGGTAGGCGAGCCTTTCGTTGGGATAGGTCAACATATGGTTATCGAAGAGACAAAGCGTGCCAGGCACCTTATGGGTTGAACAACTTTTCAATCGCGACCCAACGATAGGCAAATATTTCCTTTAATTTTAATTCAATGAACCATTTATTGGCAATAGCTCCCAAAAAACCCATTGGTGGTGCATAAGTCACAATATCTTTCATGAGTACCCCATTGTTTTGAGGAATGAGCCAGTGTTGATGGTGCCACAAAACATAAGGTCCCATGCGTTGTTCATCAACAAAATACTCCAATTCTTTGATATGGGTGATTTCGGTAACCCAATCGGTTTTGATTCCCCAAAATGGACTGACTTTATAACTGATAATCATCCCTTGATA
>JADZFW010000145.1 GCA_020854235.1 Flavobacteriaceae bacterium
GTTGGAGTCAACAAACCATTGTCTATCGTCCACAAATCGGGAGTCAATTCAAATTTTTTAACTTGTTCCCATTTGGCAAATCGCTCATTGTATTTGTCCATATCTTTTTGAATTCTCTTGATAACTCTTGGATGTGCAATAATGCCTTCATTGGTTTCAGGTAATTCAAATTCTTTGCGCGCAGCCCATGCTTTGAAGAAAGCAAAGTCGGGTTGAATCAATGCGGCAGGCATTTTTTCTCCTTCACCCACTACGATGATTTGCTCGATAAAATGACTTTTTTTCATTTCATTTTCCAATAGGGCAGGGGAAACGTATTTACCTCCCGAAGTTTTAAAGATTTCTTTTTTACGTCCGGTTATTTTTAAGAAACCATCGGCGTCAAATTCACCTTTATCACCCGTATGAAACCATTCTCCGGTCATTACTTCGGCAGTTTTTTCGGGATCTTTGTAATAACCTTGCATCACGTTGGGCCCTTTACACAAGATTTCACCGTCATCAGCAATCTTCACTTCTATATTGCGAATGGGTAAACCTACGGTTCCAATTCTCAATTGACCTTTATCCATCATATTTACACTGATAACAGGCGAAGTTTCAGTCAATCCATATCCTTCCATCACAGTCATGCCGGCAGCGGTAAAGACTCTTGCCAAACGGGCTTGTAAAGCCGCACTACCCGAAACGATAGTACTCAAGTTGCCACCCAAACCTTCTTTCCATTTACTGAAAATGAGTTTGCGAGCCAAAGCCAATTTTTTCTCATACCACCATCCGTTTTCACCATAAGGTTTGTAATGTAGTCCCAATCCGACAGCCCAGAAAAACAGCGCTTTTTTAATCCCGGTCAAGGCATTGCCTTTATTGATGATGCTGTCGTAAACTTTTTCCAACAAACGTGGAACAGCAGTCATGATATCAGGTTTGACTTCTTTTATGTTTTCTGAGATTTTCTCCATGGATTCGGCAAAATAGATGGAACATCCGGCATAAACATATAGATATTGAACCATTCTTTCAAAACTATGACAAACAGGTAAAAAACTAAATGAAACAGATTTACCTGATTCTAAAGGCATACGAGGCATGGAATCATTGACATTCGTAACCATATTGTTATGTGATAACATGACGCCTTTGGGTACACCTGTCGTTCCCGATGTGTATATGATGGTAGCCAATGTTTCTGGCTTAACAGCATCTTTTAATTTTTCCACTTCGTCTTGGTTGCTGGTATCAGCCCCCAATTCCAAAAGTTCTTTCCAATTTTTACATCCAGGAATTTCGTCAAATGAGTAAATTTCTTTTAAAGACGGACATTTTTCTTTGGCTAACTTCGCTTTTTCATAAACCACTAAATCCGAAACAAAACAATAAATTGATTCTGAATGCTGAAAAATATATGCGTATTCATCTGAAGTAATCGTGGGATACATCGGTACATTTTGAGCTCCCAATTGAAGAACCCCATGATCCATAACATTCCATTCAGTACGATTACTAGAAGAGATTACAGCTATTTTGTCATTGGGTTTAACCCCCAATCGCAACAGTGCTCTTGAAATAGTATTGATTTTTTCAATAAATTCTTTGGAAGAGGTGCTTACCCATTGACCATTGTATTTGGTGTTGTAAGCTTTGGGAAGATTGAATTGTTCCAATTGGATGTATGGAAAATCAAACAATCGGGTGGCTTGTAATGACATAATTGGTAATTTAAATTAAGTCATGCAAAATACAAATTTTTTGGTATGGTTCAAACGTTTGAGTTAAATTATTCATCAGAATCTAATATAAATTATCATTCTATTTAAAAAAGAGATTGTTAAATAGAATCATTTTAAAAAATGATGATTTACATTGTCAAAAATTGATTTTTAACAACGTGTTTGGAATATTTAAATTAATAAATTATGACTATCCGCTTGGATACCTAAAAGACATTAATGTGTTGCTTTCGGTAGATGGATTAAAAAGATTTGTACATAAGCTATGACTTTGCGATCCTCTGCGAAAAAACTCTGCGATTCTCTGCGTTTAAACAAATTTTACCACAGTCCCAGATAGCTATCTGGATGCAAAGTTGGCGCAAAGCGACGCAGAGCGATGTGCTGAGCCTGTCGAAGTAATCTTGTTAAACCGGAACGAAGAGTACCTTTTCCTTTTACGCTTTAGGTATGCAAACGCATACTCATATTGATAATAAATTAAATCAAGAGTGCTAAAACGATCCCAACCAATACAGCAACAAATTTGATGACGTTAAATTTGTGGTTCTGTGAAGATTCAAATAAAATAATGGTGGAAATGTGTAGCAAAACGCCTGCAACAATGGCATTAATTTGAATGTGATAAGTCATTAAAAAGGGAATACTGCCTCCCAAAAGCGCTCCAAAAGGAGTCATCAGACCAAATAAAAGTATAAATAATACGGATAATTTCTTATTCCAATGGGAATACATCATAAAACTAGCCAATACCATGGCGATGGGTAAATGATGTATGACAATAGCCCACAACAAATCACTGTGTTGATGATCGGCTAGGGGCAAACCTTCCATAAATGCATGGATATTCAAACTGATAAACAAACTATAAGGAAAATGCATTTCGCCATCGTGGTGAAAATGTCCGTGTTCAGCTCCTTTGGAAAAAAAGTCTAAAACCAATTGTACCACCAAACCCATGATGATAAAAAATCCAATATTCTTTACACCACTGTTATATATTTCAGGCAAAAAATTTAATAAAGTAATACCCAGTAGATAAGCTCCACTAAATGTAAGTAAAACAGATACAGTTTTACCATTGGGTTTAAGGGTAATAACTAAAAGTGCACCTGCCAAAACAGAAAGTAGTAAAGCAATATATTCCATATAAGCCAATAAAGCAGCAAAATTATCAAAATAAACGGATGTTTCATGGTTTTCATCTTTTAAAATTTTGAAATATTTAACAATGTTTTAATACTATAAACTTAAATTTGAAACATTATTTTAAAACCAAAATTATGCGAAAATTTTTATCAGTTTCGTTTCTTTTTTTCCTGTTTGTCAGTGTTATGGCACAAGAAGTAAAATTGGAAAATCCAAAATTTGTTACTTCTATCGAAGGAATTAAGGAATTCAGTTTGAGTAACGGGTTACAAGTCCTGTTAATCCCCGATGCCAGCCAAAGCAATATGGTAGTCAATATCGTATACAAAGTCGGCTCCCGACACGAAGGTTACGGTGAAACAGGTATGGCTCACTTACTCGAACACATGTTGTTCAAAAGCACTAAAAAGTTGGGTGACATCAAAAAAATGCTATCTGACAAAGGTGGAAATGCCAATGGTACCACTTGGTATGACCGAACCAATTATTATGAAATTTTTCCGGCATCAGATGAAAATTTGAAATGGAGTTTAGAAATGGAAGCCGATCGTATGATCAATGCTACCATGTTACAATCTGATTTGGATACTGAGTTTTCTGTAGTGAGAAATGAATTTGAAATCGGAGAGAATGATCCGTCAGGCGTTTTGATGGAACGAGTCATTTCAACAGCTTACCTTTGGCACAATTACGGAAACAGTACCATTGGTTCCAAAGAAGATATTGAAAGGGTAAAAACCGACCGACTTAAAGTGTTCTATGAAAAATATTACCAACCCGACAATGCAACTTTAATTATTGCAGGGAAATTTGACGAAGCCAAAGCTTTACAATATGTGGCTGAGTATTTCTCCGTTATTCCAAGACCTTCAAGAGTGCTGGAAAAAACGTATACCGTTGAACCTGCTCAAGATGGCGAACGATTTGTCGAACTCAAAAGAACCGGTGATGTACAAACTTTAGCTGCTGTTTATCACACAGCTCCATTTGCTGATAAAGATTTTGCAGCACTGGCTATTTTAATGGAAATTTTAAAATCAGATCCTTCCGGTTATTTGTATAAAGCGTTGATTGATACGCAAATTGCGTCTTCTCTTTGGGGTTTTCAACCTACCTTGAGAGATGCGAGTTTTGCCTATTTCAATGTGGAAGTTCCTAAAGACAAAGATTTGAATGTTGCCAAAACCACTTTTCTCGATGAACTCAATAAAATTGGACAAAGAGCCTATACCGAAGATGATTTGAAAAGAGGTAAATCTAAAGTTCAAAAACAAATTGAAAACACAACCAATAATACGATTGGCTTGACTATCAATTTGACCGAAGTTATCGGAGCTGGAGATTACAGATTGAATTTCTTATATCGTGACCAAGTTGAAAAAGTTACGGCTGAAGATCTAAACCGAGTAGCTGCCAAATATTTTAGAGCCAATAACAGAACTTTTGGAGTATTTATTCCTAGTCCCAATGAAGAAAGAGTCAAAGGAACCGAATACACCGATGAGCAAATTGTGCAATTGACACAAGGGTATGTGGGACAAACTAAAAATGTGAATTTGGCGACATTTGATGCAAATATTGCCAATATTAAAAAGAATTTGACAACTCAAAAATTGAAGACCGGTTTTACATATGCGCTCTTGAAAAAACCCGTTAAAGCCGATAAAGTTATAGTTTCTTTACGCGCTCCTGTAGGTAACCTCAAAGATTTAAATGGAAAGTCATTTGAAGCTTACATGATGGCCGATATGCTTAATAAAGGTACTAAAACGTTAAGTAAGGAACAAATTCAAGATCAATTGGATCAAATGAAATCCAACTTGAGTTTTTTCTTTTATGGACAAACCTTTGGAATCAATATTTCAACGTATAAAGAACATTTGCCACAAGTTATGGATTTGGTTCATACGATATTGACTGAAGCTACTTTTTCTGAAACGGAGTTGTCCAAACTCAAATCTGAAAACAAAGCTTGGTACGAATCACAGATGAATGATCCACAGAGTATTGTATTTAATAAACTCTCTCAAATATCTGATCCTTATCCTAAAGGTCACGTTTTGTATACGCCTTCAACTCAAGAGTCTATAGATGGAGAAAGTACGGTGACCCGAGATCAAATTCTTGATTTTTATCAAAAATATTTAGGTGGAAATCAAGCTTATGGTACTTTTGTTGGGGATTTGAATCCGAAAGAAGTCGATGCTTTGATGCTTAAAACTTTTGGAAAATGGACCAGTAAAGTAAAATATGAAAAAGTAGAACCTCAATTTTTTGAAAGTAAAAAATACGAAGAATCAATACTTACACCCGATAAAGAAAATGGAGCCGTTGCCGGTGCCATTAATTTGAAAGTGAGTGAGAAAAGTGCTGATTATCCTGCAGTACTTATGCTCAATGAAATGCTAGGTGGTGGTGGATTTATGACTTCTAGAATTCCCATGCGATTGAGAGAAAAAGAAGGTATCAGTTATGGTGCCGGTTCTTATCTTTCAACTGATTATGATATTGAAACCGGAAGTTTGGGATTGTATGCGTTTTACAATCCGACCTTAAAATCCAAAGTTGATGGAGCATTAAAAGAGGAAATTAGCAAGTTGATTCAAGAAGGATTTGCAACCGATGAGTTTAAGAATTCAATCGTTTCTTGGCAAAATCTTAGAAATACTGATTTGGGAAATGATAATTTTCTGTCTTCACTAATCAATGCTTCATTGGAAAATAAATCTGATTTAGCTGAATTTGATGCTTTGGAAGCCAAAGTACTAAAATTAAGTGTGGAAGAAGTCAATGCTGCAGTTAAGAAATACTTGGATTTAGAAAAATTAATCCTGATTTATGCCGGAGATTTCAATAAAAAGTAAATTTAAGTCTATTCTTTTTGGTGAGTCAGTTAATTTGGGGCGATGCTACTGATAAATTACAATAACTCAATTGCCTGCCTCAACGAAAAGTGAGCTTAATAACCAAATAACTCAATAACCATTTATTGAAGTCAACTGTAAAATTTATTTCAAATCATTGAAAAAAAATTTAAAGATGGTTTAGCAATAAACCATCTTTTTTTATGCAGTTTGGTTTGCTTTTGTAACTTTACACCATAATTAATAATCACACATGAAGAGATATATCCCTAATCTTTTTACCTTCCTGAATATGGGCTCGGGTTTGATTGCTTTGATATTTGTTTTTCAAAACCATTTTGAATATGCAGCTTTGTTTGTTTTTCTGGGAATATTCTTCGATTTTTTTGACGGTTTTTTTGCCCGTATGTTCAAGGTTCAAAGTGCAGTTGGGTTGCAATTGGATTCCTTAGCCGATATGATTACCAGTGGCGTAGTACCGGGAGCAGTTGTTTTTTTTATGTTGCAAATGAATGTCAATGAAAATCTGCTTTTTGCAGATTCCAGATGGTACAATTATCTGCCATATTTGGGGTTTGTCCTCACTTTGGCTGCAGGGTATAGATTGGCAAAGTTTAATGTTGATACACGTCAAACCGTCAGTTTTATAGGCGTTCCCACACCAGCCATGTCGATATTTGTATTGTCTTTGCCTTTGGTAGCTATGCATAGTGACATTCAAATATTGGTTCATTTGGTTCAATCAACAGACTTCTTAATAGCAACAGTGTTTGTGTTCAGCTATTTGATGAATTGTGAATTACCACTTTTTGCTTTAAAATTTAAGAGTTTTGATTGGCAATCTAATGCTGAGAAGTATGTTTTTATGGGAATCAGCATCCTGCTTTTGATTATATTAGGAGTAACAGCTTTCCCCTTATTAATCATTCTGTATATCTTGATCTCAACGATACTTTTCTGGTTGAACAAACAAAAACCACTTGATTATCAAGGTTAAGGGTATTACGTTGGAATATCGAAATTAAAATCTCACAGCTCAATTCTAGAATAATCTCCAATCTAATCCCGATTGTTATCGGGACACCAATCGCCAATCTAAAATCAAACCACTCTCTTCAATTCAAAGTTTTTACCCAAATACACTTTACGCACCAATTCATCGGCAGCCAATTCTTCAGGAGTGCCTTCTTTGAGGATACCACCTTCAAACATGAGATAGGTACGATCGGTAATGGCAAGTGTTTCTCTTACGTTGTGGTCGGTTATCAAAATTCCAATATTTCGGTCTTTCAAGTGCGCTACGATACTTTGAATATCTTCCACTGCTATGGGGTCAACACCGGCAAAGGGTTCATCCAACAGTATGAAATTAGGGTCAGTTGCCAAGGCACGGGCTATTTCAGTTCTTCTGCGTTCGCCTCCCGAAAGTAAATCACCTCTGTTTTTACGTACATGTGTCAAATGAAATTCTTCTATCAAGGATTCCAATTTGGCTTTTTGCTCTTCTTTGGTCAAATTGGTAAATTGAAGAACCGACATGATATTGTCTTCAACAGATAGTTTTCTAAAAACCGAAGCTTCTTGAGCCAAATACCCTATACCTTTTTGAGCTCTTTTATACATAGCATCATTTGTAATATCCTCATCGTCAATGAATATACTACCTTCATTGGGAGATATCATCCCCACAATCATATAAAATGAAGTAGTTTTTCCTGCTCCATTTGGACCTAATAAACCTACGATTTCACCTCTTTCTACTTCCACAGAAACGCCTTTTACTACATAGCGTTCTCCATATTTCTTTTTAATATTAACAGCTCTGAGCTTCATATTTTAAA
>JADZFW010000146.1 GCA_020854235.1 Flavobacteriaceae bacterium
ATATTCAAAATTCAGCTTTTACTTTTGGTATTTTTCTCGTAATTGTAGGATTGGCAGGTCGCTATTTTGAGTGGAAACAAGCCAATATTGTTTTTTTAATGGGTGTAGCTTTTGAAGTTATTGCCTTGGGAAGTTTTCTGTATAAAAAATATAAAAAATAATTTAATGAATTTAAGTTCTCATACCCGTTTTTTCGCTCTCGGATTATTATTAGTGTTAATTGCAGGAAGAATGCGAAACACTTGTAAAATATGTCAATTGGCTTTGATAGGTGGTTTTGTGGTTTTAATTGTTTTAGGCATCATTAGCTACTTCAAACATCAAAAAAAAATCAAACGCATTAAGGATTATGAGCAAAAATAAACTCAATTCTCTTTCCGATTTAGGTGGTTTTGTATATTCCACCAATCAAAATGAAGATTTTTCAGCGTACATCCCTGAAGAAATAGTTGAAAAATTAGCTCCCAACCAACAACTTTTGGAAGCGCATTTCTCCAACAAAGGTCGCGGCGGTAAAACCGTTACCGTTGTCAAAGGTTTTAAAGGAGGTGATGATGAATTGGAAGCTTTAGGCAAACTCCTCAAAAATAAATGTGGCGTCGGAGGTAGTGTCAAAGACGGCGAAATCATCATCCAAGGCAATACCCGAGATAAAGTCATTCAAATCTTACAAAATGAAGGCTTTAAAGTGAAAAGAGTTGGAGGGTAGCTTTATGAGTTTAAAGTTTAAAGTTTAAAGTTCACTACTTGATTGTTGTAATTTGGAATTTAAAATTTGGAATTTATAGTTCGGGTGACCAAGGCGCCTTTGCTCCGTTCCAATGCGATTCATGCCCCAATTCTATAGATTCTACTAAAAAAGGTCTTTCCCTCGATAATATAAATTGCAAAGTTTCAGCTACGTGTTCCGGTTTGAGAATGGCTGCATCTGCTTCATCATTCCAAGTATTGACTCCCCAAGAATGAATGGTGGAAACTCTAACTTTCCCGGCCAATTCGTTGCGCAGCACATGAGCAAACTGCATGATTCCTGCTTTGGTTGCCGCATAAACCGATTCACCTACTATTCTATTTTTAGCCGACATGGATGACATGAAAACGATTTGAGGATTATTGCTTTTTAACAACAAAGGCAACAGTTTTTGAGTCAACAACAATTGTGCTTCCAAATTCACTGTGATCATGCGATGCATCAGCGTTTCCGAAAAATGCTGAAAACTGTCTATAGTCATAAATCCGGCATTGTTGACCAAAACGTCCAAAGTATCTGTTTGACTCTTGAGTTCATGAACAAAATGGTCAATTTGAGTCAAATCAGCAAAATCACAAGCAAATAATTTGGCATTGGGTAAACCTAAATCCTGAAATGAATCCAACGAGGTAGCTTGTAAATACAATTCGTGATCGGCATATAAAATTTCGGCTTCTGCTTTGCCTATGCCTTTACTGGCTCCGGTAATACAAATTTTTCTAGACATGATGGATTGTTTTTAAGCTACTTTCCAAGCAAACTATCTACTGCCAAATCATAACTCAATAACCCAAAACCGGCAATCACTCCTTTCGCATTTGAAGAAACATAAGAATGATGTCTAAAGGATTCTCGTGCCCAAATATT
This sequence comes from Flavobacteriaceae bacterium, assembly GCA_020854235.1. Taxonomy (GTDB): domain Bacteria; phylum Bacteroidota; class Bacteroidia; order Flavobacteriales; family Flavobacteriaceae. Next base: position 1,619 of record JADZFW010000146.1, read on the forward strand.
GGAAATATGCACCTCCACAACCGGCGTTTGAATGGCTTTAATAGCATCTCCAATGCCCACCGAAGTATGTGTATAAGCAGCCGCATTGAGAATAATACCATCCCAATCAAATCCGTATTCCTGAATTTTTGATATGAGTTCGCCCTCCACATTAGATTGAAAATAAGCAAATTGAACCTGTGGATACTTATGCTTCAAAAGCTCCAAATACTGTTCAAAACTCGTCGAACCATAGACTTCGGGTTCTCTTTTTCCTAGCAAATTGAGATTGGGACCGTTGATGATGGCAATTCTCATAGAATGATTTTAAAACTTATAATTCTTGATAATATGGGTTTGTCCTGAAATAATAAATGGAAGTGTAAAGACTTCATTAATAATTCAAACCAAATCCGGCTGTGAGCATGATGTTGCCATTGGACATTTTAGCACTGATTTCGTCTTGCTTTTTGGCTGTATTGAGCAAACCAAATTCGTATCGGGTACTAAAGTAAAAACCCGATTTAGTCATATACCCTACACCCAATGCAATACCGGCATCGATAGTATTCATATCTCCTTTTAAATCAATAGCTGCTGCTTCCGAACCCACATTGGAAGAAAATAATCCGTTTATTTCTACATTTTTGGCTGATAGCAAATAGGATACATAAGGACCGCCTTCTATTGAAATACGCTCTTTGATGTAATACTTGGCCATAACAGGCAACGTGATGTATTTATATACAAATGCCGATTTGTATTCATCATTTTCTCCATCTCTGAATCTGGCTCCCTTGACCGTATATAAAAGCTCGGGTTGCACCGAAAAAAAATCATTGAAAACAATTTCCACAAAACCGCCAATATGCGTTGAAATCTTCATACCGCTCATCTCCTGTAAAGTTTCTGTATCTGCTCCCGAAAAGAATATATGGGATACATTGAATCCTACTTTGGGCCCGTAATAATAATCCTGAGCCGATAAAACTGACCCTGTAAACAAAGCGCAGAAAAGGATTGGAAATAATCTATTCATGATATAATTTTAAAGTTAGTATGAAAAACTGTAATAATTGTGTGCTAAATTATTCATTTGATCATCATTATTTCGACTAAAGAAATGTCTGATTCGTTTTAACTATCATCCAAATAAAATAACGCGCGTTCAATCAAAAGGTAAAATTACAAATTTTTGTAGCAATTGTCACTTTTTACGTAAGTAAAATCAAAAATCTCAAGTAACAATGCTACCTATATCCTACATTGGTTATTTAAAAGCCACAAATTCACGAATTAAAGGTGAAAATACAAAATCTAAAAAATTGAACTAACTAGCTTAAAAATAATAATTTTATTTAATCCATGCCGATTTAAGGGACAAATTAAAAAATAAATAATTGACCTAATTTAGTTATTTTTTCAATTAGAAAAATGATAATTTGATAACTAATGTTTTTGAACATATTTCATTATTATCTACCATAATATCTTTAGTATTACGCACTTAGTTACAACAAAATTAATTAAAGAATGATCTATTAAAAAAAATTTAAATAATTTTCACGAACCTGCCTTGTTTACAAGGCAGTCAATTGAATGCAAAGCATTCAATATTAGTGTCCATTTATCTATAATTACAAAACAATTCTTTTAAATTCTAATCTGCTTTTGCCAAAATTTACAATGATTGCCAATTTATTATGTGATACCTTGAGATAATTGATTGCTTGAGCTATAAATTCATCATGAATGGAATCTACTGATTTTATCTCTAAAATAATAGTATCATACACTATAAAATCGGCATAAAATTGATGTTTTAAAACAATATCTTTATAATTTACATGATATTGTACTTCTCTTTTGTAAGGTATCTCATTATTTTTAAACTCATATTCCAAAGCATCTTTATAAACTATCTCTAAAAAACCATATCCCAAACTATTATAAACTTCCATACATTTTCCTATTATATTATACGATTCCTCTTTATAAACTATTTTATCCATATTATAATTTTTAAACGACTAAATAACAAGTAATATTAGTGTATTCGTGGCTTTTATCACATATCTTGCGGATTTAAAGTTTTCGCAATCGTAAATAGAAATGTTTTTAATTGTGACGAATGCTCAAATTTAATTTTTACTAAAGTCGAAATTAGATTAAATTATAAGTAGAGTATTCAATAACAGTCCTAACGAATTATTTAAGTTGGCGAAAATTTTAATAAGGCTTTCATGCAATTTTCAAACAGATTACATAATTAGTTAAAATGCGTAATGCACTTCTAGTTAAAATCTTAATTACCTTATATAGTTCAAGGGTTAAATAAACAATTCACTTCTCATAACAACTTACATTTTTTGCGTAAAATGATTGTAATCTTTCATAATTATATCCAAATACTCCCGATCAGTTTTAGTACCTCTGCTCGTCTGGGTGATTTCTTCAACCTTAGTCCTGAGTTTAATCAATAACATATGATCATTCTTCTGAATAGCACTCGTATACATATCTTTTATAATCTGCATATCCTTGTCCGATAAATTGATTACCGTCGGATAGTGCGGCTGATAAAATTCAGAAACCTCTTCCAAAATCGTATGACTGATGTTGTATTTATCTTTGATACTGATGACCGCTGTGCCGGCTGCCATATCTCCCAATCGCTGACTCTTCGAGGAAAACGCTATGCTGATAATCGCTATGCCTCCAGTTCCAAATCCCAAATAAATATCAATTACCCTAAAAATCCATCGACTGATGTAATCAAATATAGAGGCTTGATAACCGTCAATTTTTACTACTTTTATTTTGAGTACTTTTTTGCCTAATGTTTGTCCTTCCATAAAAACCTCAGAAACGACAGTATATAACATAGCCGGTAAAAATGCTAAAAATTTAACAGCTATTTGAGACCAACGATCCTCTAAATCTAATAAGCCTAAATTCGCAAGTATGTAAAAAATAGCAATTAAATAAGCTACTATGAGCACATAATCAATTAAAAATGCCAATATCCTTTCGCCCAAACTAGCAGCTGTAAAATTAATATTGACATTTTGCGTGGTATTTATTTGTAATTCTATCATATTTTCTTATTTTCGTACGCTATGAGAGAGGCTGCATTTATTAAACAAAATAAACAAAAATGGTTGGATTTTGAAAGGCAAATATATGCCAAAGAAAATTCAAATCCCGATGAATTGTCTAAATTATACATACATTTAGTCAATGATTTGTCTTATGCCCAAACTTTTTACCCCAAAAGCAAAACCATTCTCTACCTAAATAGCTTGGCTGCCAAATCTTTTCAAAAAATTTACCGCACCCAAAAAGATGACACCAACCGTGTGTTGTATTTCTTCAAAACCGAAATACCGCTCTTGGTTTATGAATACAAACGCTATGTAGGGTATGCTTTTATATTATTCACAATTTTCGTGGCCATTGGTGTTTTATCCGCTAGCAAGGATGATACATTTGTCCGATTGATTTCAGGCGATGACTATGTCAACATGACCTTGGAAAACATCAAAGCAGGCGATCCCATGGCGGTTTACAAAAGCGGCTCCAATTGGGGAAGCCATATCGGAATTACCATCAACAATCTCAAAGTCGGTTTGTACAGCTATATCCTCGGCGCGCTAGGTGGTATTGGAACCGTTTATGTCTTATTCAGCAACAGTGTCATGGTGGGTTCTTTCCAATATTTTTTCTACGAACAAGGCGTTTTCTGGGAAAGCGTTAGAGGGATTTGGATCCATGGTTCAATGGAAATTTTTGCAATGGTCATCGAAGCTGCCGCTGGTTTGATTTTAGGTGCCAGTATCCTTTTCCCGCAAACTTTTTCACGCTATAATTCCCTCAAACAAGGTTTTACTGTGTCGCTTAAAATTGTATTGAGTACCTTTCCATTTACCATTGCCGCCGGATTTTTGGAAGGTTACATCACGCGGTATTCCAACGTAATGCCCAACTATCTCTCTATTGGAATCATTCTCATTACCTTGAGCATCATCAGTTTCTATTATTTGATTTATCCAAAGATCGTATATAATAAAGTAATGCAAAATTTTAAAAAATCATAACATGCAATTATTAAAAATCAGAGGTTTTAGTGAATTCTTTACCGACACTTTCCAGTTTATTAAAATCAATGCCGTCCATTTCTTTACAAACTACTTCATCATCAATGGCTTGTTTTTGATTTTTTATTTTGGATTCAACTATTACAATTCTAAAGCGTTTGATCTACCCTGGTACTTCGTCGTTTTGGGTGCTATTTTATTGATTTTCTTCTACATCATCAACTTTTCTTTTGTCCCTATTTACATGATTCTATATCAGGAAAAAGGAACGCAATTCAACCACGAAGATATTTTAAACTACATGAAACAAAATGCTGGGAAAATTCTCATTTTCATTTTAATCTCAGCACTAATGTCTATTCCACTAATTGTTGCTTTTTATATCAGTGCTATTTTAGTGGCCATTACCATTGTCGGGATATTTTTTCTACCTATGCTTTTTGCGGCCTTTTTTCTTTGGTTTCAAATGACTTATTACGAATATTTATATACCCAAAAAAATTATTTTGATTGCTTGGGATATGGCTTTACGCTTTTTACCAAAAAGTTTTGGTCAACAACAGCTAGTACAGCGTTAATGTACACCATTATTATGGTTGTTTATGGTTTGGCATTAGGTTTTACAGGTGTATTCTCTTCTTTGCTTGATGTGAATTTTACGGACCCTGAATCAATAGCCGGAATCGAAACGATTTTCAAATCGCCTGTTGTGTTGATCATCGCTACTGCTGTCATGGTTTTATACGCCTTAATCAACATCAGCCAAGGCATCATATATTTCAGCCAAAAAGAATTGCTGGAAGGCATTCAAACCAAGTTAACTATTGACGATATCGGAAAAGATGAACTATAAATTAGTTTGGTTTTTTACACTTTTCTTGCTTTTGAAAAGTGGACATGCTATGGCATCACCTGCCTTAGATAGCTTGCGTATTGACCAAACAGATACCATCCAAAAAAGAAGTTTCAACAACCATCTCGACGATAAATATACTGCCAAAGCCTATGATTATGATGCCGACCTCAAGGAGTACAAACCTAGTTTATGGCAAAGATTTAAAACGTGGCTGGGTCAAAAATTCCAAAAATTGCTCTCCGAATTGTTCGACGTTGAAGATCCTGGAAAAGCAATCCAAGTGATAGAATACATCCTTAAAATCGGGGGAATTTTACTGATTATTTTTGTCCTCTACAAAATCATTAAATCCTTTTTAAATGAAGAAGGCAATTGGATCTTTGGTAGAAAATCCGATCAAATTGACATCATTGCGCATGATTTGGAACAAAATCTCATGCAAACCGATTTTGATTCACTCATCTCAGAGGCCATCCGCAACAAACAATTCCGCCTCGCCATCCGATATTATTACCTGCAATCGCTCAAAAAACTGACCCAAAAAAATAAAATCGATTGGCATTACGATAAAACAAATCTCGATTACGAAAGAGAAATTGAAAACGCCGAACTCAAAAACAAGTTCCGTTACATTTCCTACCTCTACAATTATTGTTGGTATGGCGAATTTGACCTCAATGAACAAGAATTTAAAACCGGCGAACAAACTTTTCATAATTTTTTAAACAACCTGTAAACCTTGCCCAAAACTTTTAAAATATACTTGACCATCTTTTTCATGTTGATGATTTTTTTCGTCATCAACGATACTACAGGTACCAAACCGGTGGAATGGAAAGTTACGTTTAGTAAGGATGATAAGTCTCCCTATGGTTTACAAGTATTGTTTAATGAAATGGAACAACTTTTCCCCGATTCTGCAGTTGAAGTTTCTTCCGTTACACCTTATCAATATTTACTCGATAATTTCTATTACGATTTGTATGAAGACGATGAAGAGGTTACAGATGAAGATTATTTGGAACAAGAATCTATAAAAGACGTTACAGTTGAAGAGGAACAATTCTATAATTTAAATGATTCAGTTGCTACCCTAGAAGACACAACCTATGTCGATGATGAATACCTGGATTACTACGACCCCAAGTCATTCCTAATCATCAATCCCAATGCTGAAATCGACGATATTTCATGCGATTACTTACTGGATTTTGTGAGCGATGGTAACGCTGTTATGATAGCATCTTATAACTTTCCAAGTAAAATATTGGACTCACTTTATGCACAGGTAAACAATGATGTTTTACCCCAATTGGAACTAGAGGATTCTCTGTCTATAGGCAATATCCATTTCAAAGACTCCGAACTGAAATTGACTTTAGCCAATAAACATTGGGATGCTAAATCCTATACGTACAATAAAGGAATGGAAGGCGTCTACTTCTCCCAATTGGATTCTATCCATACCACCGTTTTGGGGTATCACCAGTTTGAAAATACACGCCGAATCAATTTTGTCAAAATCCAATACGGTGACGGTTTCTTCTACTTGCATACCCAACCTTTTGTCTTTACCAATTACAATCTTTTGAAATCGGGAAATGCTGCCTATGCAGCACATGCCTTGTCCTACATACCCGATTGGGATATCATCTGGGATGACCGAGCTACCCTCAACCAAAATAGAATTGACAATCCCCTGCGTTACCTATTGTCCCAACCCGCCTTACGTTGGGCTTGGTATATAGCCCTATTAGGAATCTTGTTTTTTATCATTTTCAAAGCCAAAAGACGCCAACGCATCGTACCCATCATTGAAAAATTACCCAATACATCCATAGATTTTGCCAAAACCATTGGCAATCTTTATTACCAACAAGGCAAGCCTCAAGATATTGTCAATAAAAAAATTACATTCTTCCTCGAACACATTCGCAATACCTATTTGCTGGATACCCAAAACCTCAATGATGATTTCAAAAAGAAATTACAATCCAAAACCGGTATGCCTCAAATTGAAATCGAACGCCTCGTGGATTATATCATCAAATTGAATAAACTCAAAGAAATTCCCGAAACCTCTCTCGTGCTTTTACACAACATGATCGACAACTTCTATAAACAAACCTTATAAGTATAAAATCCTGACCAAAACATTTTAAAAACATATATGGAACAAACCAACCCAACTCACGACAATCTGCAATTTACCAATCGAATCGATTTAACCGAATTGCAACAAGGCATTGACCAAATCAGAACCGAACTCCACAAAGTCATCATCGGCCAACACAACCTAATCGACCTGCTGATTGCTTCCATCCTTTCCAATGGTCATGCACTCATAGAAGGTGTTCCCGGTGTAGCCAAAACCATTACCGCCAAACTCATGGCCAAAACCATGACAGTTGGTTTCAGCCGAATCCAGTTTACACCCGATTTGATGCCTTCCGATATCTTGGGAACTTCCGTTTTCAACTTGAAAACTTCTGAATTCGAATTCAAATCTGGTCCTATTTTTTCCAACATCATCCTGATCGACGAAATCAACCGCGCACCTGCTAAAACGCAAGCTGCTTTATTTGAAGTCATGGAAGAACGCCAGATTACAATTGATGGAAACTCCTTTAAATTGGAAGCTCCATTTTTAGTATTTGCTACCCAAAATCCAATCGAACAAGAAGGGACTTACCGCCTACCCGAAGCCCAACTAGACCGTTTCTTGTTTAAAATCGAAGTGGATTATCCTACTTTGGAAGAAGAACTCCAAATCATTGAAAGTCAACATGCCCGCAAAGTGGAAAACAAACTCGATCTGGTATCCGGTATCATCAATGCCGAACAAGTGGCTCGTTTCCAAAAATTGGTGCAAGAAATTCACATCGAACCGCATTTGATGCAATTCATCGCCAAAATTGTACACAATACCCGAGAAAATCCATTCTTATACCTTGGGGCTTCTCCGCGTGCTTCACTCGCTATTTTACAAGCATCCAAAGCATTTGCAGCCATGCAAGGGCGCGACTTTGTAACGCCAGAAGATGTTAAACGCAGTGCCGTTCCAGTGCTACAACACCGCGTCATTGTGACTCCCGAACGTGAAATGGAAGGGGTCAACAGCAAACAAGTCATCAATCAAATGTTGGATAGTATCGAAATTCCGAGATGATAAAACGCTAGATTCTCAAACACATCTATACAATAAACCCATACAAAAGCAAGCGATTCATTGAAGTTATTTAGAAACATATACATCGAGCAAAATTTGTTCACAGGCTTGGCAATCATTGTTGTATTTTTTGTCATATCCTATTTTTTCCCGCAATTTTTGTTTGCTACCAAAATGGGATTGCTTTCCTGGCTGACCATAGCGGTAATGGATTTTGTTGTTTTGTTTTGGACCCATCAAGGAATCACAGCCCATCGAGTGGTCCCTGAAAAATTTTCAAATGGGGATGAAAATCCAATTCAAATCCACTTGATCAACTACTATACTTTTCCCATTTACACCAAAATCATTGACGAAATTCCGTTTCAATTCCAAAAACGCGATTTCATGATTCACCAAAAAGTGGGATCGGCTTCTTCTAAATCCTTTTATTACAACCTCCGACCTACCGAAAGAGGTGAATATTGGTTTGGTAAATTGATTGTCTATGTTCAAAGTCCTTTCCGCCTGCTTTCCCGCCGCTTTAATTTTGGTAACGAGGAAATGGTTCCTACCTATCCTTCTTTTATCCAATTGCGCAAATTTGATCTCATTGCCCTCACCTATCGCAGTGAATACGGCATCAAACGCGTGCGCCGCATCGGTCATACCATGGAATTCGAACAAATCAAGGAATACGTTCTAGGCGATGACATCCGCACCATCAATTGGAAAGCCACAGCCAAGAAAAACCGTTTGATGGTCAACCAATTTCAGGATGAAAAATCCCAACCCATCTACTCCATCATCGATAAAGGCCGCATGATGAAAATGCCTTTCAACGAACTGAGTTTGTTGGACTACGCCATCAATGCTACCCTGGTCATCAGCAATGTGAGCTTGAAAAAACACGACAAAGCCGGCATGCTGTGTTTCTCCAAAAAAGTGGAAAACCGAGTGGTAGCCGAAAGACGCGAAAGCCAGATGAACCTCATCATGGAAACACTCTACAACGTCAAAACAGATTATTGGGAATCCGACTTTGGTAGGTTGTATAGCGACTTAAAACGCAATATGAAACAACGAAGTTTGCTGTTCCTCTATACCAATTTTGAAACCCTCGACGGCATGGACCGCCAATTGGCTTACCTGCAAGCCATTGCCAAACAACACGTTTTGGTAGTTATATTCTTTGTCAATACCGAAATGGATCAATTGATTCACAAAAAAGCAGAAGACGTCAAAGAAATCTACAACCAAACCATAGCCGAAAAATTTGCATTCGAAAAACGACTCATCGTAAAAGCCCTAGAAAAAAGAGGCGTCTATTCCATCCTCACCAAACCCGAACACCTGACCTTAAAAGTCATCAACAAATACTTGGAATTCAAAGCCAAAGGGATTATATAGGGTCTGCTGAAAAACTTTTTTTTACCCCAAAGATCGCTAAGGTTTAAAAATGTTAGTATGATTCAATGTTTTATGAGTTTTTAAACTCTTTTATTTGGGACTCCGCGAACTTTGCGATGAAACTCTGCGAACTTTGCGGTTAAATTAAGTATTAAGTGCACGAAAAATTTGAAAAAAAGTTATAAAACCTTGCTCTTAATTGCATAAAACTAAATGTACATCATTGAAATAATTTTTTTTATTTTATCAGTAGACCCTGTTTAAAGTTAAACAGACACGAATTAGTAAATCTTTCAAAGTGAAAATTGGATTCATCAATATAAACACATTATTAATCGGCTTAATGCTTCTGGCAAGTTCTAGCACTCTTACCTATTTTGCATTCGCTAACAATCTTTGGTCTAAATCACCCATTATTTTAATTTTAATTATTCTCCCATTAAATATAGCTACAATTGCTATTGTTTTATACAAATTTAGATGGGTTTGGGTTACTGACAAATGTATATACATACTCTACCCTTTGAGATTCCAATTTATAAAATCCGATTTAAAAAAAATAAGCAGTATAAAATGGAGAGAAAATATAAGTGAAAATGGTATCTTTTACAGACAATTTTGTTTTAAAACAGAAAACCTAAAATCCATAGTTTTAGATGATCTGGAATTTGAAAATCTAGACCAACTGACAAATTTTATAAGCCATCAATTAAAAGATATAAATTTCAATCACAATCTTAAAAAAATTAATTACAAGAGAGCTATAAACAATAAAATCAATCAACTATTCAACTTGATTTTTGCATCAATTTCAACAATTTTCTTACTATATATATGCTATACAATTGAAATTTGGAATACAAAGATATGGATTGTTGTGAGTGTAATTTCAATAATTTGTTTGTTGTGGCTCTATTTAAATTACAAGAAATTTATGCTTTATCTGAAAACCATTAAAAATAATAAAGGCTAAAATATTATTAGCACAGCGAGTTTTATGGGCGGTGCAGCCGCCCACCCATACTCCTTAACTTAAACCGTCATTCCGACCATAGGGAGGAATCTGTTTTAAAACCCCTCAATAAAAAGTTTGTAACTTCGCACCATTTAGTTATAACCACTCGCTAACAAAATTGAAAAAGTGAACTACTAAATTTTAAAACATAAAATGAGCATGACAAAAAGTTGACAACATCCGAAAATTTCCAGAAAACTTTAGGGAGCGAATTTCACTCGCCTCGCTGCGAAGCGGGTCTGACCATTAAAAAACAACTGCGAAGCAATCAATGAACTCCGCTAAAAAATAATAACAAAGTGAATTAAACAATTATAAACAAATGAAACAACTCATTTATATAATAGTATTGATAATAGTTATTTCCTGTTCCTCAAATCCCAATACAAATGGATATTGGAGAGAATATGATCCTAAGCATCCCGACACATATCATGTTTTCCAACTGACTGATTCTTCTATTATGGTAGACCCCGTTATATGGAAAACGGAATTAGAAAAAGAATATAAAAAAGGCAAATTCAAGATTCCCTTTAATAACTTAAATAATTGGAGCTTTGATTATAACGTTGATGGAGACACGATTTTGAGCAAGGATAACTTCAAATGGATTAAATACAACTACAATGACAGCTTATTTATTCAAGACATTTCGGGTCCATTTATGTTGAAATTCGTCCCTGAATACACTACAGATGGAACAGCGTATTTGGAAATTGAACAATCTAATGCTGCTTTATTATATATCAGCGTTCCCGTCATGGTACAATATAAAGCTACCGATGCTATTCATTTGGAATTAGGACCTCAATTAGGTATATTAATGAGCGCCAATCAAAAATACGACGGTGAATCTGAAGATTTCAAAGATGAATTGGAAACAGTTGACTTTGGTGTGAATATTGGAGCCGGATATCAACTGGAAAACGGATTACTATTCAATGCCCGTTACTGCTATGGCTTGACTAATTTCGTAAAAAATACTGGAGACGAATGGTACAAAAACAATGTATTCCAATTCTCTGTTGGATATAAGTTTAACTAATTCTTTACAAAATATTTCCAAAAACCTCGACTTTTGTCGGGGTTTTTCTATGTTAAACCTTTTGGTTTATTCTATATTTGCACTCTTAATTTTAAAATTTAATTTATTTATGAAAAAAGTTTTTTTAGCAGTTAGTTTTGGATTTACTATGCTTATAGCACAAGCTCAAATCGAAGTAAAATTAAATCCAATAGGAACCTTGTTTGGAAGTCCTGACTTGTCTGGGGAATACATTGTCAACGAAAATTTTGGAGCAGAATTAACACTTGGATTGGAAATGGGAACTTATGGTATGGTCACCGTCGATGGCGATGGTTATGATCCAAAAAAATCAGGGTTTAATGTGATGGCCTCAGGTAAATACTATTTTTCTCCAGATGACGGTGGTGACGGTATGTATGCTGGATTATACCTACGCGATAAATCATTTAAAGTGGATGATAAAAATTCCGATTATAGCTATGGATACAAGAGAAATTCATTTTCCGGAGGACTGTTGGTGGGCTATAAATGGGTAGCCGACTCAGGCTTGGTATTTGAAATTGGAGCCGGTGGAGGCAGAACGTTTTCCGACAAAATTGAATGGTTAGATGAAGATGGTAGTGAATTGGAAGATTTCAGCATACGAATAGATGTAGTTGGCAAACTAGCTATTGGGTATCGTTTTTAATAAAAAGTTAAAAATATATTAAAAAAACCTCGATTCGTTCGAGGTTTTTTCATTTACTTTCTTTATTTTTGTAACTTCATAATTAATGATTTACTAATTTAATTGGCAGATATTCCAAATCAACTTATACCTCCAAATTATTCAACCGTATGTACACAACGATAATCGTGATAAAATGCTTATCGTTTTAAATTAAATATTAATAAACTAAATAAATTTTTTTAAAATGAAGAATATTCTTTTATTTTCCTTAATGAGTATGATGTTTACCATTACAAATGCTCAAGATGTTGTTTTTGGACTGAAAGCTGGTTTAAACACTTCCAATTGGTACGGTTCCGATGATGACGTCAGTGACATTTACAATACAAGATCTTCAGTACATGTTGGTGCATTATTAGAATTGAATATCAGCGAAAAATTCTCCTTACAACCTGAAATCATTTACAACATTACTGGTGCAAAAGTTAATCCCGTAGATGCTTCTAGAGATGCTTTACCTGCTTCAGATATTTTATACGACGTGCAATATATTAGCGTTCCTTTGATGGTTCGTTATAAATTTAAAAACAATCTTCAACTTGAATTAGGTCCACAAATGGGATTTTTGGTTGATGCTCGTGCCAATGTTGATGGTGAAAATTATGACATGAAAGATGAATTTGAAAAAAGAGAATTGGCTATGAATGCTGGTTTAGGCTTTGAATTTGAAAATGGAATCTTTTTCAATGTTCGTTATGAGTATGGATTGATGAAAGTTGCCAGACACTTAGACAATAATTCTTGGATTAAAAATAATGTTTTCCAATTTTCAACTGGTTACAAATTCAAATAAAATTTGTAATATTTTGATAAAAAATAAAAAAAACCCCGGCAATTTGTCGGGGTTTCTTATTTTTATTATATTTGTTTATCAATTTTTACAATTGATTCAATCTATTAACCTAATTTCCTACCTAATTCCTCTCTCATGAAAAAATTATTTCTATTTACCTCATTGACTTTTTCATTAATCACTTTTCAAGCTCAAAATGATAATATTGGTTTAAAAGCTGGTGTCAACTATGCCAATCTCACCAATTTCGACGAGGGTTATGCTGGTCGAGTTGCCTATCATTTTGGTTTAATTGCCGAACTCACCATTACTGAAAAATTTTCTGTTCAACCCGAAATATTGTATTCCAAACTAGGTAACCAATTCAAAGATGGAGACAACAAAGCTACCCTATCCGAAAATTACCTCAGCGTTCCCTTATTGTTTAAATACAACTTTTCAGAAAAAACAAGTATTGAAGTAGGTCCTTATTTAGGCTTGATGCTGACGGCTAAAAGCAAAGGGGAAATGGAAGGGGAATCTTTTGAAGAAGATGTCATTCAGGGATTTAATCAAACTGATTTCGGTTACGCATTAGGAGTAACCTATAATATATCCAATAATATATTTGCCAGTTTGAGATACAACTTGGGAACCAAAAATGTTATCAAAGACTCAGAAGAAAAAATAAATAATTCAGCTTTCCAACTCTCTTTGGGATACAACCTGTTTTAATATTTTATTACATACTACAATTTCCCCGATTATAAATCGGGGTTTTTTATTTTGTACCTTTACCTCATGAATTGGCAAACAGCACTTCGCGATTTTACCATCTACCTGCGATTGGAACGGGGTTTATCCGAGAATTCCATCGAAGCCTATACCGGTGATGTGCAAAAATTGATTCAATATTTGGAAACCGCTTCCCCTAATACTACTCCCATCAATATCGATAAAGATTTGGTTCATCAGTTTATTTATGAATTAGCCAAATGGATCAGCCCCAAATCTCAAGCCCG
>JADZFW010000147.1 GCA_020854235.1 Flavobacteriaceae bacterium
ATTATATCGATTAGGTAAGACACTTTTTCAAACTTATAAATAATCTCTATCAGCAAATAAGATAATAATATCTATTTTAATTGAAGAGCCATACTTAATACTTACTTTTGCCTCAAGATAAAAACAAAAATTTAAATAATTTAATTACAAATAACATGGCAGTATTAGTTGGTAAAAAAGCTCCCGAATTTGTTGCTCAAGCAGTAGTAAACGGAGTTGAATTCGTAGAAAACTTTTCTTTGTCTCAGTACATTGGAAAAAAACATGTAGTATTCTTCTTTTATCCTAAAGATTTTACTTTTGTATGTCCTACCGAATTGCACGCATTTCAAGAAAATTTAGCTGAATTTGAAAAAAGAGGTGTTGCAGTAGTAGCTTGTTCTACCGACACCGAACAATCTCACTGGGGTTGGTTGCAAATGGAAAAAAACATGGGAGGTATCAAAGGGGTTACTTATCCTATCGTAGCCGATACCAATAAAACCATTTCTAAAAATTATGATGTTTTGGCAGGTGATTATTTTTATGATGACGATGATCATTTACAAGCCGATGGCGAATTAATTGCATACAGAGGTTTGTTTTTAATCGACAAACAAGGTATTGTTCGTCATCAAGTAGTCAATGATTTACCATTGGGTAGAAGTGTTGATGAAGCTCTGAGAATGGTAGACGCTTTACAGTTTGTTGAAGAACACGGCGAAGCTTGTCCAGCCAATTGGAATAGTAAAAAAGAAGGCTTGAAAGCCACTCACGATGGTGTTGCCGATTATTTAGGCAAACACTAATCCGGAAATCAATCAAAAAATAGACAAAAAAACTCACATGAATTTTGTGAGTTTTTTTATTAAATATAAACTACTTTTATATCCTGTTTCACATTCAATCCGAAACGGAAACCATAAACTTTAAACCTTAAACTTTAAACTAAACTATATCATGGCAAAAATCACTTTAAAAGGTAACGAAATCAATACAATTGGTAATCTACCTGCAAACAACACCAGCGCAAAAAACTTTTCTTTGGTTGCGCAAGATTTATCTGTAAAAACTTTGAATGACTTCGCTGGAAGCAAAGTTATTTTGAATATCTTCCCAAGTTTGGATACTGCAACTTGTGCAGCATCTGTAAGACATTTCAACAAAACTGCAAATGATCTTGAGAATACCAAAGTATTGTGTATTTCTAGAGATTTACCTTTCGCTCAATCTCGTTTTTGTGGCGCTGAAGGTTTGACTAATGTCATCACTTTATCCGACTTTAGAAACGGATCTTTTGGTAAAGAAAACGGTTTGGAAATCGTAGATGGTCCTTTAGCTGGACTATTAGCAAGAGCAGTAATCATTTTAGATGAAAAAGGAACTGTTACCTATACCCAATTGGTTCCAGAAATCGTAGACGAACCTAATTATGAAGCTGTTTTTCAAGCATTATAATTTTTAGACTTGAAGATTTCAAGACTGAATTAATATAAAAAACCTGTTTAACATGAGTTAAACAGGTTTTTTATTTTAATACGATTCAGAAAAATCAATAATATTCTAAAATCAGTTGTGATTTAAATACATTTAAATCTAATCCCGTACCGATAACTATCGGGAATCTGGACTAAACTCTCTTCTTCTTTTCTTCCCAAATTTTGTAACCTAAATAAGTTACAAAAACGACAATCAATAAAACAAAAGCAATGTCTATCAAATGCTTCCATTCGCTTTTTAGAAGATTGTCCCAATGGTCTTTTAGTTTGTATCCAACCCATGCTAAAAACGTATTCCAAATTCCTGCACCAATAATCGTATAGATGGTAAACTTCCAAAAATTCATTTTCGCAATCCCTGCAGGAATGGAAATCAAATGTCGTACAACAGGTATAAAACGAGAAATAAAAATGGTAGCATCTCCTTTTTTATTAAAGTAATTCTCTGTGATTTCCAAATGATGTGTATCCAATAAAAAATACTTTCCGTATCGGATGATGATGGCTCTTCCACCATAAGATCCCGCCCAATAGGACAACCACGAACCTATGATACTACCCAAAGTACTAAAAAAAATAAC
Source organism: Flavobacteriaceae bacterium (assembly GCA_020854235.1). Classification (GTDB taxonomy): domain Bacteria; phylum Bacteroidota; class Bacteroidia; order Flavobacteriales; family Flavobacteriaceae. Next base: position 2,060 of record JADZFW010000147.1, read on the forward strand.
ACCGGTCCATGTAAATTTCTTTTGAACAATCAAGAAACCGGCAAAAGGCATAACTGCTTCACTTGGAATTGGAAAAATCATACTCTCCAACATCATGAGAAAAGCAACACCCCAATATCCTGTAGCTGCCATAGTTGATATGGCCCATGTTGAAATCGATTCTGTTAAACTTAATGCTAGCATGGATGGAAATTAGAGATTAGAAATTAGAAATTAGAAGGTTCGGAGATTATTTTTTAATCTTTTTTTGCTTCTCTTGTTGTTCTTGTGCTTGTTTCATGGCATCATCCAATCGTTGTCTAAAAGCACTTTTCTTTTTGGGTTCTTCAGCTTTTTTCTTTTGAACCATGGCATGTACTTTGGCTTCATCAACAACATATTCTTTGATGACCCACATGATGGCAATGGTCAATAAATTGGATACAAAATAGTACAAACTCAATCCGCTACCATATTGATTGAAGAAAAACAACATCATAACAGGTGAAACCCATAACATCACTTTCATCATTTTTTGCATATCCGGCATGCCTTCTTGCGCAGGTGGTTGCATATTGGCTTGTTGACTTTGGGTCATTTGCATATAGAAAAATATTGCAATAGACGCCAATAGTGGAAACAAACTGATGTGACTTCCATAAATCGGAATTTTGAATGGTAATTCGTATATGCTGTCATAGGCAGAAAGGTCATCTGCCCATAAGAAACTCTTTTGACGCAGGTCAAAATTGGCAGGGAAAAATCTGAATAAAGCAAAGAATACAGGCATTTGTAGCAACGCCGGAATACAACCCGACAACATACTTACACCGGCTTTACTCTGAACTGCCATTACCTCTTGTTGACGTTTCATGGCATTTTCTTTACCCGGATACTTGGCATTGATTTCTTCCATTTCGGGTCTTAAAACCTTCATTTTGGCACTAGCCAAATAAGATTTAAATACCAATGGTGACATTATCAATTTGACCACAAGAGTCAACAATATAATTATCAATCCAAAACTAGCAATTGATCCTTTTAACAAATCGAAAATTGGAATAAACAAATATTTGTTAATCCATCTGAAAAGTCCCCAACCCATATTTACAGAACGCTCCAATTGCATTTCAGGGAAAACTTTCAGTTTGTTGTAATCGGCTGGGCCAAAATAAAAATTCCATTCATTTTTAAGATTGCCTTTTTCAATTGTTAATGGAATTTCAGTAGTGAAACGTTTGGTGTGAACCGTGTCAATTTCTTCGTCTTTTACCAAGTTTTCTGCTTTTGCAACCATGCCTTTGATGGGCTGTTTGGCAGCTAAAATGGACGTGAAAAATTGTTGGCGATATGCCACCCAATTGACATTGGAAACGTCCTTTATTTTAGGTTTGGCTGCACCTAACACTTCATTAAACTCATTATCATCAAATCTGTACACTAAAGCAGTATTGATTCCTTCGTAATTCAAACTCTTTTCGGTATGAATGGTTTTTAAATCCCATGTCAATTTCACAGGCTTGGAAGCATCCAAAACTTGTTCCAATCCAACCGATTGAATGTTGAAATCCAACATATAATCAGCAGGTTTTAAGATATAAACATATTCCAAATATTGTGTTTCAGATACCTTCAAACGCATGGATAATGTTTGAAAACCATCTTTCTGAACCAAAACAGGTTCAAAATACAAATCTTTGGTATTGAGTACTCTGTTGTCTTTGGTGTTGAAATTGATTTCCAATTGCGCATTGTCATCTTTGACCAAATACAACGGTTTTTTGTCATAAGTTTGGTACTTTTTCAACTGAATTTCTTCAATTTTAGCGCCTTTGTTATTAATGATTATCTTTAGTAAATCATTTTCCAAAACTGTTTTGTTTTCTTTTGCGGAAGGAATAGAAGCACTGTAAGCAAATGCTCCTAATTTGGTTTGCAAAGCTAGATTTTGAACTGAATCAGTAGTTTGAGGGACTAAAGCAGCTGTTTGAACCTTTAATGAATCGATAACCTTGGTGGTTGGATTGGCCTTTTGAATACTATCTTGTTTCTTTAATTCAAGCGCTTTTTTGAGTTGGTCTGCTTTTGTTTGCTTGGATTGACTGTAAAACATCCACAACAGTATCAATCCCATAAAAACAAATCCCATTATACTGTTGATATCAAATTTCTTATTCTCCATGAGTTTAAATTATATTGTATAAGTCGTATTATTTTGTAAAAGTTGCAAATATAGTAAAGTTTAAGGTTTAAGACTAAAGGTTTGGGTACAAAAAATCATGTAATAATAAGTAGTAAAATTGATTATAAATAGTTGTAAGTGAATTGAGTCTACTTAACGGCGCAGCATTTCAATGAGTTTTTGCATAATTAAATAACATTGATTTTCAGCTAAAGTCTTGACTGATTCAGCTTGTCTGCTAAGGTCAAAAATAAAATGTCAAATTGATAATTTTAAAAATATTCTCTATAACTCTTCACTGTCAAATCCTCCATCGTAGTAGTGATAAACGCCATGACAAAAGCACTTGCCAATCGGGCATTGGTAAGCAATGGAATATTTAAATCAATGGCACTGCGACGAATTTCATAATCATTAAACAATTCATTTTCAGTTAAATTCTTGGGAATATTGATAACCAAATCAATTTTACTGTTTTTCATATATTCCATAACATTGGGACTTTCTCCCGAATCAGGCCAATGCAAAATCTGAACTTCTAAACCGTGTTCGCTTAAAAATTGGGCTGTTCCTTTCGTGGCATAAATGGGCAATCCTCGTTCTTTAATCGCTTTTGCCGAATTAAGCAATTCTACTTTGGAACGAATATCACCACCAGAAATTAAAACCCCTTGCTTTGGAATTCGGTAACCTACGGACAACATCGCCTTTAAAACCGCTTCATAATAATCATCTCCTATACAACCCACTTCTCCGGTCGAAGCCATATCAACACCCAAAACCGGATCGGCTTTTGACAATCGAGAGAAGGAAAATTGAGATGCTTTTATGCCAATATGTTCAATTTCAAAAATGGATTTATCGGGTTTGGATACTTTTTGTCCCAACATGATTTTGGTAGCTACTTCGATGAAATTCAAATTAAACACCTTGGAGACAAACGGAAAACTCCTACTAGCTCTCAGATTGGTTTCAATGACCTTGATGTCGTTATTTTTGGCCAAATATTGCACATTAAATGGCCCTGAAATATTCAGTTCGGCTGCAATTTTTTTGGATATTTTCTTGATGCGTTTGATGGTTTCAAAATACACTTTTTGCGGTGGAAAAACCAAAGTCGCATCGCCTGAATGCACACCGGCAAACTCAATATGTTCGGATATGGCATAGAGGATGATTTCTCCATTTTGAGCAACTGCATCAAATTCTATTTCTTTGGCATTTTCTATAAATTCCGATACTACTACCGGATGCTTTTTGGAAACATGAGCAGCCAATTTTAAAAAGTGTTCCAATTCTGTTTTATTGGATACCACATTCATGGCAGCACCCGAAAGTACGTAACTGGGACGAATCAAAACTGGAAATCCCACTTCATCCACAAAATCAAAAACATCTTCCAAAGAACTTAGTTCTTTCCATCTCGGTTGATCTACACCCAATTTGTCCAACATCATCGAAAACTTATTTCGATCTTCGGCTCTATCAATAGATACCGGCGAAGTTCCCAAAATAGGTATATTTTCTTTGTGCAAACGCAAAGCCAAATTATTGGGAATCTGTCCGCCTACAGAAACAATGACACCTTTGGGCTGCTCGATATCAACTACATCCAAAACCCTTTCAAATGACAATTCATCAAAATACAATCGGTCACATACATCGTAATCCGTACTGACTGTCTCCGGATTATAGTTGAGCATCACCGAACGGTAGCCTTGTTTGCTGACCGTATTGACAGCATTGACACTTCCCCAGTCAAATTCTACACTACTACCAATTCTGTAAGCACCCGAACCCAAAACGACAACCGATTCTTTGAAGTCATCAGGTATCCAATCAGAAGTTGTTCCATGATAGGTAAAATAAAGGTAATTGGTTTGAGCCGGAAATTCACCTGCCAAAGTATCAATTTGTTTGACTACCGGAACAACTCCCAACTGTTTGCGATAAGTTCTCACTTTCAAAATGGCGTCTTCCATGACTTCATCATCACTTTTTAAAATGATACGTGCCAATTGAAAATCAGAAAATCCTTTCTTTTTAACATCCCACATCAATTCTCTACTGATTTCATCCAAGGTATTAAAATCTGTCAGAAAATTTTCAGTTTGAATGATATGTTCCAATTTGTATAAAAACCACTGATCAATTTTGGTGAGTTCGTGTATTTTTTGAACAGAAAAACCTTGTTTGAAAGCATGTGCAATCACAAATATCCTAAGGTCGGTTGGCTTTTGCAAATCTTGTTCAATATCCAATGAAACCAATTCTTTGTTGGCAGTAAAGCCATGCATTCCCTGACCTATTATGCGCAACCCTTTTTGAATGGCTTCCTCAAAACTGCGTCCAATAGCCATAACTTCGCCTACACTTTTCATAGACGATCCGATTTCTTTGGTCACACCCGAAAATTTATTCAAATCCCAACGAGGAATTTTCACCACTACATAATCTAAAGATGGTTCAAAAAAAGCAGTCGTTTTCTTAGTTATGTTGTTGGGTATTTCGTAAAGATTATAGCCCAGACTCAACTTGGCAGCTACAAAAGCCAATGGATAACCCGTTGCTTTGGAAGCCAATGCAGATGAACGCGACAATCGGGCGTTGACCTCAATAACTCTGTAATCTTCGGAAAGCGGATCTAAGGCATATTGCACATTACATTCCCCGACAATACCTATTTTACGAACAATTTTGATGGCAATTTCTCTCAATTTGTGATATTCCGAATTGGTCAAAGTCTGCGATGGAGCAACCACAATACTTTCTCCGGTATGAATACCCAAAGGATCGAAATTTTCCATATTACATACCGTAATACAATTATCGGAAGCATCTCGAACCACTTCATATTCAACTTCTTTCCAACCTTTCAAAGATTCTTCCACCAATACTTGTCCCGAGAATGAAAAAGCTGTTTTGGCCAAAGTTTCCAATTCTTCATCGTTATTGCAAAAACCACTTCCTTGTCCGCCTAGCGTAAATGCTGCTCTCAAGATGACCGGATAACCAATAATATGAGCTGCATTTTTTGCATCCTCCAAACTCAAAGTAGCGATACTTTTGGCAGTTTTAACTTCGATTTCATTCAATCTATCGACAAACAATTCGCGATCTTCCGTATCAATAATGGATTGAACCGGAGTTCCCAAAACCCGAACATTATATTTTTCGAAAATTCCATTTCGATATAAAGCCACACCACAATTCAACGCTGTTTGACCTCCAAAAGCCAACAAAATGCCATCCGGTTTTTCTTTGATAATTATTTTTTCGACAAATTCGGGCGTAACCGGTAAAAAATAAATATGATCGGCAAGTTCGTTAGATGTTTGAACAGTTGCAATATTGGGATTGACTAAAATGGTTTCAATCCCTTCCTCTTTTAATGCTTTAAGTGCTTGAGCTCCGGAATAGTCAAATTCGCCGGCTTCACCTATTTTTAAGGCTCCCGAACCGAGAACCAATACTTTACGAGGTTTGTTAAGAGTCATGTTATTGGGCTTTGTATTGTTTTATGGCAGCTAAAAATTCGTCAAATAAAAATTCAGTATCGGTTGGTCCACCCGATGCTTCAGGATGAAATTGGGTAGAAAAAAAGGGTTTTGAAACGTGTTTCAAACCCTCATTAGTATGGTCATTTAGATTGATAAAAAGTGGCTTCCAATCTGACTGAAGTGTGGTATCATCAACCGCATAACCATGATTTTGCGAAGTGATATAAGCCGATTGGGTATCTACTTTTAAAACCGGTTGATTGTGACTGCGATGACCATATTTGAGTTTGTACGTTTGCGCACCTTGTGCCAATGCCATCAGTTGATGTCCCAAACATATCCCGAAAATCGGCTGTTCCTCTCGGAATGATTTGGATAAATGTTGGATAGTTGATCTACATTGTTGAGGATCACCCGGTCCATTGGAAATAAATAGTCCATCATAAACTTCATTCGCATAATCATAATCCCAAGGAACTCGTATTACAGTCGTATCACGACTCAATAAATGTCTGATGATGTTATTTTTAACTCCACAATCGATTAATAAAATGCGAATAGTTCCATTCCCATAAACTTGTTTTGTTTCAATACTGACTTGTGCAACCAAATTATCTTCATTGGGATTGTAAAATTCGACTTCCTCATTATTGATGATGATCTTGCCTAACATCGAACCTTTTTCTCTTAAAATTTGAGTCAAATGTCTAGTATCTATGCCGTAAATACCTGGTACATCAGAAGTTTTCATCCAATCATCCAAACTCATTTCGGCATTCCAATGATTGAATTGGAAGGAATATTCGGAAATAATCAAAGCAGAAACCTGTATGCGATTTGATTCGTAAAATTCAAGCATTTGCTGATTTTCAGACTGGAATGGAACGCCATAATTTCCAATGAGTGGATAGGTTGAAACCAAGAGTTGACCTTTATAGGAAGGATCCGTTAAACTTTCCGGATAACCTGTCATGGCGGTATTGAAGACCAATTCGCCGGATACGGATTTTTCTGCTCCAAAAGCATACCCTTCAAATACAGTTCCATCTTCCAGAACCAGTTTGGCTTGTTTATTCATTTTTTATTGAGAATTGGGATTTGATAAAAAATTCGAATTTGCTCGGGACTTGAGATTAAAACGTTTGCCCGCAGTAGCGAGAGTTTGAATAAACTTGATTTTTTATACTTGTAAGCTATTGTTTTTGAATTATATAGTTACTAAAATCTGAAATTTACGGACTTCCGTAAAATGGTTTATACTACTCCTATGAAGTCATCCTTTTGGATGTTGCGAACATATTAAACTTTGGTGAATAGGAAAGTTAAATTTCATTAAATTCACTTTTAAGTTTTTAACAATTGTTATTAAAAAAAAACGCCTCCGAAAAGAGGCGTTTATAAAAATTATTTTTTTTCATCAGACAAATCGAAATTGATAGGATGTTTTACTTTTTGAGGCAAAACGGCTATTTCAATAACGTCTTTCATATCGGTAATGTAGTGGAACTTGAGTCCTTTTACATAGATAGGTTTGATGTCTTCCACATCTTTTCTATTTTCTTCACTCATGATGATTTCTTTGATATTGGCGCGTTTGGCTGCCAAAATCTTTTCTTTCACGCCACCAATAGGTAACACTTTACCTCTTAAGGTAATTTCACCGGTCATTGCAATATGCGATTTTACTTTGCGTTGCGTGAAAACTGACACCAAAGAAGTCAACAAGGCAATTCCGGCACTTGGACCATCTTTAGGTGTTGCACCTTCAGGTACGTGAATGTGAACTTTATATATATCAATGACTTTGGGTTCGATGCCAAAAGTTTTTGCATGCGCCTTGATGTATTCCAAAGCAATAGTTGCCGATTCTTTCATAACTGTACCTAAATTTCCGGTAATGGTCATACCACTTCCTTTTGAAATTATAGATTCAATATACATGATATCTCCTCCATTTACGGACCATGAAAGTCCGGTCACAACACCTGCTACCTCAGTTTTTTCATATTTATCTACACCCAAATGGGTAACGCCTAATAATTCTTTTATTTTACTTTCAGATAAATCCACTTCATAGGTTTCATCCATTGCTTTGGATTTTGCGGCATAGCGCACCAGTTTAGCCAAGCGTTTTTCGAGATTTCTCACTCCCGATTCTCTTGTGTATTCATCAATGACCAATTCCAATTCTTTGGTTCCCAATTTGACGGCATTTGCTTCCAAACCGTGTTCCTTCAATTGTTTGGGCAATAAATGTTTACGTGCAATTTCAACCTTTTCTTGTAAGGTATAACCGGTCAATTGAATTAACTCCATGCGATCGCGTAATGCCCAAGGCACGTCGTAAATATTGTTGGCAGTGGCTATAAACAGAACTTTGGATAGGTCGTAACCCATTTCCAAATAATTGTCGTAGAAAGACCCATTTTGCTCCGGATCCAATACTTCGAGCATGGCTGAAGACGGATCGCCTTGATGTGAATTGCCTAACTTATCAATTTCATCCAAAATAAAAACAGGATTGGAAGTTCCGGCCTTCTTAATAGATTGCAAAATCCGACCCGGCAAAGCACCTATATAAGTTTTGCGATGACCTCGGATTTCGGCTTCGTCTCTCAATCCACCCAAAGACATTCGGATATACTTTCTATTTAAAGCTTCGGCAATGGAATGCCCCAAAGATGTTTTACCAACACCCGGAGGACCATACAAACACAAAATAGGAGATTTCATATCGCCTTTTAGTTTGAGAACTGCCAAATGTTCAATAACCCGATCTTTTACTTTCTCCATGCCTGAATGATCTCGATCCAAGATGCGTTGCGCTCTTTTGAGGTCAAAATTGTCTTTGGAATATTCGTTCCAAGGCAATTCTAACAGTAGATCCAAATAACTACGTTGCATAGAATATTCAGCTACTTGCGGATTCATACGTTGCAACCTAGCCAATTCTTTTTGGAAACGTTCGGAAGCTTCCTTGCTCCATTTTTTGGATTTGGCTTTCTTCTTCATTTCCTCAATTTCCTCGTGATACGAAACTTCGCCCAACTCTTCTTGAATGGTTTTCAATTGTTGGTGTAGAAAATATTCGCGTTGTTGTTTGTCCATGTCAGTGCGCGTTTTGGACTGTATATCTTGCTTTAATTCAAGACGTTGCAATTCAGCATCCATTTTACGCAAAGTCAACAAAGCCCGTTCTTTCAGATTGGGTTCGTTGAGTAGTTCTTGTTTTTCATTGGCATCCAATTCCATATTGCTGGAAATGAAATTCAATAAAAAGGTTTTACTATCAATATTTTTAATAGCAAAACTAGCTTCAGTAGGCAAAGCAGGATTCAAATGAATGATTTCCAATGCTTTTTCTCTTACAGAATCAATGATAGCTTTAAATTCTTTATCTTTTATAGCCGATCTATCTTCTTCAAAGACAAGACTTTCAGCCACCAAATAAGGCTCTTTTTTCACCAATGCACCTACTTTGAAACGTTTGGTCCCTTGTAGTATTACAGTGGTATTGCCATCCGGCATTTTGAGTAACTTCAAAATCTTGGCTACAGTACCCACTTCATGCAAATCAGCCAATTCGGGATCGTCTACTTTTTCGTTTTTTTGAGCAACCACTCCAATAATTTTATCTCCTTTATTGGCATCTTTAACCAATTGGATAGAAGCGTCTCTACCGGCTGTAATCGGAATGACTACTCCGGGAAACAAAACCGAATTTCGTAAAGGTAAAATGGGTAATTGGTTGGGAATACCTTCTTTGTGAATTTCCTCTTCATCTTCCGAACTCAACAAAGGAATAAACTCTGAATCTTCTTCAATGCTATCTAATGACAGATTGTCAAATGCTTTTATTTTAAATTTTGCCATATAGGTGTTTTAGTCATTTTGTCAGGAAACAAAATTCGTTGCAAATATACTGTAAACCGATTAAAATTTAATTTATTGAAATCGTGACAATTACAAATCATTTCCCAAATATTCGCCTCTATATTTCAATAATAATGCCAATACATTTGGAATATCAAAACAAAAAATTGTCTTTATAGCATCAAACTTTGCAATGGCACTTGGTAAGGAAAGGCAAAAAGCTGACAATCTGCTCCATTGAGCCAATCGTCCTCATTTTTTTCTGCTAGAATCACAGGCATTCTTTGTTTGGTATTGTGTATTTTTGACATGATTTCATTGGCTTGTGTGGTGAGTATGCAACAAGTATTTTTAATTTCACCTGTCGCTTTATCAATCCATTGTGAAGTAATTCCTGCAAATGAAAATAAAGTATTATCGAGGTTTTGTATGAGATATTTCTGTTTGTTTTTACCTTTTTCATCCATCCATTGCCATTCATAAAATCCTGTGGCAGGTATCAAACAACGGTTTTGAATTGCATTTTTAAAAGATGCTTTTTCAGCTATAGTTTCAATTCGGGCATTGAGTGTTGATTTTTGAATACTTACATCCTTTGCCCAATACGGAATCAAACCCCATTCGTAAAAGTCAAAATGAGTCGAATGTGGTAAGGTAACTAAAATTTTGGGATGTTCAAAACCATTGTTGACCATTTTGGTAACTTGTGATTGTGTCATAGGTAGCTTCTTTTGAAACCTATGTTCCAATGTTTGAGCATCAACCGACATTTGAAAATAAAAACACATTTGATTTTAGATTTTAGATTGGCGATTTTAGATTTCAAATATTTAAAATTCCAATGACTTGTGACAAAAATAAGGAATTAGCTTCAGATAGTTTGTGAAATCGAATAAAGTTCTAATTTTGCACCATAAATTAAAGGTTCATATAAGCCTAATTCGTCAAACTTATCGTCCTGATTGACCTGTAACAATACAAGCGTGGTATCGGGAAACGAAACTTAAATCAAAAATAGAATGATTTTACCTATAGTAGCCTACGGTGATCCCGTTTTGAGAAAAAAAGGAACTGATATTTCAGCCGAGTATCCTCGTCTCAAAGAATTGATTGACAATATGTATGAAACCATGTACAATGCTTATGGTGTAGGATTGGCAGCACCTCAAATTGGGAAAGATATTCGCCTTTTTATTGTTGATACAGAACCTTTTTCAGAAAATGAAGAATATACTAAAGAAGAACGTGATTTTTTAAAAACTTTTAAAAGAATATTCATCAATGCTCATATTCGCAAAGAAGAAGGCAACGAATGGCCCTTTAATGAAGGTTGCCTGAGTATTCCCGGTATTCACGAAGATGTCACCAGACATGATACTATTCACATGGAATATGTAGATGAAAATTTCAACGAATTTAAAGAAACCTTTACCGGATTGGCTGCAAGAGTGATCCAACACGAATACGATCATATTGACGGAGTTTTATTTACCGATAAAATTTCAGCTTTTAAAAAGAGATTAATCAAAGGAAAATTGGAAAAAATAAGTAAAGGACAAGTCCAAGCCGATTATCCAATGAAATTTCCAAATGCTAAAAAATAAAGTCCTAACAATATCAGATCGTCTTAAAACAACAAAACCCTTTACCAAGTGATAAAGAGTTTTGTCAACTAACCAAATATTTATTACAACGAAAATTTTACTTTTCGATATTTATATAACAAAGTTCGTGCCACAAAATTGTTTTGAGATTGTTAAATGATTGTTAATAAGGGAATTTATTGAAAATAACCCTTTTGATATTTTACAACAAGACCAACTTCTGTTGTTAATATGCTACTCAAACTGACTGTTACTATAACAAATGTTTATGTGCATGATAGGAAGATCGCACCAATGCTCCACTTTCCACATGGCGGAAACCCATTTTCATTCCTTCATTTTTATAAAAATCAAAATCTTCGGGAGTGATATATTGCAAAACAGGTAAATGATTTCGAGAAGGTTGCAAATATTGTCCTAAAGTAAGAATATCTACTTGATGATTTCTCAAATCCTGCATACTTTCCAATACTTCATCTTTAGTTTCACCTAGTCCCAACATGAGTCCTGATTTGGTTCGGGCAATACCAGCTTGCTTTAAATATTGAAGCACTTCCAAACTTCGTTCATATTTGGCTTGAATTCTAACTTGTCTAGTCAGGCGTTTTACGGTTTCCAAATTGTGCGAAACTACTTCGGGAGCCACTGCCACAATACGATCCAAGAGTTCATTTTTCCCTTGAAAATCGGGTATTAGAGTTTCTAAGGTAGTATCAGGATTTTCTCTTCTGATGGCTTTTACGGTTTCCGCCCAAATAATAGAACCCATATCTTCCAAATCATCTCGATCGACAGATGTTATGACGGCGTGCTTAATTTGCATCAATTTGATTGACCTTGCCACTTTATCGGGTTCAGTCCAATCTACTGTTAGAGGTTTGCCTGTTGCAACGCCACAAAATCCACAAGAACGAGTACAAATATTACCTAAAATCATAAAAGTAGCCGTGCCATCTGTCCAACATTCACCCATATTAGGGCAACTACCACTCGTGCAAATGGTATGCAACTTATAGTCACTTACAATATTTCTTAAAGAAGTATATTTTTTACCGGTTGGCAGCTTAACTTTGAGCCATTCTGGTTTTCTTTGAATTGATTCCAATGTTTTGGATATTGATTGTTAATGTTAATATTGAGAATAATAGAAAATGAATAGTAAATAATATGAAGTTATCAAATTGAATATTGGTTTCATAAAACAGAAATCCAATATATAATTTACAATGCTAAATTCCATACCTTTTGTTTTTAATTTTACAATCTTACAATAAATTTGGCAATTATGATTGCAAAAGTAGCTTCACTGATAATCACTGAAACCATTCCAATTAATATTTTCAAATGTAATGCAAATTTACCCATTCCAATAATTTAAAAAAGTGTGGAAAGATACTAATTTTTTCTTCTTGACTTTAAAAAAATCTTATCTTTGGCGCCAATATAAACCCATTAAAAACATTAAAAAATGTCTGGAATTTTAGATTTATTAAACAGCCCAATGGGCAAAACTTTGGTTAACGGTGCTGCTTCTCAATTGGGAATGGACAGCAATAAAGCCGGTTCAGCTATTCAATCAGCTTTGCCTTTGATTTTAGGTGCTATGAAAAACAACGCAGCTACTCCCGAAGGAGCTCAAGGTTTGTTGGGTGCTCTAAACAATGAAAAACACAGTGGTGGTATTTTGGACAACTTGGGAAGTATCCTAGGAGGCAGCCAAATCGACGACGATGTTTTACAAGATGGTGCCGGAATCTTGGGTCACGTTTTTGGCGGAAAAGAACAAAATGTTGCCGCAGCCGTGAGTAAAAGTAATGGCATTGACATGGGGCAAGCTATGAATATTTTGAAAGTTGCCGCTCCTTTTATCATGGGCTATTTAGGAAAACAAACCCGAGCACAAGGTGTTCAAGATCAAAATGGAATCGGTGATTTATTAGGTGGCATGTTGGGCGGTAAATCCGAACAAAGCACAAGTATGATCAACCGTTTATTGGATGCCGACGGAGATGGTAGTGTCATAGATGACGTAGCCGGAATGTTGATGGGTGCTGCCGGAAAACAAAATTCAGGTGGCGGTAGTATTTTAGGAACATTGATGGGATTTTTAGGTAAAAAGTAAATTTTTCCTGGATTTTTCCATTTTCATTTGCACAACTGAAATAAACATTTACATTTGCAATTTCAATCTCACAAATGAATAAATCCGTAATTATTAACATTATTATTAACTTCTAAGAAATCTAAAGAGGTAAATTTTATTGTTATTATAATATAAGCCTCTCATTTTTGAGAGGTTTTTTTTTGGATTAAATTCATCTAACAAACGTAATATCAATGGAATTAAACAAATACAGTAAAACCGTTACCCAAGATGAAACCCAACCAGCTGCTCAAGCCATGTTGTATGGTATCGGTCTCACTGAACAAAAATTGAAACAACCTTTCGTCGGCATTGCTTCCATGGGTTATGATGGCAATACTTGCAATATGCACCTAAATGGGTTGGCTTATACTTTAAAAGAAGAAGTAAATGCACTCCAACTGGTGGGATTGGTTTTCAATACCATAGGCATCAGTGACGGTATTACCAATGGAACCGATGGAATGCGTTATTCACTGGTCAGTAGAGAAATTATAGCCGACAGCATTGAAAGTGTTGTAGCCGGACATTATTACGATGCATTAGTAGCCATTCCGGGATGCGATAAAAACATGCCGGGAAGCATCATGGCGATGGGAAGATTAAATCGCCCTTCTATCATGGTCTATGGCGGTACAATTGCTCCGGGATATTACGAAGGTAAAGAACTGAATATCGTTTCAGCATTTGAAGCTTTGGGTGAAAAAATTTCAGGAAAAATAAGCGAAAGCACTTTTAAAAACATCATCAAAAACGCTTGCCCAGGCGCCGGAGCTTGCGGGGGTATGTACACAGCCAATACCATGGCAGTAGCCATTGAAGCTTTGGGTATGAGTTTGCCTTTTTCCAGTTCCAATCCTGCCATCAGTGTTCAAAAAATTAACGAACTCAAAGACGCAGCCGAAGCAATCAAACATTTATTGGAAAAGGATATCAAACCTTCCGACATCATGACATATAAAGCCTTTGAAAATGCCATTACTACTTTGATTGCATTAGGTGGAAGTACAAACGCTGTACTGCACATAATTGCAATGGCCAAAAGTGTCAATGTCAAAATTACCATCGACGATTTCCAACGCATCAGTAATACCACACCTCTCATCGCCGACTTCAAACCGGGTGGAACTTACCTCATGCAAAGTTTGCACGAAAAAGGAGGCATTCCCATGGTCATGAAGTATTTACTTCAAAAAGGTCTTCTTCACGGCGATTGCTTGACTGTAACCGGCAAAACGTTAGCTGAAAATCTAAAGGACGTACAAATCCTCGATTTTGAAAGTCAAAAAATTATTTACCCTTTAGATAAACCAATTAAAACAACAGGTCATTTGCAAATTCTCTACGGCAATTTAGCCGAAAGAGGTTGTGTCGCCAAACTCACAGGAAAAGAAGGCGATTATTTCAAAGGTCCCGCCAAAGTATTTGATGGGGAAAAAGAATTGATACAAGGTATTAAAGATCAAAAAATTGTGGCAGGTGACGTTGTAGTTATCCGTTACGTTGGTCCAAAAGGTGGACCTGGTATGCCGGAAATGCTCAAACCAACCTCTGCCTTGATTGGAGCAGGATTGGGTAAAAGCGTAGCCCTAATCACCGATGGTCGTTTTAGTGGCGGAACCCACGGATTTGTAGTAGGTCACATTGCCCCTGAAGCTCATGATGGCGGAACCATTGCCTTAATCCGGGAAGGAGACATCATTGAAATCGATGCACGTGTCAATCAAATCAATGTGTTGCTTACTGAAGGAGAATTGAACCAGAGAAAGCAAGCTTTTGTCAAACCCGAACTCAAAGTAAAAAACGGTGTATTATACAAATATGCCTTGTTGGTGAAGGATGCCGCAGAAGGTTGTGTTACTGACTAATTAAGTTCAATTTTTAATCTGATTCTATGTCTCAAACAAATATTCCATCCGTTCAAACCACAGGAAGTTTAGCTTTACTAGACGCCATTGTCAAAGAACAAGTGGATACTATTTTTGGTTATCCCGGTGGAGCGATAATGCCCATATATGATGCGCTTTTTGACCATGCCGACAAACTCAAACACATCTTGGTTCGTCATGAACAAGGTGCTGTTCACGCGGCTCAAGGTTATGCCAGAGCCAGTGGTAAAACCGGAGTTGTTTTTGCTACCAGTGGTCCGGGAGCCACTAATCTCGTTACTGGTATTGCCGATGCCATGATAGACTCTACACCTATCGTTTGCATTGTAGGTCAAGTTTTTGCGCACTTATTGGGAACCGATGCTTTTCAAGAAACCGATATTCTCAACATCACAGCGCCCATTACCAAATGGAATTTCCAAATCACCGATGCTCAAGAAATTCCTGAAATCATAGCCAAAGCCTTTTTCATAGCTCGTAGTGGTAGGCCGGGACCGGTCTTAATTGATATTAGTAAAAATGCTCAAATGCAA
Organism: Flavobacteriaceae bacterium; assembly: GCA_020854235.1. Lineage (GTDB taxonomy): Bacteria > Bacteroidota > Bacteroidia > Flavobacteriales > Flavobacteriaceae. The sequence goes on from JADZFW010000147.1 coordinate 17,763, forward strand.
ACATTTGAATACAAGGGTTATACACCTTGTCATTACATCAGAAGTTACCGACCCAAACCCATCGTCCGACCTGAATATATCGAGCAAGCTGCTCAAGTCATCAATCAAGCACAAAAACCTTTTATCATTTTTGGACAAGGTGTGGTTTTGGGCAATGCAGAACAAGAATTACAACAATTGATTGAGAAATCCGGAATCCCTGCTGCATGGACTATTTTGGGAAAAAGTGCTTTACCTACACATCATCCTTTGAATTTAGGGATGCTAGGCATGCATGGCAATTATGCCCCTAATGTCCTTACCAACCAATGTGATGTTTTGATAGCCATCGGCATGCGATTTGACGATCGCGTAACTGGAAGATTAGATAAATACGCCAAGCAAGCCAAAATCATCCATTTTGACATTGACCCATCGGAAATTGATAAAAATGTAGCTACACATGTATCGGTTTGGGGTGATGCCAAAGAAACACTCCCATTATTAACTGAAAAAATCGATAAAAAAGAACATACCCATTGGTTGGAAAAATTTACCGAACTCAACCAAAAAGAATACGATACTATTATACTTCCAGAACTTTTCCCAACTGAGGGTGAATTAACGATGGGCGAGGTAGTAAGAACTTTGAGCGATATGACCGATGGTAAAGCCATTTTTGTTTCCGATGTGGGTCAGCATCAAATGGTAGTATGTAGGTATGCACAGGAAAAAATACCCAGAAGCAACATCACCAGCGGTGGATTGGGAACCATGGGTTTTGGGCTTCCCGCTGCCATTGGAGCTAAATTTGGCGCCCCAGAAAGAACAGTCATTGCCGTGATGGGAGATGGAGGCGCCCAGATGAACATCCAAGAATTGGGAACTATATTGCAATACCAACCCAATGTAAAAATCGTGATTCTCAACAATTCGTTTCTAGGAATGGTCAGACAATGGCAAGAATTATTCAATGAAAAGAGATATTCCTTTACCGACATCATGAGCCCTGATTTTGTTCATGTTGCCGAAGGTTATGGCATCGCCGGCTTGCATGTGAATGAACGTTCGGAATTAAAAAAAGCGGTTGAAACCATGCTCAAACATCCGCATAGTTTTCTATTGGAAATAAAAGTCAAAAAAGAAGACAATGTATTTCCCATGGTACCACAAGGACGTGGCGTTTCGGAAATTGTATTAACTGCTAAAGAAATATGATTGAACGAAAGTCAATCAACACATATAATATGCAAAAACAAGAATTCACTTTAAGTGTTTATACAGAAAATCAAATCGGATTGATCAATAAAATTGCGGCTATGTTTTCGCGACGAAAGATCAGTTTAGAAAGTTTGAACTCTTCGCCTAGCGAAATTGAAAACATCTACAGATTTACCATTGTAGTAACAGAAACAGAAACTGTCGTTAAAAATTTAGTTCGTCAAATTGAAAAACTGGTAGACGTTTTCATAGTGTATTACAACACCAATGAGGAAATCATCTGGCAACAAATGGCATTGTACAAAGTCCCTACACTCAATATCATGCGTGAAGCCAAAGTGGAACGTTTATTACGCGAGTTTGGAGCCAAAGCTGTAGTTATCAGAGAAGATTACACCGTTTTTGAAACCATGGGGCAAGAAAAGGAAATAGACAACTTATTACACGAATTGGATAAATACGGTTTGATCGAATTTGTCAAAAGTTCGCGAATCGCCATCATCAAAAACAGCGAAGGCATTCACAAAAAAGTTTTGGAAATGGAAAAAAATCACCCTATTCCCGAACACATCCACAACGAACATTTAAGTCAACGTAATATGATATTTGATGTGTGATGGGTATTAGATGATATTAACCAATAACCTTTTTGATAGATTAGTCAAGGCATGCATTGTCTCTACAATAACATAATAAACAAATAACTTAATAACTTAATAACTTAATAACTTAATAACTTAATAACTTAATAACTTAATAACTTAATAACCTAATAACTTAATAACCTAATAACTTAATAACCTAATAACTTAATAACTTAATAACCTAATAACCTAATAACCTAATAACCTAATAACCTAATAACTTAAACATAACATGGCAACAATCAACTTCGGAGGAATCAATGAAACCGTCATCACGCGTGAAGAATTCCCATTAGCAAAAGCATTAGAAACATTAAAAAACGATACCATTGCCATCATAGGCTACGGTGTACAAGGACCAGGGCAATCACTAAATCTCAAAGACAATGGCTTTAACGTCATCATCGGACAACGCAAAGGCGGGAAGAGTTGGGACAAAGCAGTAGCCGATGGTTGGGTACCGGGCAAAGACCTATTTGACATCGAAGAAGCTTGTCAAAAAGCGACAATCATTCAATATCTATTGTCGGATGCAGGGCAAATTGCATCATGGCCGGTAATTAAAAAACATTTGACAACTGGTAAAACATTATATTTTTCACATGGTTTTGGGATTACTTATCATGAGCAAACCGGCATTGTACCTCCAAAAGACGTAGATGTAATACTCGTAGCACCCAAAGGTTCGGGAACTTCTTTGAGAAGATTATTTTTGGCAGGACAAGGCTTAAACTCTAGTTTTGCAATTTTTCAAGATTATACCGGAAAAGCCAAAGACAAAGTCGTTTCCTTGGGAATCGGTGTAGGTTCGGGGTACTTATTTGAAACCGATTTCCAAAAAGAAGTGTATTCCGATTTGACCGGTGAACGCGGCATCTTGATGGGTGCCTTGGCAGGATTATTTGAAGCTCAATACAATGTGTTACGTAAAAACGGACATTCTCCTTCCGAAGCCTTTAACGAAACCGTTGAAGAATTAACCCAAAGTTTGATGCCTTTAGTAGCCGAAAACGGGATGGATTGGATGTACGCCAATACCTCTGTAACCGCCCAACGTGGTGCCTTGGATTGGAAAGGTAAATTTAGAGATGCCACTACCCCGGTTTTTGAAAAACTCTACGACGAAGTTTCTTCAGGTCGTGAAGCGGCAAGAGTCATTGAAATGGGAAGCAAACCCGATTACCGTGAAAAACTTGAAGCCGAACTAAAAGAAATTCGCGAATCAGAATTGTGGTTGACCGGTGCCGAAGTACGCAAGTTGAGACCTAAAAATTGAGTTTTCAATATTTTTAATTAGTTCCAAAAAATAAAATGTAGATTTCATTCCTAACGCAAATTAAGGAAGAAATCTACATTTTTTAATTCATATAATTACCAGTCATTTTTATCCGATTTTTTAAAACCGATACGAAACCTCCGTCATCAAATTAAACTTAGGCATGGGAACAAGATTGGTTTCTGTGTACTCGGTGTCAAAAAGGTTGTTGAATGATACCTCAAAATGCCACTTTTGATAAGGTACTGAAAGTCCGGCATCAAATACATGATAACTTTCCCCATTTCTTCTTTCCACATAACGATAGGCTATATTCTGACTGAGATATTTCAAAAATTGGGTATGTAAATGCGCCGTTACCTGATGTTTAAAACTGTTGATGTCATACCGAGAATAGGCAACTTCTTGCTCAATGACATCTTCTTTCATAAAGGTATAACCTATTTTGAGGTTTTGAGGCAATTGGTTTATTGTAAAATTGTATTTCACCAAACTTTCAAAGCCGTGTGTTTCCACTTGATTGAAATTGGTGGCTTTCCATTTATCGGCGAGGTTTTCCTTGGTCCAGTCGATCAAATCATGGGCATTTCTGTAAAAATATACTGCATTTACTAAAAAATGTGAATCGGTATAATAAAATCCACCTTCTACGGTAAACGCTTTTTCGGGTTTTAAATCGGGATTGCCTTGTTCCGTCGAACTGTTGTAATATAAATTGGTAAACGTAGGAATGCGACTGGTATAACCGGCATTGATATAAGTTTTGAAATGTGAATTAATCTTATAACCAAGGTCAATGCCCGGATAAGCAAAAGTGCCGAAATCATTGTAATACGTCACAGCTACTCCCGGTGTAACATCCAAAGTGTTTTCCAAAAATTGAAATCGTTGTTCGGCGTAAAATGTTGCCGAAAATCGTTCGCGATTACCTAAATTATTACTGCTCAAATACCCCATATTTACATCTACTCCAAGTCCGGAAATACCCCAACTTGATTTTAAATGGGTATCCAAAGCTGCTCCAACCTTGTGGTTGATGTGCATATTGCGATAATAATCGGGATTGTTTCGCTTCAAAAGGTATTGATCTTGATTGCGTCTCCAATAGGTTTGAGCTGAAAACTTCCAGTTTTGATAATCAAATTTGCGTTTCAATGCCAACAAATGCGTTTGGGTTTCTTCGTATTGGTCTTTGAAAAGCGGACTGGCATAAAAACCATTGGCACCAAACTTTCGTTCTCCGTAAGTAGCCAATATTTCAAATGCATTTACTTCCGTTTTAAAAAATGCATTCCAATTTTCAAAATCCGTATTGTATCTATACCCTTCCGATTGCAATCTATCTATGTGAAATTG
>JADZFW010000148.1 GCA_020854235.1 Flavobacteriaceae bacterium
ACTTTTACTTGTCCTTTGTAGGTAATAACACCTACCGATACTTCAGTCCCATCTAAAAATTCTTCTACCAGTACCTCGTGATCTTCTTGAAAAGCATTTTCAAAAGCTTTTTCAAAATCGGTAATTTCATAAACCTTAGTGACCCCAAAACTAGATCCGGCGGCATTGGCTTTGACAAAACAAGGTAAACCAACAGCGCTGGCAATCTTACTGTAATCTATCGTATCTCCTTTGTTGATATACACCGATTTGGCATGTGGAATATCATAAGGGGTTAAAACACTCAAACAATCTCTCTTGTTGAAAGTAAGTGCCATTTTATAGGATGTGTCTGATGTGTGGGGAATTCCTAATAGTTCGAAATAGGCGAGCAAAACCCCATTCTCACCCGGATTTCCATGAATGGCATTGAATACCGCATCAAATTGGATCTTTTGACCGTTGAGATGTAGTGAAAAATCGGATTTATCTAGGGCAATTTCCTTTTGATTTTCATCTACAAACACCCATTTTTCTTTTAGAATATGAATTGGAAAAACCCGATAAAGGTCTTTATTCAAATTTTCACATACTACTTTGCCACTTTTAAACGAAATTTGATATTCTGAAGAATATCCTCCCATGACTACTGCTATATTTTTTTTAGAACTCATGTAAATTTTTTTCTGTTTGTTTAAAAAATAAATCAATGATGTGGACAAATTTACATAATTTTAAAAGAGATAGGATGTATAAAGTTTTCATAAAATTGCATTTCATATAAAGCGTCAAATTATAGGTTATGGTTTACAATTTTATAGAATTTTAGAGGACTTAAATTTTTTTATTGGTTCCAAATATTATTTGATAATTCCTTGTAAATGTTTTGATTAAATCAAAATTACTTCTTTAATAGAAGTATTTTGCAATAGGAATCCTAGGAGGTATTTATACACTTTTTATGGCAATATGTAAGCCTAAACATAAATAGAAATCACAAAAAGGAAACATTCGATAAAATCGTAAATTAGTTTATCTTTGCCCAAAAACATCAATTATGAGTTTGATTGACTTTATTAAGACTAAATTATTTCTAAGACAGCTTATATTAGCTACAGTGGGATTTGGCTTGTTCTTTTTTATCGTATTTCAATCTTTGGGATGGATTACCCATCACAATCAAAAAATTGAAGTTCCCGATTTGACCAAAAAATCATTGAGCGAAGCCGAGCGAATTATTGATGACATGGATTTGAGAATGGTTGTGCAGGACTCAGCTGATTTTGATCCCAATTTCCCTAAAAATTCAGTCATCAAGCACAATCCTAAAGCTGGAGATATAGTAAAATCCAATCGTAAGATATACATAACCTTAAATGCATCAGGATATAGGGTGGTTACCATACCAGAATTTCAAGGTAAGACCAAGCGTAATGTGGAAAGTACACTCAAAGCCATTGGTTTTGAAATCAGTGGTAATTATATGTATGTGCCGGATATTGGAAAAGATGTCGTTCGAGGCTTGATGTTTAATGGTAAAAAATTGAAAGCGGGAGATAAATTACCCAAGAAATCCGTATTGACTTTGATTTTAGGCGAAGGCGCTCCCGAAGAAGAATTGCAACCAGGTGTTGATACTGCGATTGAAGGGATAGACCCAAATCTATAAAATAACTTATATCTTAATTGTTAAAAGGAAAAGTGAAAGGAAATGAATAATCCGAAATACGGATTGTCTTTATTGTGAAGATTTTTTTGAATGAATACAGAAGATAAACCATTTGACCCTAATGAAGGTTACGAGCACTACAGATTTGTAGCTGCTCCCGGACAAGAACCGTTGCGGGTTGATAAGTTTTTGAACAATTTTATTGTCAATTCTTCTCGTAATAAAATTTCTTTGGCTGCCAAACATGGACATGTAATCGTAAATGGAGAAGCAGTTGCTCCCAATTATAAAGTTAAACCGGGTGACGAAGTCCAAATTGTATTTGAATACCCACCATACGAACACTTATTGGTCCCCGAGGATATTCCTATAGATATTGTATTTGAAGATGACCAAGTAATTGTGGTCAACAAAGCACCCAATATGGTCGTGCATCCCGGACATGGAAACTATACGGGTACCTTAATCAATGCGGTTTTGTTTCACTATGAAAATTTACCTACAGCACCCAAACGTTATCCCGGACTCATACATCGGATAGATAAAGAAACCAGCGGTTTGATTGTCTTGGCCAAAACCGAGGAAGCTATGGCTTCGCTTGGAAGACAGTTTTATTACAAGAAAACAGCCCGTATATACTATGCATTGGTTTGGGGAAATGTAGAACAAGATGAAGGTACAATTGTAGGAAATGTAGGCCGACATCCGGTCAATCGTATGGAAATGACTGTTTTCCCCGAAGGTAGCGAAATAGGGAAAGAAGCTGTGACGCATTACAGAGTAGTGGAACGTTTTCAATATGTGACTTTGGTGATGTGTAAACTGGAAACCGGACGAACGCACCAAATTAGGGTTCATATGAAACACATCGGTCATACTTTGTTCAATGACAGCCGATATGGTGGAAATAAAATATTGAAAGGCACTACTTTTTCAAAATATCAACAATTCGTTCAAAATTGTTTCCAACTCATTCCTCGACAAGCTCTTCATGCCAAGACTTTGGGTTTTGAACATCCCATAACACGTGAATTACTTCATTTTGATTCTGAATTACCCGCCGATTTTCAAGCTGTTTTGGAGAAATGGAGAAACTATTCGAAATTCAACGACCTTCAAGATACAGATTCTGAATAATTTTGCAATTATTTTTCTGAAAAATGACAAATGTCAGGGTTTAATTTATTTCACTCATATAAATTTGTCCCTGTTATTACCGTCAATATTATTTCATGGTAAAAACAAAAATTTTTAGTTAGTAGTTTTTAGATTGATTTCCGGAACTTGAAGTGTAGTGTAAACTTATTTCGTGTTCCGGTTTTCTTTTCTATAACTTCAAGTCTTTTTTCCCAATTCTAGTAATCCTATTCTATTTAAAAGTCTATTTTTGTTTTCTAATTTTAAATCTATTAAAATTGATAAACAATAGCTTTCCCTCAAAATTCCGTGAAGTAATTCATAGAAACTTGTTTTTTATTCTTGCCTTCATAATCATACAAATTATAGGAATGTACATTGTTTTCAGTACTGATAAATACAGTTTACATTTAGAAATAAATAGTTTTCATAGTCTCACTTTTGATTATTTTTTCAAATATGCAACCTATTTAGGGGATGGCATGGTGTTTTTGGTTGCCGTTTTAATTGTTTTGTGGAAAAGAAGAGAAATGTTTACCGTTTTTCTCATGGGCAGCCTAATGACTCTTTTGACGAGTTTTGTATTGAAAAACTATATTTGCTACAATTACCCACGTCCTTATGAAGTATTTGGAGATAGGCTACATTTGATTGTAGGCGAACACATGAGACATTGGCATTCGTTTCCATCAGGTCATACCATGAGTGCTTTTGCTATGTTTTTTCTAATGATTTTTATTTCAAATAAATTTTACTATAAATCAATCTGGTTATTATTGGCTATACTGGCTGGAATAAGTAGAATTTACCTTTCACAACATTTTTTTGAAGACGTTATAGGTGGATCCTTGATAGGTTTTATAATTGCTGTTTTTGCGTATTTATTGGGTACAAAGTTTTCTATTTTTAAAAAGTAGTATTATTTTTTGTAAGAAAAGCGGCAATCTTTTCAATATACCCCAAAAGAGCACAAGATCCCTAGGCAGGAATACTTTTTTCTAAAAAAAAGGAGCATACTCATGAGGATTGAAACAAAGTCAAAAACTGCATCAATTGATATTAGCACTTTAAAATCTGGAAAATATATTGTAAAAATGCAGACTGCTCATCAAACAGTCGTGCAAAAAATATTAAAATTTTGATTAAGAATGGGATCGTTTGATCAATATTTCCAAAATATCAATTGCTGCTTTAGCCAATTGTGTTCCCGGACCAAATACCCCCGAAACACCGGCATCAAATAAAAATTGATAATCTTTTGCAGGAATGACACCTCCGGCAATGACCAACATATCTTCGCGTTCGTATTTTTTGAGTTCTTCTATGACTTGTGGAATCAGCGTTTTGTGTCCGGCAGCCAATGAAGATACACCCAATACATGCACATCATTTTCAACAGCTTGTTTGGCAGTTTCCTTTGGTGCTTGAAATAACGCCCCAATGTCGACATCAAATCCCAAATCGGCAAAACCGGTAGCCACTACTTTGGCTCCTCGATCGTGACCATCCTGACCCATTTTAGCAATCATGATCCGTGGACGACGACCTTCCAATGCCGCAAATTGATCGGCTAATTGCGAGGCTTTTTTAAACAAAGTATCGTCCTGTATGGTTTTTTTGTACACGCCTGAAATGGTTTTATGTGTCGCTTGATGCCTGCCATAAATGATTTCCAAGGCATCGGAAATCTCCCCTAAAGTTGCCCGGTTTTGAGCGGCTTCAATGGCCAAAGCTAATAAATTTTCCCGACCCGATTCTGCTGCCTCGGTCAACGCTTTTAGAGATTGAATTACTTTTTTCGTATCTCTTGTATTTTTTAGGGTTTGTAGTCGTATGATTTGAGAAGTTCTCACGGCATCATTATCTACTTCCAATGTGTCAATAGCATCTTCGTGTGCCAATTGATATTTATTAACCCCTACAATAATATCTTGTCCGCTGTCAATACGAGCTTGTTTTTCGGCTGCTGCCGCTTCGATACGCATTTTGGGAATACCTTTTTCAATGGCTTTGGTCATACCGCCCAACTCCTCAACTTCCTGAATCAATGTCCAAGCTTTTTCAGCGATTTCAGCAGTCAGTTTTTCTACGTATTCCGAACCTGCCCAAGGGTCAACGGTACGCGTTATTTGGGTTTCTTGTTGTAAATATATTTGAGTATTTCGAGCGATACGTGCCGAAAAATCTGTAGGTAGAGCAATCGCTTCGTCCAATGCATTGGTATGCAATGATTGCGTTCCACCTAAAGCTGCTGCTAATGCTTCAGTAACCGTACGCGTTACATTGTTGAATGGGTCTTGTTCGGTTAAACTCCAGCCACTCGTCTGACAATGGGTACGGAGCGAAAGTGATTTGGCATTTTTTGGGTCAAACGTTTGAACTAATTTGGACCAAAGCAAACGAGCAGCACGCATCTTGGCAATTTCCTTGAAATGATTCATCCCAACTGCCCAGAAAAAGGAAAGTCGAGGTGCAAATGCATCAATTTGCATACCTGCTTTTAAACCGGTACGGATGTATTCCAATCCATCAGCTAAAGTGTATGCCAATTCGATTTCAGGTGTAGCACCGGCTTCTTGCATGTGATATCCTGAAATGGAAATGCTGTTGAATTTGGGCATATTTTTACTTGTAAAAGCAAAAATATCAGCGATGATTCGCATGGAAGGTTCGGGTGGATATATATACGTATTACGAACCATAAATTCTTTGAGAATGTCGTTTTGAATAGTCCCAGAGAGTTTGTCAAGTGTTACGCCTTGTTCCAATGCTGTAACGATATAAAAGGCCATAATAGGCAATACAGCTCCATTCATAGTCATAGAAACCGACATTTGATCCAATGGAATTTGGTCAAATAAAATTTTCATATCTTCGACTGAATCTATGGCTACTCCGGCTTTTCCAACATCTCCTTGCACCCGTTCATGATCGGAATCATATCCTCGATGGGTAGCGAGATCAAATGCTACTGATAAACCTTTTTGTCCGGCTGCCAGATTACGACGGTAAAAAGCGTTGCTTTCTTCGGCTGTGGAGAAACCGGCATACTGACGAATGGTCCAAGGTTGTTGTACAAACATGGTCGCATAAGGTCCTCTTAAATAAGGTGGTTTACCGGCAATAAAATTTTCGTGTTTGAATTTGGCTTTTTTAAGTTGGTGAATGTCCAACGTCAAATGTTGAATATCAATTCTAGACATATATATAATTTAGTGGTCTTGCTAGGGTATTTTTGCAGGACGTTACAAAGTTACGATTTAAAGCTTACTTGACAATATTTTTTAGCTAATCTAAAGGTCTATTTTTCTTATAGCATGTACGTTTTATTCATATTAGAATCTAATTTTATTTCGTTTAAATCTCATTTTAATTCGCACCTAACCCATTTAAGCAATTTGATACTATTTTTAATCCAATACTATTAACTTTTAAATGGACCGAAATATTTTTAATATACAACTCAACCTCATCTGTATTGTTCAAAACTACTCATAACACTTTTCTAAAGCTTTTAGTAAAGCCATATGAAAGCCATATCAAAGCCATATGAAAGCCATATGAAAGCCATATGAAAGTCATATCAAATTAATATGATTTTGGAATAGTTCAAAGTTTAAAACAATCTATATAAATGCAGATTTTAAATTACACAAACTGTAGATTTGTGATTGTTGTTCAAACAAGTCTTTAAATTTAGTATTTTTGAAACTTAATTATAAGCTATTTATTTTTGAAAACAATTTTTAGTTTCAAATACACATCCTACCTATTTATTGCTTTGATAGGTGTAGTATTGTACATGCCTTTCCTAGGTAGTGTGCATTTGTTTGATTGGGATGAAATTAATTTTGCCGAATCTGCCAGAGAAATGCTCGTATCGGGCAATTATCTAGATGTTCAGATTAATTATGAAGTTTTCTGGGAAAAACCACCACTATTTATTTGGTTACAAGCCTTGAGTATGCATGTTTTTGGAATCAATGAATTTGCTGCAAGATTTCCGAATGCATTGGTAGGAATCGCAACTCTTATGACCCTTTTTAGCATTGGGAAAAAGCTGATCAATGAAAAATTTGGATGGATTTGGATGTTTGCTCATGCTTTATCAGTATTGACTTTTCTCTATTTCAAATCCGGAATCATTGATCCTTTGTTTAATTTATTTATCTTTTTGGGGATTTATCAATTTATTTTGTTTTCTCAAGGAGATAAAAGTAAATGGTATAGAACGGGTTTGTCTGCATTTTTTATAGGTCTCGCTATTCTTACCAAAGGTCCTGTTGCATTACTTTTATTCTTACTTACGGCATTTATTTACATGCTTTTTAGAAAGAAATATGTACAATTTTTGAATTTCAAAATCATTCTTTGGTATTTGTTCATTTTAGCTGGAGTAGGAGGATTTTGGTTTATTTTGCAATTTATAAATGGTAATGCTAGTATTTTACAAGATTTTATTACTTATCAAATCAGATTGTTTCAAACCAAAGATGCCGGTCACGGAGGTTTTTTATTGTACCATTTTGTGGTTGTATTGATAGGCTTATTTCCAATTTCTATTTGGGCTTTGAGTGGTATGAAATCAATACAAAACGAAACAGCAACTACTAAAGATTTTCATTTCTGGATGAAAATTTTGCTATGGGTCGTATTGGTTTTATTTACCATTGTCAAAACTAAAATTGTACATTATTCCTCTATGGCCTATTTTCCCGTAACTTTTTTCGGAAGTTATTTTCTGTATTATTGGTTGGAAAACAAGAAGCAGTTTGCCAATTGGATGAAATTTAGCTTGGTTGGTATTGCCTTTTTATTTGGATTGGCTATGAGTGCTTTGCCGTTGATAGGCATGAATGCTTCCAAAATTATTTCATCCGGAATGATTAAAGACGCTTTTGCCAATGCCAATTTACAAGCAGAAGTCCAATGGACAGGTTTGGAAATTTTGGTTGGAATCATATTTTTTAGCTCGATTCTAATAGCAATGTTTAAAGTGCATAGTAAAAGAAAACAAATCATTACCATTTTCGGTGCTACCTTGTTCTTTACTTACGCCTCCATGATTTGGATTGTACCCAATATTGAAGCCTATTCGCAAAGAGCAGCCCTAGAATTTTATCAAAAAGTAGCACAAGAAAAAGCTTACATCACAACCTTTGGATATAAAAGTTACGCCCAACTTTTTTACAGCCAAAAACCATTTCCCAAAAATCCCAACCACAGTAATTCCAATTGGCTATTCAATGAAATAACCGATCAAAAAGTATACGTGGTCACTAAAAATATCAAAGCTCATAAATTTGAAACCAAACATCCGAATTTTATTAAGTTATATGAGAAAAATGGATTTGTTTTTTATGAAAAATCAAGTCCAATTCAACCCTAATTACACCTTTTATCATGATTAAAAACAAGAAAGTAGTAGTGGTTTTACCGGCATACAATGCTGAGAAAACTTTGGAAATGACCTATAACGAAATTCCTTTCGATATAGTGGATGAAGTGATATTGGTAGACGATCGAAGTAAAGATCAAACCTTTGAAAAAGCACATGAATTGGGAATAAACCACGTCATTTTACACGAAGTAAACAAGGGTTATGGAGGCAATCAAAAAACGTGTTACAACAAAGCGTTGGAAATAGGCGCCGATATCGTCATCATGCTGCATCCTGATTATCAGTATACACCTCAATTAATTCATTCCATGGCATTTATGATTGCCAATGAAGTTTATCCGGTTTCTTTAGGTTCACGTATTTTGGGAAAAGGGGCTTTAAAAGGTGGCATGCCTTGGTATAAATATTTGGCTAATCGCATTTTAACTTTGACGCAAAATATCTTGATGAATCAAAAATTATCAGAATATCACACCGGATATAGAGCTTTTTCCAAAGAAGTTTTGCAAAAAATAAAATACAACGACAATTCTGATAATTTTATTTTTGACAATGAAATGTTGGCTCAAATTTTCAATGCAGGTTTTGAAATAGGTGAGGTAACTTGCCCAACCAAATATTTTGACGATGCATCTTCCATCAATTTAAAGAATTCAAGTATTTATGGATTAGGCGTTTTGAAAGTATCCTTTAAATATTTTTTGCATAGAATGGGAATTTACAAATACCCGTTAATAGTCGCAAAATAATTGTTTATTTCACTTTGTTTTTCTGCTCATGCAATTTAAAAATATCTTAGGATTCGTTTTAATTCTTTTCCTATCAATTGTCATCATTGGTTGTGATTCAGAACGTACCAAACCTAAAGATATAAAATCCATTTCTCAAGATACAATTATTGATAGTAATTTTTCTTGGACTGAATTACAACAAAAATTTGAACTTCATTACCGTAACGTTCAAGATTCGGTGGATGCTTCTTTTCAAAATCAATGGCAGAATCAAACTTTAATCAATGTTGATTACTACAGTTTTGACGGTAAAATTCATAAAGGTCAGTTGCTTTGTAATCGTTCAGTTCAAGAAGAATTGAAAGCTGTTTTTAAAGACTTATATGATTTGAAATTCCCCATTCAAAGCGTTATGCCTATTTCAGAATTTGATTTTGATGATCAAAAATCCATGCGAGCCAATAATACCAGTTGTTTTGATTTCCGAGTGAAAGTGATGGGTAATGGTTGGTCCAAACATGCCCAAGGCATGGCTTTGGATCTCAATCCCATGCAAAATCCGTACATCCATCCCAAGAAAACGGAACCTTTTCCCAATCAAAGTGAAATGACTACAGGTAGAATAAGAAATGAAGAAGAAATGGGAAAAAAAGTCATCGACATTTTCAAAAAACAGGGTTGGAAATGGGGTGGTAATTGGCGTAGTTCCAAAGATTACATGCACTTTGAGAAATGATATAATAGTATGTAATTGAACCCAACATTATTAAATAGATTACAATCTTCTCATTCAGCTACATCTTTTTTACAATACCTAAAATCTGCAAGGATTTTTATTAGTGTATATAAATCAATCACTTACATACAATTTATGGAATTTAATAAATTATCACAAATTCGTGAATTAGTGGCTTTTATATAATCTTCGCATATTTAATGCAATATAAAATTGTTTGAATATTTTAGATTAAATTTGTTACCTATAAATTTTCATCATGCCAAAAAGGATTTTCTTATTGTTGTTTTTCATCCCATTTTTTCAGCTTCATACGATTTATGCACAAAATGATACCCTTTTTAAAAAGGAAATCTATTTGAAAATTGACAATTTTAATTTCAATAAAAACAACGAATATTTCAATCTCATTGCCGATGGTTATACAATATTAGGAACGCAATTGCATCCCAAAATAACTTATAAACCTCATCCACAGTTTCAACTTGAATTTGGAGTTTTCGGATTGTATAATTTTGGAAATGAAGCGTATTCCAAAATAATTCCAACCTTTTCTCTTGATTTTAAACTATGGAAATTGGATATGACCGTTGGAACCTTGCACAATGAAAATTTACATCATCTCATTGCTCCTTTGATGACATCCGAAACTTTACTTGATGAAGGAAGACTTGAAAACGGTTCTCAATTGAGATACAACTCCGATAGATGGAAGTTAGATGCTTGGTTGAATTGGGAAACTTTTATTCAAAAAGGGGATTCTAAACATGAAGAATTAGTTGGTGGAATCACTTTGGATTATCTTTTAATAAATCAACCCAAATGGCAATTTAAAATTCCAGTACAAAATCTTTTTTATCATCATGGCGGCCAAGTGAATACCGATTTGTTGGAGCCGCGAAACACTTATACCATGTGGCATAAAGCTATCGGATTTGATGCCAAATATTTTCTGAATTCTTCTCAATCTGTTCAATTCAAAACTTATTTTTTGCACCATCAAAGTACTTCCATTCCGCAAGACCTTTTGTTTACCAAAGGAACGGGTTTACTGACCGAATTGGAATATCAATACAAACACTTCACGATAGGAGTAGGGTATTGGAAAGGAAATGATTTTGTAAGTCCGCGTGGTGATGATTTATTTCAATCGGTTTCCAAAAAAACAGATCTTCATTACATCGATGGAATCCTACAACCTTATTATGTCGGACATACAGAACCGGATAGAAGTTTGTTTTTAGGTAAATTGAGCTACAAAAAGGAATTGTAT
>JADZFW010000149.1 GCA_020854235.1 Flavobacteriaceae bacterium
CTTCCAACGCCTCAATCCTTTTCTCCAACACCTCAATCTGCTTTTGTTGTTCTTTGATGCTTTCCAATAAAAGCGGCACCAATCGGGCATAATCCACACCTTTGTAACCGTCTTCATTTTCACTCACGGCTTCAGGTACCACTTTTTCTACATTATGAGCAAGGAATCCTATTTGTCTCCCTTTTGCAAAATTTTTTTCTTTGAATGCTTCGATGTTCATTTCATATTCCACACCATTGATTTGTTGCAACTTTGTTAAAGCATCTGAAATTGGCATAATATTCTTTTTAAATCGCTCATCTGATGAGTAAACCGTTCCGTTTGCCCATAGATTTCCTTGTATCGCTAAGGCTTCGTTGTTGTATTTGTGAAATCTTCCAAATTCGATGTAATTACCACTGTTATCTTGCCAACCGAATGAAACTCTACCATTCAAATTATCTGTATGCAAACGCACTTCGTTGGAATAAACCCCCAAACCTGCAAAACCGCTGGATCCGGGATAGAGTAAGATTTTATTACCAATAGCAGCAGGAAAAGACAACGGACTGGACGGATTGGTAACACCAATACCCACATTGCCGTTGAAATCTGCGCCACCGTTGACAGACAATTTATTGGTTGGTGCGGTATATCCCAAACCGAGTTTCCCTGAAAAATCTACATCACCCATCACTGTAAGTCTATTGTTGGGGTTATAGGAACCAATCCCTACATTATTTGACCAATCTATTGTAACAGCATTGGCTGTTCCATTTCTCCAAATGTAGAATTTATCGTTTTCATCTGCACCGATACCCCATAAAGTAGTTCCCCAAGTTTGATTAAAATGGATGCTGGCTCTTTTGTCTTGTGCAGCAATGATACTCAGTTGCGCACCACTATTAGGATCTGTGCTTTCCAATGCCATCCACGCATAAGGATTCTTGAAATGAAAAGGGTACATGGGCAAACTACTGGAACCAAAACCCATATAACCACTCAAATTAGGATATAAACTACTATTCGTTGTCGAGTAATTCCAATAAGTATTCGGAACAACCGGATTTTGCCAAGTTGCATTTCCGCTAGCATCACTAGTCAGAATTTTACCATTTGAAGCATTAGAAGTTACTTGTAATTCAGATGTTTTGGTTTTTCCCGCTACTTCCAATTTCACTGTATTGTCAGAAGTTGAAGGATCGGTTAGGATACCTATTCTGTGGTCAGTTCTGAAATCATTGGCATTGGAAACAGATTTGGCAAAACCATTTGCTGCACTCAATGCATAAGGTACACTCATCAGTTGTATGGTGCTGGTAATAGTATAATTATTTCCACCCATAGGGTCAATTTCCGTTTTGAGATAATAGGAATTGTTTTCCCATTTTACAAAGTTAAACCCACCTAAGTTAACGGTGCCATCGCCTACAATCAACGTTGCCAAACCATTGGCATTGGTAGTCACATTTTGGACTTCTTCATATTGTGGCGGACCACTTGGGCTATTTAACAGTATTGAAATTCTAAAACCTACATTGGTATTGACCAACAAATGATTACTAGCATCACGAATGACAGCTTGATAGGTGAATTTATTTGGGGCTTGCGCATTAATAGAAATGGATATTAATGCCAATAATGCAAAAACGATTTTTTTTAAGGAATGTAACATAGTTTGATAGTTTTATTTTTTAATGATTTTAAAAGATTTCAAAAGGTTATTTTGATCAAGTATATTCAAAATATAAATACCTGATTCATAAGACTCCAAATCAATGGAAGTCGAAGGTTGAGCCACTTTTCTTTCAAACAAAAGTTTGCCTTGTAAATCGAGTAAAGTAAAACTCATTTGGGTTGAATCTCTTTCCGGAATTTCGAGTGTTACAAACGAGGTAGTAGGATTGGGATAAACCGAAAAATGCAATCCAATGTTGGTGATATCTTCACCACTCAAGGTAAGTATCTCAAATGGTTGCTGTACTCCTTGTGTTACAATTCCTGAAGTTGTTTCTATAATTGTGTAAACAATTTGTCCCACAGAGTAACTTAAGGAGCCATTGCTTCCAGATGCATTTCCACCTGAAGGCAAAACAGATTCTTGTGCATTAACAAAATTGAATATTATTCCGAACAGTATAAGTAGCTTGATTTTTTTATTCATAAGATTTGTTGTTTTAAAGATGTTGTAAAAATCATATGTAACTTTCAACAAATCAATCCCCTAAAAAAGGGATATTTTATTATTTTTGAAAATCCACTAAAAAGGGGATATTGGTCTTCGATTTAATTCTATTAATTTGTAACATTAATTTTTGAAATGTTTAGAATTCAGCTTTATATCATCTTACAATTTATTTCAGGTGTGCTTTTGGCACAGCAAAATAAGATTGACAGTGTGCAAAAAGTCTTAAAAGGCGAATTGTCTGTAAATGATAGAGCTATAAAGATGAAAGATTTGGCCATGTATTATGAAACAGTTGATACTGCCATGTCAATGAAATATTACAATGATGCTTTGACATTTGCCAAGAAAAATAAACTGGATTATGAAACTGCCGTCATCTTTCAAAATAAATCATTTTTATATACTCCGATTGGAAATTATGAAAAAGCTATAGCAGTTTTGGACTCGGCATTATTATTTCTAAATATGTCAAATAATGAAAAAAAACATGAATTTTTGCCCAAAATTTACAGTTTATTATCCAATAATTTCCGATATCAAAACAATTTTAAAGAAGCTATCAAATATCAAATTCTGGGAATTAAGGAATTTGAAAAATTGAAATTATATCCCAATTTGGTGACCAATTATTCCAATCTGGCTGGTTTATATAAAGAAATGAATGAGTTTGAAAAGCAATTGGATTGTGGAAAAAAATCTTTGTATTATGCTCAAATTTTAAAGGATCCAAAGTATTTGTTTATGGCTCAGTTTCAAATGGCTTTTGCATATACCAATTTAAATCGCTTTGACGAAGCATTGGTCTATTTGAATCTAAACAGAAAAATATACGACCCAAATTATTCAGTAGAATCCTTGATTTCTTATCATTTGGTTTCAGGTTTGGTTTATATGAATTTGAATCAATTGGATAATGCTCATCGCGATTTTTCTACCTCATTGCAAATGGCTACCCAAGCTAATAGCGTCTTTTCGATTACCCAATCTCAATTGCAATTGGCAAGGGTTTTAACCTTGCAAAAAAAGTTTGTGGAAGCCGAACTAATTTTAAATGAAATTGATCAAAAAAAAGATAATCAATTTAGTAATTTAAATACTTTATATGATTACTATGCACGACTTTACGAAGATTCTGGTGATTATAAAAAAGCACTTCATTATCATAAAGAATTTAAAATAATCAGTGATTCACTTTCCAATCAAGATTTCAAGCAGTATTTAAGCCGGTTGGAATCGCAATTAGAAACAGAGCAAAAAGAACAGCAGATTCTTTTTCAAAAAGACCAACTTCAAAAACGTAAATTGATCATTTCCGTATTGATTGTAGCACTCTTTGTGTTGCTTTTAATAGCGTATTTGTATTATCGAAATTATACTGCCAAAAAGAAAATTATAAACCAAAAAATTAAACAATTAGAATCAGAAAAGCAACTCATGGCAACCGAATCGGTCATCAAAGGTGAAGAACAAGAACGCACCCGTTTGGCTAAAGACTTACACGATGGGTTGGGAGGTATGTTATCTGGAATTAAATACGCTTTAAACAATATGAAAGGTAATCTCATTATGACACCGGAAAATGCAACTGCTTTTGAAAGAAGTTTGGATATGTTGGACAGCAGTATTCAAGAAATGCGTAGAGTTGCACACAACATGATGCCGGAAACTTTGGTCAAATTTGGATTGGATGTTGCTTTACGTGATTATTGTTCGGATATTCATCAAAACAGCAGTATGAGATTAACATATCAATCATATGGATTGGAAGCTCAAAACATGGAGCAGAGTAAATCCATAACTGTGTATCGAATTGTACAAGAATTGGTCAACAATGCACTTAAGCATTCGGGAGCCAATGCCACGCTGGTACAGTTGACCCAAACGGACCATCACTTGAGCATTACCGTAGAGGATAATGGGAAAGGATTTGATTCCAATCTTCTAGGAAATACAAAAGGAATTGGATGGAGTAATATTCAAAGCAGAGTTGATTATCTCAAAGGTCATTTGGATATACATTCCAAAAGTGGAGAAGGGACTTCGGTTTTGATTGAAATTACTTTATAGGATAGAAGTAAAAAGCTTAATCAATATTATATTTTTCAAGGTTTGATTCACATGTATACCAAATGGATTCAATTCTCAAAATCGAAGCATAAATGACTAAAGTATTTATAGTTGACGACCATTATCTGGTGATAGAAGGAATCAGATCACTAATGATTCAAGAAAAATCAATAGAATGGATGGGGCACGCAATGAATGCAACTTCTGCATTGGCTTTTTTACAACATCAGGAACCTCAAGTTATTTTAATGGACATCAGTCTTCCCGATCAAAGTGGTATAGATTTATGTGCCGAAGTACATCGTTTATATCCTGATGTTAAAATCATTGGATTGAGCACTTTTAATCAATTGAGTTTTATCGAAAAAATGATTCAAAATGGAGCCTCAGGGTACTTGTTGAAAAATGCGACGAAAGAAGAAATCGTAGAAGCAATAGCAGCAGTAATAAATGGAAAAACTTATTTCAGCGATGAAGTAAGTGACTTGCTTGAAGTCAAAACTCAAACTTATCCCAGTATAACGCGTCGCGAAAAAGAAGTATTGGAGCTAATAGCCGAAGGCATGACCAATCCCGAAATTGCTGAAAAAATTTTTGTCAGTGTGAGTACAGTTGATACTCATAGAAAAAATCTCATCTTGAAATTAGAAGCCAAAAACACTGCCGATTTGGTGCGTTTGGCCTTTAAATATGAGTTGATTCAATTGAAAATAAAATAATTCAATTCATTTTTAAAATGTCCAAAAAAAATGAGGAACTAAAGAAAAATGTAATTTCTTCAATTCCTCAAATGTTGCTATTTTATCAAACTTTTTATATCTACTTTATTAGATAACTTATTTCGACATTATGAAAAAGTTTATAATTAGATTTAGGCATAATCTTCAATAGGATTACAACTACACACCAAATTACGATCACCATATGCATCATCGGTACGTCTAACAAAAGGCCAGAATTTATTTTCCTTGACATAATCCAATGGAAAAGCTGCTTGTTGTCGACTGTATGGGAATTGCCATTCATCTGCTGTTACCATACTTTGTGTATGCGGTGCATTTTTGAGAATGCTATTGTGGTCTTCGGCTGAGTGTTGCTCAATCTCTGCTCTTATTTGTACTAATGCAGATATAAAACGATCTAATTCTGCCTTATTTTCACTTTCCGTTGGTTCAATCATCAAAGTGCCTGCAACAGGGAACGAAACAGTAGGTGCGTGATAACCATAATCCATTAATCGTTTGGCTACATCGACTACTTCGACACCTTGTTTTTTAAAATCACGGAAATCTACAATCATTTCGTGAGCCACGAAGCCATTTTCTCCTGAATACAAAATAGGGTAATGTTTGCTTAATTCAGCTCTTATATAATTGGCATTTAAAATGGCTATTTTGGTGCTTTCTGTCAAACCTTCAGCGCCAAGCATTTTGATATATGCATAAGAAATTAATGCTACCAATGCCGAACCAAAAGGAGCTGAAGAAACGCCAGGAATACCTTTGGAACCACCTGTTTTAATCACAGGATTGGAAGGTAAAAAAGGAGCCAAAGCTTCTGTACAACAGATTGGGCCAACACCTGGTCCACCTCCACCATGAGGAATGGCAAACGTTTTGTGTAAATTGAGGTGACATACGTCAGCGCCTATAGTAGCCGGATTGGTCAATCCTACTTGTGCATTCATATTGGCACCATCCATATAAACTAAACCTCCAAAATCATGTATGATTTGGGTTATTTTTTTGATTCCTCCTTCAAATACGCCATGTGTAGAAGGGTAAGTTACCATCAAACCGGCGAGATTTTCTTGATGTAATGTGGCTTTTTCTTGTAAATCCTGAATGTCAATTTCACCATGTTCGGTAGTTTTTACAACTATTACGTCATAACCCGCCATAACTGCTGAAGCAGGATTGGTTCCATGTGCCGATGCAGGTATCAACATCACTTTGCGATGTCCTTGACCTATGTTTTCCTGATAAGCTCTGATTACCATCAATCCTGCGTATTCTCCCTGTGCGCCGGAATTGGGCTGGAGTGAAGTTGCCGCAAAACCGGTGATTTCATTTAATGCTTTTTCCAATTCACTCAATGCTCTGTGATAGCCCTTGGCTTGGTCAGATGGCGCAAAGGGATGTATGTCTCCAAAGCTGTGCCAACTCATAGGAATCATAGAAGTAGCCGAATTGAGTTTCATGGTGCAAGAACCCAATGAAATCATGGAACGATTCATCGCCAAATCTCTGTTTTCCAACTTTTTGATGTAACGCATCATCTCGGTTTCGGAGTGATAGTTGTGGAAAACTTCATGTTTCATGAAATCCGAAGTTCGCGTCAATGCTTTTGGTAATCTACCTATTATATGGGTATTATCAATTTTGGGAACTTGTGTATTTTCGGTTTGAGCTAAAATATCTAAAATTTGATAAACATCGTCCAATGTAGTAGTTTCATTGATAGAAATCCCTACTTTATGGTCATCGATGTATAAAAAATTGATTTCATTTTGTTCTGAAATATTTTTAACTTTTAAACTGTCTTTTACACTAAAAATTATAGTGTCAAAAAAGTTTTGGTTATGAGTGGTTAATCCCATTGCTTTCAAACCATTTTCGAGTGTAACGGCCAATTGGTGGATTTTGTTGGCAATGTATTTCAAACCATCCGGTCCGTGGTAAACGCCATACATACCCGCCATCACAGCTAGTAAAACTTGCGCTGTACAGATGTTGGAAGTAGCTTTTTCTCTTTTGATGTGTTGTTCACGGGTTTGTAATGCCATACGCAATGCTCTTTTACCATCTGCATCTTGTGTAACGCCTATGATTCTTCCCGGAATCTCTCTTTTATAGGCTTCTCGAGTTGAAAAATATGCGGCATGTGGACCGCCATATCCCATTGGAATTCCAAATCTTTGGGTTGAACCAACCACAACGTCTGCATTCCATTCGCCAGGAGGCGTAAGAAGCGTCAAACTCATCAAATCGGCTGCTACTACTACTTTAATTTCTAAAGTATGCAACTTTTCGACAAAATTTCTGTAATCGAAAATTTCGCCAGATTTGGCAGGATATTGAATTATTGCGCCAAAAATATCAGATGTAAACTCAAATGTATCGTGAGAACCATACACCAATTCGATACCTAATGGAAGAGAACGAGTTTGTATAACGGCAATGGTTTGGGGTAAGACTTCATTGGAAACAAAAAATTTGCAGATGTTATTTTTCTTTTGTTCTCTGCTTCGAGTACTGAATAGCAAACCCATAGCTTCGGCAGCGGCAGTACCTTCATCCAATAAGGAAGCATTGGTGATTTCCATTCCGGTTAAGTCGGAAATCATGGTTTGATAATTGAGTAAAGCTTCCAAACGACCTTGAGCAATTTCAGCTTGATAAGGTGTATAAGCGGTATACCATCCCGGATTTTCCAAAATATTGCGTTGAATTACTGCCGGTAAAATAGTAGGATGATAACCCAATCCAATGTATGTCTTGAATTCTTTATTCATTCCTTCCAATTCCAGCATGTGCGCCATGAATTGTTGTTCACTTAATGGAGTTGGTAAATTGAGTTTTTCTTTCTTACGAATGTCATTAGGAATAGTCAAATCAATGAGTTGGTTCAATGATGAAACACCTATTGATTGTAACATGGAGGTTTGTTCTGTCACATTCGGACCGATATGTCTAAGTTGGAATAAATCAGTATGCATGGTTTAAAATTAAGTGGTACAAAGTTACCAAATTTTACAAAACATGACATGTAAAATTTTGTGAATTTTTCATAAATCACCTCAGATTTAATATAAATACTGTAATGACTCTGAAGTTTTGGAGTTTGAATTTGAAAAGTATATAGAAATTGGCATTAATGACAATCGATCTTGCCTCAAATTTCAAATTGGAATAAATAGGTAGTCTAGTTATGTGAAAGCTTTAATAATTAAGCAAATGTGAAGTTGGAATTTATCCTAATCAAATTCCTATTTTTCTTTACGTTTTTTCTTAGCATCATAATCCACTTTACTGATTTTGCGCATCAGACTTTGAATACTAGCTTTTCGACGGTTGATGTAGGATGAGGAATTGGAAGCTTTAAATTTGCGTGGATTGGGTAATATGGCTGCAATTCCGGCAGCTTCTTGCGTGGATAGGTTTTTAGCCGATTTGTGATACCAGTAGCGTGAAGCAGCTTCTGCACCATAGATGCCATTTCCCATTTCAATACTATTCAGGTAAACTTCCATGATGCGTTCTTTACCCCAAATCAATTCTATTAAAAAAGTAAAATAAACTTCAAATCCTTTCCTAACCCAATTTCTGCCTTGCCATAAAAAAACATTTTTAGCTGTTTGCTGTGATATGGTACTGCCTCCTCTCAATTTTTTACCCTTTTTATTGGCTTCCATAGCTTTTTTAATGGCATTCATACTGAAACCATTGTGTGTGGTAAATAAATTATCTTCGCTAGCTACTACTGCTTGAGGTAAATTTGGGGATATTTTTTCCAATGAAACCCAATCACGTTGCCAAACCACTTCTTTACCATCAACCATCATCCCTACACTTCGGGAAATCATAGTATAAGTAAATGGAACAGGTACCCATTTAAACAAAACGACCAATCCAATTGAAATGATAAAAAACCAAATGATGATTTTCTTGATGATTCGGAGTAATTTTCTGAACATATTGAAACTTTTATAATCAAAGCTGCAAAACTAAAAAAATTAAGTATTGAAAATGAATTTTTATTTAAAAAGGAATTGATGCAATTCTGGAACTGAAATAATTGGCATTTCCTGAAGCTCCACCTGCATCATTTCCCGATTGCAATCTGTAAAATGAACAATTTCCCCAACTGGCAGGTTGATCCAAAATCGACATATCTTCTCCGGTGTCATTCGAAATATAGCCACCTATCATACTTTGCCATTGTACAATTCGCGATAAACTTTTGTCAGGATCAAATAAATCAGATTGGGATTGGGTTAATTCTTGTATGTAAATTTTATAGAGTGCTTGATATTCGGGAATACTGAGAATTTTATTGATGAGTGGTTTTCCCGAATCTGGTCCCCAAGTCAATGGATTTTGAGTACCTGAGTTACTGATTAGGTATGAAGTTCCTAATGTATTGTCATAATCATAAGGAATAAAATAGACTTGATTATCAGGTGACATATAAAAATAAAAATTATTGCCATTGATCCAATAATCATCCCACATGCCTAACATTACATTGGTGGCATAGGTTTTTAAAAATAGATTTATATCCATACGGGTTGTAATCCAATTTTTAAAATCATCGCCGGTTTTTGAATTTAAATCCTGTATAAAAGTAATGAGTTCGGCTTTTCCGATGGCAAGTTCTTCTTCTCGGGTTTTTAAATCGTAGGCATAATAGAGTGAATTGGCAGGGTTGAGTTTGACATCTTCGACTCCAATGCTCGTAGTTTGAACAAAATCCGCATTATATGAATTAGCCCAACCGCCTTTCCACATAAAGCCGTTTTCACTCCACTTGCTGTTTCTGTATTTGATGTAATCTTCATCCACACTTTCCAACATGGTATAAACACCATAATATGCAGGAGTTGTGTCGCCTTGAACTTTGATGGTCAAGCGGCAATAGGAGGCTCTTGGAGCAGTCCATACGCCAAAACGTTTGAA
Organism: Flavobacteriaceae bacterium; assembly: GCA_020854235.1. Lineage (GTDB taxonomy): Bacteria > Bacteroidota > Bacteroidia > Flavobacteriales > Flavobacteriaceae. Next base: position 9,913 of record JADZFW010000149.1, read on the forward strand.
TAAATCATAACTATAGATTTCCCTCACATAGTTGGCATCATCCTTAAACCATTTCAGGTTAATTTTGGATATTCCTTTAAACTTTTGATTTTCTTTGAACTTGTCAAAATCCAACCCAAAATGACAATGATGCCAATCGGGATTGACAGATTGATGCATTTGACCAGTAAAGCCTTCAGGTCTACGACGACTGGTATTGCCTCGTAATTTTAAACCTATACTATCCAAGGTAATGGTCTGATTATCTACAGTAAATGTGTATTTAGCAACTACTTTTTTTTCGTTTTTGGGGTTTTGATCGTAATAGGAAAGGAGTTTGTTCCATTCTTCTACTGTAAATTCTAGTTGAATTTCGGGAACTTTCTGAATGTTAAAAATGGAGTCGGGTGGGGTAGGAATCGGAATTACTGGATCTGTATTTTCATCTTTTTGACAATTACTAATAATTAAAATGAAAAGTAAAAAAGATAACAACTGAATGGGTTTGCGTGTAAACATACAGAAAGAATTAAGAGCCAAAAGTAGTTATAATATATGATTAAAACCACGTATATCATTAAATTCAGTTTGATAAATCACGTTTTTTTCTTTCCGATTTTCTATAATTCCATGGTGGAGTTGGATGCTGTTCCTGCCATAAACCTAATTTTTCCTCTTTAGCTTTTTGTTCAGCTTCTGCATAAATAACTTCATTGTTATACCGTTTGTAATGCCATACCATTCCCGATCGTAACATCATTAGATTAATGTCAGTACCATCAGAAAGATAGGTGAAACCTAAGCTGCGTCCGTATTGATCTTCTCCTGTTTTAATAAAAATGACATCTTTTTGAAAAATGAGTTGACTCAGGTATTTTTGTGAAACCTGATGAAAGGGCATTTCTCTTTCCGGAGCATCAATACCTTCCATACGTACCTTGATGGTTTGTTGATTACTAGTCAATAATTGATACGTATCTCCATCATATATTGCAACGACTTTGCCATTGATTTGATTATCAGTATCTGAAAAATGGGATTTATCTTTTTCAAAATCACAACCCAACAAACAGGAAAAGCTAAAGGTTAATAGGATTAAAACAGATTTTTGCACATCGGTTATTTTTAAGCGTTACAAAAATAGGATTATTTGAGTAAAACGGACTTTGTATTGTTCAATTAAGCAAAATATTTATCCTATTTTTGCAGAAATTAATTTCAAATCCATGAAGAAATATACATTTACCGAGATGAAAGATACCCGTTCGGGATTTGGTGATGCCTTAACTGAATTGGGAAAAACAAATTCCAATGTAGTTGCACTCACAGCCGATTTGACTGGGTCGCTTAAAATGAACGATTTTGCCAAAAATCATCCAGAAAGATTTTTTCAGGTAGGAATAGCCGAAGCCAACATGATGGGTATGGCAGCAGGTATGGCTATCACAGGAAAGATTCCCTTTACCGGAACGTTTGCTAATTTTTCATCTGCTCGAGTATTTGATCAAGTCAGACAAAGTATTGCTTATTCAGAAAAAAATGTCAAGATTGGAGCTTCACATGCCGGATTGACTGTTGGTGAAGATGGAGCGACACATCAAACTTTGGAAGATATAGGCATGATGAAAATGTTGCCGGGAATGGTTGTGATTAATCCTTGTGATTACAATCAAACCAAACAAGCAACGCTTGCCGCCGCCGCCTATATTGGGCCGGTTTATTTGAGATTTGGTCGTCCTAAAGTGCCAGTTTTTATGCCATTGGATCAAAAATTTGAGATTGGAAAAGCCATTGTACTCAACGAAGGAAATGATGTCACTTTGATTGCAACCGGACATTTGGTATGGGAAGCCATTCAGGCTGCAGAAATTCTAGAAGCCAAAGGAATAAGTGTTGAAGTGATTAATATACACACCATCAAGCCATTGGATGAAACGGCTATTTTAAAGTCGGTTCGTAAAACAGGATGTGTAGTAACTGCCGAAGAACATAATATCATGGGTGGTTTGGGAGAAAGTGTTGCCCGTGTTTTATCTCAATATTTACCATTACCTCAAGAATTTGTAGCTGTTCAAGACCAATTCGGACAATCGGGAACACCCGAAGAATTGATGTCTCAATATGGTTTGGATGCGGCTCATATTGTTTTGGCAGCTGAAAAGGTTTTGAAGAGAAAATAATATCGATTTTTGATTCTCGATTCCCGATTCCCGATAGTTATCGGGACGAGACAGGACGGAATTGTTATTCGTTATTTGAAATTCGTAATTTGTTATTAACATAAACTCAGAACCCAAAACCATAAATGAATTGTGAAATCATCACCATAGGAGACGAAATTCTCATCGGTCAAATTACGGATACCAATTCGCCATGGATGGCGCAACAGCTAAATTCTATTGGTATTTCGGTGATTCAAATGACTTCGGTGATGGATACTGAAACATCCATTGTTGATGCTTTACGTGCTGCTTTTCAAAGAGTTGATTTGGTGTTGGTAACCGGTGGTTTGGGGCCAACTAATGATGATATTACCAAGAAAACACTAACTCGTTTTTTTCAAGATGAGTTAGTATTGAACAGTTCGGTTGAAATGCGTTTGAGAAAGTTTTTTACGGGACTGAATTTTCAGTTTCGGGAAAGCGATTTACAACAAGCTTTTTTACCTTCCAAGGCGCATATATTGGAAAATAAAATTGGAACTGCATCGGGAATGTGGTTTGTAAAGGAAGGGAAAATTGCCATTTCTTTGCCAGGTGTTCCTACTGAAATGAAACATTTGATGTTGGAAGGAGTTTTACCCAAGTTGCAACAGGATTTTAAATTGCCTTTTATTTCACACAAAACTATTATTACTTATGGCATGCGGGAAAGTGATATGGCCATTCGTTTGACAGATTTTGAAGCCCAATTGCCCGAGCATATCAAATTGGCTTATTTACCCAATTACGGTAAATTGCGTTTGAGATTAACCGCCAAGGGAATTGATAAAACCCAATTAGAAAATCAAATTACAGACCAAATATTGTTGTTGGAATCTTATTTAACTGATATTGTAATTGGATATGAAGATTTCTTATTGGAAGCTGAAATAGGAAATTTATTGACCCAAAATCATCAAACATTATCGACTGCAGAGAGTTTTACAGGTGGCAACATCGCCCATATGATTACGATGATTCCGGGAGCTTCTCGGTATTTTGTAGGAAGCATAGTGAGTTATACTGCTCATTTAAAAGAAAGTGAATTGGGTGTTTCAGCTGATTTAATTGCCGATAAAAGTGTTGTCAGTGCCGAAGTTGTAGAAGCAATGGCATTGGGAATTCAGCAACGATTCCAAACAGATTTTGCCATAGCTACGACCGGAAATGCAGGACCTACGACCGATAAAACGGATAAAAGTGTAGGTGAAGTGTATATAGGAATTGCTTCTCCAAAAGGAGTTCAAAGTCATTATTTCAATTTTGGACAACCCAGAGAAAAGGTGATCATGAGAGCAAGTTCAAAAGCTTTGGAATTGTTGTATAAAGAACAGATAAGATGTCTTAAATGAGTATCACATTCATTTCATTAAACTAGCCAAGAACTGGCGAATTCACTAGGAAAGTAAAATATTTTTAAAAAACATATCTAAAATAGTTTGGATATAAAAATTATTCTTTGTAGTTTTGCCCACTCTAATAAAAGAACCATATAAAGGTATAGAAAATGTCAAGAGTTTGTGATTTAACAGGGAAAAAAGCGATGACTGGAAACAATGTTTCCTTTTCATTGAACAGAACCAAACGTAAGTTTGATGTGAATTTAGTGAAAAAAAGATTCTACATTCCCGAAGAAGACCGTTGGATAACTTTAAAAATATCCACCAGAGCATTGAAAGATATCAATAGAAAAGGTATCAGTGCTGCATTGAAAGAAGCCAAAGACAAAGGATTTATTAAATAAGAAGCATCATGGCCAAGAAATCAAAAGACGCAAGAATACAAGTTATATTGGAGTGTACTGAACATAAAAATTCAGGTATGCCGGGAACTTCTCGTTATATCACTACCAAAAACAAAAAGAACACACCAGATAGAATGGAATTGAAAAAATTCAATCCTATTTTGAAAAGAGTAACCGTACATAAAGAAATCAAGTAAACCATGGCAAAGAAAGTTGTTGCAACACTTCAAACGAAGACAGTTAGATTGACCAAAGCAGTTAAAATGGTTAGATCTCCCAAAACAGGTGCTTATACATTTGTAGAAGCCGTAATGGATCCCGAATTGGTTAATGATTGGTTCAAAAAATAGTAAACCAATCTATAAAACTTACTAATTTGAGCTACTTTCTATCCTGAGAGTAGCTTTTTTCGTTTCTTTGTTTAAGCTTTCGAATCAAATGAATGAAAATCAATTTTAGAATTCAAAATTTAATCCCGATTTTTTATCTGGATGGAAATCGAAAATAGCCAATCTAAAATCTAAAATCAAAATGGGTTTTTTTAAAAATATTTTTTCAAAAGAGAAAAAGGAAAGTTTGGATAAAGGTTTGGAACAAACCAAAACCTCCTTTTTCACCAAACTCACCAAAGTTGTTGCCGGAAAATCAAGTGTGGATGATGAAGTTTTGGACAATTTGGAGGAAGTGTTGATTTCTTCTGATGTAGGCGTACAAACTACATTGAAAATTATTGAGCGCATAGAAGCTAGAGTTTCTCGTGATAAATATTTAGGTACTGAAGAACTGAATAACATCCTGAAAGAAGAAATTGCAGGGTTATTGTCTGAAACCAATGTTGCTGATGCTGAAGATTTCACCGTTCCCCAAGGTATAAAACCCTATGTCATTATGGTGGTTGGGGTAAACGGAGTTGGAAAGACAACTACTATTGGTAAATTGGCTTATCAATTTAAAAAAGCTGGAAAGAGTGTTGTTTTAGGTGCTGGAGATACTTTTAGAGCTGCAGCCATTGATCAATTACAGATTTGGGCTGATAGAGTCCAAGTACCGATAGTTCGTCAGGAAATGGGTAGTGATCCAGCTTCTGTGGCATTTGATACACTTAAATCGGCCGTTGCCAAAGAGGCTGACGTAGTCATCATAGATACGGCAGGACGATTGCACAACAAAATTAATTTGATGACCGAGTTGACCAAAATCAAACGTGTCATGCAAAAAGTGGTAGCTGATGCTCCACACGATGTATTGTTGGTTTTAGATGGCTCTACAGGTCAAAATGCTTTTGAGCAAGCCAAACAATTTACATTGGCTACTGAAGTTTCAGCATTGGCTATTACCAAATTGGACGGAACAGCCAAAGGTGGTGTCGTAATTGGTATTTCAGACCAATTCCAAATTCCGGTAAAATATATTGGTGTAGGTGAAGGTATTGAAGATATTCAAGTATTTAATAAAATGGAATTTGTCGATTCATTCTTTAATGTGAATCATTAAATTTTTAATTGGTTATGGATAATAATGATATTTTTAAAAAACTGAGAGTTGCCTTACAATTGCGTGATGATCAAATTGTCGATATTTTGAAACTTGCCGATTTCAGGATTTCAAAAGGGGAATTGGGTAATATTTTTAGAAATGAAGATCATCCTAAATACATTGAATGTGGCGATCAAATTTTGAGAAATTTTCTAAACGGATTGATTATTCATTTACGCGGAACTAAGGAACAACCTAAAAACCCAATGGAAGTTTTAAAAGCTATGAATATGAACACAAATGTTAATACTATTGATAAAAAATCGGATGAAAATAGACCTGTTAAAATTGTGAAGAAATTGAACAGATAAAAAGGATATTTAATCCAACCAATCTTTAAAATCCTTTACTTTTTCTCGACTTACAATGATTTCTTCTTCTCTGAAGTTTTTTAATTTTACTTGCAATCTTTGATTGGAGTATGCTATAATTTCTTGAATTCCATTGAGATTGATGATGTGTTTGCGGTTTGCTCTAAAAAAGTTTTTAGGGTTGAGTTGATCACAAACGTTTTCTAAACTACCTTCCAATAAGTATGATTTTCCTTGAAAAGTAAATGCATAAGTAGCTTTTTCAACGCTGATTATACATTCAATATCTTGAACTTCTAGTAATTTAATGAGCGAACCTACATAAACGGTAAATCTTTCTTTATACGTTTTGTTTTGATATAGAATATCTTTTATTTTTTGAATTTCAACAGATAAAGCATGGTTTTGATGCGCTGATGAATGGTTTTGATTCTGGAATTTCTGAATGGATTGCCTTAATTCATCTGGATCAATGGGTTTGAGCAAATAATCAACACTATTCAATTTAAATGCTTTGAGCGTATAAGAATCATATGCGGTAGTAAAAATGATTGGCGTATTGATTTTAATTTTATCAAAAATTTCAAAAGAAATGCCATCAGATAGCTGAATATCTAAGAAAATCAAATCGGGAGCTGGATGGGATTCAAACCAAGTAATGGATTGCGATACACTATGAAGTAAATCAACAACTTCTAGATTATGCTCTTCCACCATGCGTTGTAATCTTCTGGCAGCTGGTTTTTCGTCTTCAATGATTAAAGCTTTAAGCATATTAGTGAAATTTGATTAAAAATTGTTCTAATGAATCATCAGACTCCAAATTAAATTTTTTTCTAACTCTATACCTAGTTTTTCTAACTGCTTCGATTGTTACATTTTGAATTTCAGCGATTTCTTTACTACTCAATCCTACGCGTAAGTATGCTAAAATTTTAAGTTCGTTGTTACTCAAATCGGGATACATTTTAATCAGTTCAGTAAAAAACTTTTTCTGTGTTTGAGTCAATTGTTTGTCAAAATTACTTTTTTGGGTTTGATTTTTTGTCCTATTGATTATTTCTTCCTTTAGCTTCACCAAGTCTTCTTTTGATATGATGCTTTTATTTGTTATTAAATCAATATGATTGACTACTTTTTGCACATCGTTATTAAGACTTCTAATAAACACTAAAGAAGTTAACATTTCTCGTTTTTGAGCTTTTAATTCATCTTTAATTCTCTTATTTTCAAATGAATTGATTTCATTTTGGTTTTGGAGTTGAATGGCTTTTAATTTGGATAAACTCATATTCTTATGAATATTTTTTCTATAGAAATAGAAAGAAAACATAATGAGAAAAGTAAATACTAAACCAAATAGTACTAAATACAATAGTATTTTATTTTGATGCGTTTTTTTAAAAAAAACTCTTTCTTGTTCCGCAATTTTATTTTCCAAATTGATTTGTTGATGTGCAATCACACTTTCCTGTCGATCCAATGAATCTTTTAAAATGTAGGTTTGTTCAATCCAAGATGGAATGCTGTCGTATTTTTTTTGTTCTACACTATTGGTTATCAACGATTCATAGATGCCAATTTGAAAAGATAAATCATTGTATTTTTCTGCTTTATGAAAGGCTTTTATGTAATAGTCATATGCCAGATCATAATCCTGAAAATTTGAAATTATTTCAGCTTTCCAAGCATAGTAATCTATAAGTCGGTTGTCGTTTTTAATGCTTTCAGTTATGTAAATAGCTTGGTCAATATGCTTGTTTGCTTCTTTAAAGTTGTTTAAATCATAATAATTCAAAGCGATGTTAAAATGTATAAGTGCCAAATCATCTGAATTACTAGATTTTAGATTCAAAAGATTTTTATATTGATCAAGGGATTTTTCCGGACCTTCCAGCTCATTTATGATGTTGCATAAATTAATTTTAACCGAAATAATGCTGTTGGTATCTTTGATCTTTGTGAAATACTGTAGAGATTCTTCATAGTTTTTCCTAGCTTCAACGTATTTCCCTTCTAATTCTAGGTACAATCCTATATTATTTACATTTTTATAATAATTATCCCAATCACCTAGCTTTTTAAAAATTTCTTTACTCTTTAAATAGCATTTAAGTGATTCTATATCATTATTAGTAACTCTGTAATAATAACCTAATTCTTTGTAAGCCAATCCTTCCAAAGATGGGTTTTGAATGTTTTTTGAAGACTCTAGCGCAGAATTGAATTTTTCTTCGGCATTTTTAATCAAACCAAAGTCTAGCAATACATTGCCTTCCTCGATTAGTAATTCAACGTTTTCTTTTGAGTTAGCAAACTTCTTTGCTTTTTCTATTGCATGTAAAGCTGATTCTAATTTTTTTTCAAGTTTAAATTTTTCAAACTGTGTTTTGTAATAAGCTATTGAATCACTTTGCGCTTGTGCATTTTCAAATGAAAATAATAAAGTAAGTAAAAAGGGTAGTAAATAATGTTTTTTAAAGTTTCTTGGTTTTAACATTATTTAAGTTTTTTCAGGTACTGCAAAAATAACAAAAAAATCAATTAAAAAACTCACTTCATTTACAAGCGTAAAATCCGTGAGTTTTATTTCCCCCCTATATAGTTTTTCGAGTATGAAACCCTGTTGGTTTAGATAAAATTAATTTCTTAATCATTTTCTAAACAAAGAAACAATAATAGAGCAGTTTCAGTTCAAAAACTATGTGGACAAAATATAGACATTTTAGATGCTATGGCATTTGTCCATAAAATGTACAGACTAAAAAGTCTTTTATACCTATACATTTTGATTTTTCACTCTTTATCCATCAGTTCTTTTATTTTTTTCTCCTCCCAATCTTTTCCCAAGAAGAAATTTATGCCAAAAACACTATACCAATGGAAGAATACTCCGATGCCCCAAAACAACCCTGTAGTTAATAAAGCACTTAAAAATCCTTCCATACCTGCATGTATCCCACTACTGATAGCTAAAAACAAATTGATTACTATATATACAGCCAAATGGATGTAAAATCCCTGCATTTTATGTACTTTTTTCTGTGCTCTTAGGTATTTTTCTTCCTGTAGATAGTTGTTGTTTTCCATTTTAGTTCGTTTTAAATTGATTAAACCCATTTTTCTTTTTCTGTTTCATCCATAAGCTCTTTGATTTTGCGTTCTTCCCAATCTTTTCCAAGGAAAATATGATAGCCAAATGCATCCAAAAAGTGAAATAATAAACCTACACCCCAACCAATCATGGGGAAGTAAAACCATTTGAAATCCCAAAAGGTCTTGTAGTTAATGTAAGCCAACAAAGGAATAATGATGCAATAAGATGCCAAATTGGAATAAAAATCTTTCATTTTTTCAACTCTTTTTCTTGCTTTGATGTAGCGGTTTTCTTCGTTTAATTGTGATGTGTTCATGTTTTTTGTTTTTTGTGTTAGTAATGGTAATTTAATTCTAAACTCGGTTTCGTCTTTTTCAATAAATATTTTGCGTTCTGTCAATAAGGCATATCTCTCGGTTATGTTTTTCAATCCTACGCCTGCGCCTTTGTGTAAAACTTGTTTTTCATTGTAATTGTTTGCGATAATCAAAGTGCCATTTTCTTCTATGATCTTAATATACAATGGCATTTCACTGGAAATAATATTGTGTTTTACAGCATTTTCCAATAGGAGTTGAAGTGACAAAGGCACTATTTTATAATGATTTTGTGAGATGGTTTCCGGTAGTTCAAATTGTACGGCATCTTCAAATCTCATTTTCAACAATTCCATATAGGTTTTGGCAAAATTCAATTCTTCTTCCAAATCGACCAAATCTTTGTCTTTTTGCTCGAGTACATATCGGTATATCTGTGATAATTTTGTAGTAAATCTTTCAGCTTGTTTGGGGTTTTCTCCAATGAGTGAAGTCAATACATTTAAACTGTTGAATAAAAAATGTGGGTCAATTTGACTTTTCAAACTCTCAAATTTGGCAGTTTCTGTTTTGGCTACTACCTGGTGTTCTTGAATTTCTTTTTTGCTGATTTCTTTGTAAAAATAGTAGGAATAAAAACCCATCACAACTACCATCGAAATTAGAAATGAAACCACATAACTTATTTCTGATTCATTTGTAATAAAGTATTCCCATGATTTTCCGAAAAATCCCAAAACGATAATAATCCTTGCCAATAAAATGCTACTCATCGAAGCTAAAATGGCACCTATAATACCCAAGGCAACTCTTTTTTTGGGGTTTTCAGTCCAAGGGAAATAAATGTCGAGCGTGTAAACAGTCCATATATTGCTTGTCCCTATTAGAACACTGTATAGCAAATATATTCCAAATTTCATCAGTTCTCCCGTAAAGCTTTCCATTCCACGACCTTGTATCCATCCGATACCTTGATCAAATAAATAGATGCCAACTGCAACAAAAAAGATGGTTTTGAAATATCTAAAAAATAATTGGTTCATGCTTTACGTGTTTGGGTCTATTGGAAAAATCTATTCCAAATGGTGTTGATACTTAATAAATTTAAAGTTCGTACAAATCCTGATGCTATTATGATTTCAATCAAAACATGATTTCAATTGTTCGTGGAGATGTACCTATTTCAAATTTGGAAGCTTGAAATTGAGGTGGTCCAAATGTCCTTGGATTATTGGAGGCACCATAGTCTTCCAAAGGCATAAAATTATCAAAATCCATTTGATTATTCTCGTTTTCATCATGAAAACAAATTATAGCATAGGTTCCGGTTGGAATTTGCTCAAAACTTACTTCGGTTTTGAATTCATTGATTGTTCCTATAGCTGATGCAAAACTAATCTTTAGATCAAAATTTGCTTCAGAATTGTACAATCCAAATAAAACCTTTCCTTTATTGCTTGATATATTGTGCACTTGTACCGTTATCGTAACACCTTCTTCTATAAGTATAGGTGTTATTGTTTGGGCATTGACTAAATAATTAATTAAAAATAAAATTCCGCTTAATAATAATCTGATCATTTGTTTGGGTTTTAAAATTTGATAGGTCAAATGTCCGATGTCAATCCATTTTGGACAATTATTACTTACCCAATTGATTAAAACAGCAACTGAATTGTCAAAAACCTATACTTTTGTGTAACTTTTAGGTGGGTAAGTATACTAATTTGGCATAATCCAAGCATCAGTGAATTCGGAATTAGAGATAAATTTTATCAAAGAACTCGAGACCAATCAGAATATCATTCATAAGGTTTGTAAAGCATATACAAACAATCAGGATGATCATAATGATTTATTTCAGGAAATTTCCATCCAATTGTGGAAAGCCTATGATAAATTCAGAGGTGAATCCAAATTTACGACATGGATGTACAGAGTTGCCCTTAATACTGCAATTTCCCTCTACCGAAAATCAAAAAAAAGGATTCCAACCGACGAATTATTCCCCAATAGTAAAGAATTGACTTATGAGGAATACGATGATACCAAAGAAAAACAACTCGATTCCTTGTATCAAGCCATACATCGATTGACTGACATTGAAAAAGCATTAGTTTTATTGTATCTGGAGGATAAATCATATAAGGATATTGCCTTGTGCCTGGGAATCAGCGAAGTCAATGCTCGAGTTAAAATGAACCGAACGAAAGTGAAACTCAAGGAACTTTTAAACCCTATTTAATCCAAAACAATACAACTTTTGAAAAAGAAAAATCTAAACCCAAATCAAAATAAAGCAAATTTAATCCTTATTCGACAAGGAAAAAAATAACATCAAATGGATAGTTTAAATAAATATAAAGAAGTCTGGCAAAACCAAGGAATTGAAAATCCGTTGGATAAAAATTCTCTAAATAAGTTGATTCACAAAAGATCTTCGTCTATTGTCAAATGGATTTTTTATGTCAGTTTGTTTGAGTTTGGTTTTGTACTATTACTCAATCTGATTATCCCAACGGATTGGGAACAATACAAAACCTATGGACTGTATCATTTTATGATTGGAGTTAGTGTTTTTGGCTATGCACTAACCTTACTTTTCATTTTTTTATTTTACAAGAATTACAAGAATATTTCCGTTCATGAATCTACTAAAGATTTAATGCAAAACATTCTCAATACCCGTAAAACCGTTAAATATTACATACTTATCAACCTGATATTTATAGCTTTTGCTTTGTTTTATAGCTTTTATGTCATTTTTAATAGTGAAGAATATGAAAGTTTAATGACCAATTTGGGTGAAAATGGACCTATTTTATTGTGGAGTATTGTTGTTTTTGCCATTCTTTTTGTAGTCGGAATCATGTTTTTATTTTATTCTTTATTATACGGTTTACTCATTAAAAAACTCAATAAAAACTACAAAGAACTCACAGAAGAAGTTTAAAATTGCCATCCGATTTTGCATCGATATTTTGTTGAAAACATTTTAAATTTACAGCTCTTTTCATTTTCAGACTAGGGGAATAATTGTATTTTTGGGCTATCTCATATAGTAATGATATAATCTTTAGCTGTAGATTGATAATCTTATTATGTGCTTGAAAATCAATTTTATATTTGATTAGTCATATTAAATATTCGAATATTTTACGAATATTGGAGACTGTAATGTCATATAATTGATGCTCATTTGTCTTCAAAACAAATCTGTAGGAAATGAATTTTTTAGAATCCTTAAATCCCGAACAACAAAATGCCGTTCTTCACAAAGAAGGACCGATGATGATTATTGCCGGAGCCGGTTCGGGTAAAACAAGGGTTTTGACTTATAGAATTGCGCATCTGATGTCGCAGGGTATAGATCCTTTCCATATTTTATCACTGACTTTTACCAATAAAGCCGCTCGTGAAATGAAAGAGCGTATTTCCACAGTGGTAGGTGCCAGCGAGTCCAAAAACCTATGGATGGGAACTTTTCACTCCATTTTTGCTAAAATTCTACGCTTTGAAGCTGATAAACTAGGCTTTCCTTCCAACTTCACCATTTATGATACCCAAGATGCCGAACGTTTGTTGGGTTCAGTCATCAAGGAAATGCAATTGGATAAAGACTTGTATAAGACCAAACAAGTAGCCGGTCGGATTTCTAAATTTAAAAATAACCTCATTACCGTAAGAGCTTATTTCAATAATCCCGAATTAATTGAAGCCGATGTTTTAGCCAAAAGACCTAAAATGGGCGAAGTCTATAAAAACTATGTCGAACGTTGTTTTCGCGCCGGAGCCATGGATTTTGATGATTTGTTGCTGCGAACCAATGAACTATTGACCCGTTTTCCCGATGTGTTGGCCAAATATCAAGATCGATTTCGCTATATTTTGGTCGATGAGTACCAAGATACCAACCATTCACAATATCTTATTGTCAAAGCGTTAGCTGATAGGTTTCAAAATATATGCGTCGTTGGCGATGATTCTCAAAGTATCTATGCCTTTAGAGGAGCCAATATTCAAAATATTTTAAACTTTCAAAAAGATTATTCCGATGCGGTAACGTTCAAATTGGAGCAAAATTACCGTTCAACTCAAAATATCGTCAATGCTGCCAATTCGGTTATCAATCACAACAAAGTCAAACTCGATAAAAATTTGTGGACTGCCAATGAATCAGGTGAGAAAGTTGTGGTCATGCAGTTGCTTTCCGATGCAGAAGAAGGTAGGTTTATAGCCGATTCTATTTTTGAAAACAAATTTAGAAACCAACTCAAAAACAATGAATTTGCGATTCTGTATCGCACCAATGCACAATCCAGAGCCATTGAAGATGCTTTGCGCAAAAAAAACATTCAATACCGAATTTATGGTGGCATGTCTTTCTACCAACGCAAAGAAATCAAAGACCTCTTGGGATATTTGAGATTGTTGGTCAATTCCAACGACGAAGAAGCCTTAATACGAGTCATCAATTATCCGGCTCGGGGTATTGGGGATACTACGATAGATCGATTGGTGGTCAAAGCCAATGAGTTGGAAATTTCTTTGTATGCGCTCATGGAGCAAATTCAAAATATCGATATTGCCATCAATGCACCTACCAAAGCCAAATTATCCGATTTTGTCATGATGATTGAGAGTTTCAAAGTCTTCATGCAATCTCACAATGCTTTTGATACGGCACGTGAAGTCGTACATCGCACTAGAATTGTCAAAGAATTGGAAGGTGATTCTACTCCCGAAGATATCAGTAGAATAGAAAATATTGAAGAATTACTCAATGGAATTCAAGATTTTATAGCGGTACAATCGGAAGAGGAAGAAGCCGATATTTCGTTGGCTGCTTTTTTACAAACCGTGACGTTGACCACCGATTTGGATCAAAAGAAAGAAGGTGATGACGATGCGGTAACCTTGATGACTGTTCACATGGCCAAAGGTTTGGAATTCCCTATCGTATATATTGCCGGTATGGAAGAAGGATTGTTTCCATCGGCTATGAATATGAATACTCGTGAAGATTTGGAAGAAGAACGTAGATTGTTTTATGTAGCCTTGACACGTGCCGAACGTCAGGCGTATTTGATGCATACGCAAATGCGTTTTAGATGGGGCAAACTCACAGACTGTGAACCGAGTCGTTTTTTACTCGAATTGGATGAGGAATTTTTAGATGTGAAAACACCTTTAAAACCCGAACCTCGTCAAAATTTATTTCTAGATGCCGATATATTTGGAGAGGTCGAAGTTTCTAAAATAAGATACGAAAAACCCGAACGCAAACCGGTTGAAAAATTCCAACCACCCAAGAATCTCAAAAAAGTTTCTTCATCTACAGTTTCCCAAACGGAAATTCCCGATACGAATATCAAAGTGGGCAACCGAGTGGAACATGGTAGGTTTGGAATAGGAGAGGTGTTGAGTTTGGAGGGAACAGGTGCCAATATCAAATTGGCCATCAAATTTCAGGAAGGTACTAAAAATTTGCTTTTACAATACGCCAAACTAAAGGTTTTGGATTGATCCGAATCAATTAGAAAATAAAAAACCGTCTTAAAAAAATAAATTTAAGACGGTTTTTATATTTAAAATTTATGATTTATTCTGTATAACGATACCAATATTGGGTTCTACCTAATAGAGCAACACCCATATAGCCTCTTACTTTTAATTTATCATTCCCTTCCATGGTGATATAACAATCATAGGTTTTTCCTTTGTTGGGATCCATGATAGTACCTCCACTCCATTCATCACCGTCTTTTGACAAACCGCTGAGGATGATCATTCCTGTGATGGGTTTACCTTTCAAATCACCTTTACATTCCGTACATTTTTTATTTTCCTCACCAACAGTTAAAATTTTATAAACTCTACCATATATTTTACCATTGGTAGCTTTAAAAATTTCCACGACAGATTTGGCTTTTCCGGTTTCGTCGTCAATAGTTTTCCATTTCCCTAAAATTTCTTGTGAAAAAGAAAACAAAGGAAAAAGTAATAATAAAGTGAATAATAATTTTTTCATTTTAAAGAGTGGTTAAATTTAAATTAGGATGTAAATATATAAAAAAAATGGAATTAGAAATTTCTTTTCGTTCTAATTTGAAAAAGGAAACCTGAAAACAGGAGACCAAATTCCGATCCCGATAGCTATCGGGAATCGGGACATAACCTCATTATCTCATTAGCTAATTATCTAATTAACCCATTACCCAAACTTCGTATGAGCATTCTCAATCGACCATTTACCCTGAACCCGTAATACTTGTTCGATGACATCACGCACACATCCTTCACCGCCATTTTTGTGTGAAATGTATTTTGCTATTTTGAGCACTTCACTATCTGCATCTTGCGGTGCTGTAGATAAACCTACTAATTTCATCACTTCCATATCGGGTAAATCATCTCCCATATACAAGATTTCTTGAGGATCCAATTGATACATATCGCAATACGTTTTGAACGTTTCTATTTTATCGTGGATGCGTAAATATACATCGGTTACACCCAACATATTGAGTCGTGAGCGAACCGCATCACTGGTGCCACCTGAAATAACAGCCACCCGATACCCGTTTTCAACGGCAGTTTTAATAGCAAATCCATCTCTGACACTCATATTGCGAACCAATTCTCCATTTTCAAACAATAAAATGGTACTATTGGTCAAAACACCATCAAAATCAAAGATAAAAGTGGTAATCTGATTGAGTAATTCTTTATAATTTTTTTCCATATGTTTGGGTAATTGAATGTGAAATGAGTTTGTATAAGGCTTTTTGAGTATCGTCTTCTATAAGATTCAAATGTCGGGTCATGGTAGGAATATCACCTCGTTTGGCTGGTCCTGTTTGAGCATCATAGGGATCGACTTCATGAATTCTCATTGCCGTTTCCTTGATCAGAGGAAATAAAATTTGAGCCGGAAGTTGGTGTTGTTCCAAAAAATCAAAACCCAAGTAATACAAGTGGTTGACAAAATTATTGACCAATACAGCTGCTAAATGCAATTGCATGCGTTGATTGGAATCAATTTCATAAACGGCATTGGAAATCAATTCAGCTACTTGTTTTAAGAGCTGTAAATCTTGCGGATTATGACTTTCAATACAAATGGGAATTTCTTTGAAATCAGGTACTCGGTGGGTTGTAAAGCTTTGCAATGGATACCATACGCCACGTTGGGTATGGGTATTTAACACAGATAGGGGAGTAGCTCCGGAAGTATGCACAACCAATCCGTTTAAGTGAGGCAAATTGCGACTGACTTCAATAATCGCTATATCAGAAACGCAAATGAAGTACAAATCGGCTTTTACAAGTGCATGAATGTCATCGGTAATTTCAGTAAACTTTTCAAAGGATTTGATTTTATCCAACTTACGATTGTACACTTGTACCAACTGCAAACCTGCTGTTTTGGAAAAAACAGAAGCCAAATGTCCGGCGAGATTTCCACCTCCTATGAGTACTATTTGAATCATCACGACAAAAGTAATCATATTTAGCAGGATTTGTAGTAATTCAGTGGAGAGCCAACTGAAAAATTTTAAATTCTGATGATAAATAAAAAAGTATGTTTTTCCAAATTACGTTTTTTGGTAAAATAAATTGGAAAAAACTTATTTATTATTGAGATTTATTAAGTCTTTTATGTATTGCCGAAAATGTAGTTTATAATGAGAGTAGTAGAAGTGTACTATTTTAGTTTCATTATTGGAATTCCATATCCAACGAAAGCTATGTTGATAGCAAAAGTTGTTCTGCTTTTCTATCAATTTTTCTAATTATTTCTAACTAGTCGTACATAATTTAATACCCTTTCTTCTCCTTCGCCTGTTCCTATTGTCTTCTTGTCGAAACGAACTGCTCCGGCACCGTGAAGATCTTCGCCACTTCCATCTTCAGCTTGTCCAAATGCCACGTACCAAG
>JADZFW010000150.1 GCA_020854235.1 Flavobacteriaceae bacterium
ACATAATTTAATACCCTTTCTTCTCCTTCGCCTGTTCCTATTGTCTTCTTGTCGAAACGAACTGCTCCGGCACCGTGAAGATCTTCGCCACTTCCATCTTCAGCTTGTCCAAATGCCACGTACCAAGCATTAATATATGTGCCAGTTGGATTTGCAATTGCCGATGTGCTTGTCCAATAGTATGGATAGTCTGCTTTTCCTCCATCGTTTAAAATACCCGTACAATTGAACATTGCATTTATTGCGGGACCAACATTGGCGGAGTTTGTTGCGTATGGTGAACGTGTGTAGTCTACAATACTTTGAAGTTCTTTTACATTTGGTATTCGCCAATCATTGTGACCCAAATAATTTGCTGTATTTTGCGTCTGAGCATAAGCCAGTGTGTGTTCCCAGTCCATTCCCGAACCGTTGTCGTTTTGTTGCCACATCAAACCGGTGGCCAAATCGGAAATTGTTCCGTCGTTATTGTTTTGAAATAAATTTACTCCATACGCAAGATTGCCTCGTACACAACGTACAAAGTGTTTGGGTCCAATGCTGATACTATATGCTTTGATATGTCCGGTGCCAAAATTTACACCAAAGGCAAGTTCTGCGCCAGGCGTTTCTCCACTTATGTTACCCATAACGCCGGTATATTTGTCGCTACTCCAGAATATTGCGTGACTAAGGTCTTGTTCATCTGTATATAATGTGTCAAAATAGTTTGTATCAATGTAGGGCCAGCCTATACTTCCATTCCATAAAGAGTATAATTCTTTTATAGTTGGCACGCGCCAGTCGTTGTAGCCTCCATAGTTTTGATTGTTCAGATTGTCCACTACAGTTTGGATTGATGCCCAATAATAGATTCCGGTGTCATGACTTTTTTGCCAGGTCAATCCGGTTACTTCGTCTTTTATTGTAAGTCCATCTATGCTTTGAGTATAAACAGGTATTGTGTGAGAATACTGAGCATCTTGCCCGTAAAATATAGCACTGCTTGTAGGTGCTGAGATACTGTTACCCGTGTTATCCCAAAAATTGGTTTGACTTGTGCCAACAACCGAATAACAACCTATATACGCTGGTTCACGTGGAATAATTTGTAAATCTCCTGAAGGTGCTGAATTATCATCTTTTGAACATCCAAACAATATTAAAATCAAACTAACTTCTAAGATAAAGCGAGCATTATGGAATAATAATTTAAGTCTTGACATGAAATTGTTTTTTTTAATTTATTAAATATTTTTGTTTATATATAATTGAAATACAACAATTGAATGAAAATTAATTTTTTAAGAAATAGCAACTTTCAGCAAAATGTTAAAGAATTAAGGGATTGAAGATGTTATGTCTTCATTACTTTTACTGCAACTATCAATGGCTGATAAAATAGGTATGTTAATCCGCTAGATTGATAATAAGATTTATTATGCACATATTTAAGTGTTAAACAATACGTTTTTATTAGGCTAAATCATAAAGATAAAACTGTTGTTTCCCCTGCTAAAACGCTAAATATTTTACCATTAAATTTAAAGAATATAGTTTTTGCACTTGGATTATAAACTATTTTTTTATCAACAGAAAATTTTAAGTTTTTATATGAATTGATATAATCTACTAAATCAATTTGAGTTGTATAATGAATGGAAGGGTTATTTGCAATCATTTTAAAGAAATTTTCTGTTTCAGCCCATTTGACTTGGTCAGTTCCCATTTCCCAGGAATGCCCCCAAACATCTAATAAAGCCAATTCTTTTGTTTCTAAAAAATCATTGATTGTTTTGTAAAATGAAGCTAATTCAATATTGTCATTTGCTGCGTCATTCGGTTTCCAAAAGGCTTTTGAAAATTGATGGATAGTAGGATGCCATTTTAGAAAGTTTTCAGGAATTTTGAAATTATAAGTATCATCAACAGTTCGGGCATATTCAATACCCAATTCTTTAACTACATCAATAACAAATTCATTATTGTTTCCAAATGGATAAGCCATTCCTCTTATAGGATAATTCATTAATCGTTCTAATTCTTTTCTATCTTCAATCACCTCATAAACAATATCGATAAAAGATAAAGTACTCAAACCAGGATGATTGAATGTATGACATGAAACTTCATGTCCTATATAAAGGTCTTTTATTTCACTTTTGCTCAAGTAATCATTTGTTCCCAATTTATTTGAATTCAAATGAAACGTTCCTATTAACTTATATTTATTTAAAAGTGCTACAAGTTGTCTATCCTGAATTTTTCCATCATCATAGCTCAATATCAAAGCCTTTGATTTTCCATCTTGAAAAAGCATTTCTATAGGGATACTACTTTGAATAGAATATATTTCTGTTTGGGCCATTATACAATTGAAGAAAAAAAACAGGATTGAAAAATTTACTATTGTTTTCATTAAATTAAATTTTAGGTATTATTCTATTTCTTTGTGGTTTTTAATTTTAAAACTGTAATTTGTATACCACATTAGGGAAAAATCCGAGCTGATAAGTTGTGCTTAAACTTTGAGTTCTATCATCATAACTTTGTGAAAAAACATTTTTATGATTGGTTACATTTTGCAAATCCAATGAAAAAGTATGAGAGATTTTTCTTTTACTACTATTCAAGGAATACCCTGTTTTTACATCTAAACGATAATAATTATCGTAATAGCTAGAATAAGCATTGGTAGAGAGTTGTTCGTGTCCTGTGGCATTTGACGTTGTTAAATCGATTGGTGTATAAGCTCTTCCACCGGCATTGGTAAATTTAATATCAGTTGAAAATTTGTTTGTTTTTTCTTTGCCTACTTTCCATTCTTTTCCCGCCAATACATTAAAAACATACTTCCCATTGAAAGCTGTATTTCTTTCAACACCATCACTTCCAATATATTTTGAACTATAAAGGGATGAAGTAAACAACCCATAATATCCTTTGCTGAAAAACTTTTCTATAGTCAATTCAGCTCCAAAGTTTTTCCCAGTTCCATCATTGGATAAATTATCTTCTAAATCTGTTTTGAACGTGGATCCAGTATTGAGCATAGAATAACTACTAGAAAAAGTATTAACCGGAACATTGTAAATGGATTGATAATAAGCTTCCACTTTTATTCTCCAATCGTTAAACGGTTGAATATTATAGCCTAAAACAAAATGATGACTTTTGGTGAAGTCAAGATTTTTATTGTTGTAAACAGTATTTCCATTGGCATCGGTGCTTTGTAAAAAATAAACATTGATAGGTTGCATTTGTGAATGTAAGCCATAACCCAAATTAAAACTACTGTTATGGGTTGCATTGTAAATCAATCCAATTCTTGGTTCAATAGATTTTGAATGATTCAAGAAAAAAACTTGATAATGAATTCCTGCATTCATTTTGAGATTTTCTGTAATATTATATTTTAGGTGTGCAAAAGCCTGTGCCAAATTTGTTGTGCTGTTATAATCCCATATTTGATTATAATTGTCATATATATTTTCTTTGGTTTTATAAAATAAATTCAATCCAATAATTTCAGCTATAATACCTGCTTTAAAAAATAGTTGAGAGTTAATTTTTGAGTTATAAGTGCTACTTATATTGTAGCTTGTTTTAGCAACCTTATTGACTTCTTTGATAAAATCTGTGTTAGTAGGTCTATCTGTATCATAACCTGTTTGATCCGTACTCGAATAATTGAGACCAATGGTAGAACTTATAAACGATTTTTGATTGATTTGTTTAAAATGATTGACCCCAATAATGCCAATATTGCTAGCAAAATCCACTTGATTTCCATTGCCGTATAATGTATTAGAACTTCCTCGACCTATTTCTATGGTGCTTGTAGCCAAAATTCCAAACATTGAAAATTTGCCAAATTTAGAAGTCCCACTATTTAATTTAAATGATAAATCTTGATAGGATGGCGTTGCAGTTGTCCCAATATTTACACCTAATTTTTGTGCAAATGCTGCCAAAGCATAGCGATAACCTACTAAATATGATGCGTCATTTTTTTGGCTGAATGGACCTTCGGTTGTAACTTCCAAACCAGTGATTACACCTGCTTGAACCGTTGTTTCTCGTTTTTTATTATTACCATTTCTAATTCCCAAATCAAAAACACCTGCTGTTGCATTACCATATTCGGCAGGAAAAGCAGACGTAAAAAAATCAGAACTTTTTAATAAATTGGAATTTAAAGCACTAACGGCTCCGCCTGTTGTACCAATAGATGCAAAATGATTTGGATTCGTTACATTCATTCCATTAATTCGCCAAAGTACACCAACTGGAGAATTGCCTCGAATAACAATGTCGTTTCTACTGTCATCGGGTGCACTTACACCTGCAAAATTTGCCACCAACCGAGCTGGGTCACTTCTTCCCCCAGCATATCGGTTAACTTCTTCAATCGAAAAAGTTCTTGCGCTTACACTTGACAATTTATTGATTGTACTACCTTTATTGTTTGATTTGATGACAACTTCATTAAGTTTTGTGAAATCATCTTCCAAAGCAATATCCAAAATCACTTCTTTGCCCGAAGTAACCACCACATTGGGGATTGTGATGCTTTTATAACCCATATAAGTTATTTTTACTTCATAATTGTTTGGTGGAATGTTTGAGAAAGTATATTTCCCTTGGATGTCTGTTGTAGTGTTTTTTTGTAAAGAGGTAATTTGAAGAATGACACCGGTTAAAGGTGTTTGAGAAAATTTGTCAACAACAACTCCTCGAATATTTTGATTGTTGTTTTGAGCAAATGTATATGTTGAAACAAGTACCAACCATAAATGTAATCGCGTCATTTATCTAATATTTTTATTTAATTGTAAAGCACAATTGCTTCAACTTTTATATTAGACGATATATAGGATTACTTCCTTTCTTTTGAAGAAAACAAATCAGTAATTTCTTTTGTGAATTTATTAAAATCCTGCTGTTGTAAAGGTTTGCACAAGTGTTTTATTGCTAAAAAATGATTGTAATTTATTTTCTCAGCAACATACTGCTGTTTGGCAATTATGTTAATTATTGAATCTATTTTAGTTGAATCTTGTTGATATGTAAGCTGTTCAAACAAATTGCTTCTCAACGCATTCATTATCGCTTCATTTTCGTCAATGGCTTTGCGATGTTGCTGAATATATACTTCGTAATCTTTAATTTGATTTTTATCAAAATGCAATTTATTAATGATGATATTTTTTGGACCTTCATTTCCCTTGTGCTCTTTGAATAACATAAAAAATAAAATAACATTGGATATTAGTAATCCAAGTATTATTAAGACATGAAATTTTGATTTATTCATCGTATAAAATATTATTGGTTTTGTATATAATAATTGAAATATCCTTTTTAGCTGTATTGTTTTTATTTGTTGTCAAGTAAAATTCTGATCCTATAAAAAGTATGAATAAACAAGCTACCACTTTTACCCAAAATAAAGGAATTATTTTTTGCCTTTGTATTTTATTTAATGTCTGTGCATACAAGTTAATACTAGGCTCAACCTTATTCATATTGGCTAACTGTTCAAAAACTTGTTTCATATCTGTATTAGACGAATTTTTCATTTATACCCTTTTTGGTTTAATAAGATTTCTAAATTTTTTTTTGCTCTTTGAAACAACGACTCTAAAGCTTTTACATTTAAATTCATTATTTCGGCTGTTTCTGCTTGTGATTTGTCTTCAATTTTCAGTAAAATAATTGCTGTTTTTTGATGATCTGAAAGTTGGTTTATAGCTTCAAATATTTTTTGATAGGCTTCTTTTTGTTCCAATTCTATGCCTGGATGATTAAAATTTGTAGCTTCATATTTGAATTTTGTATCATTCAAACTGAATATTGAAGAAAGAAAATTTCTTTTTTGTGAATTTTGGGCTTTGATAAAATCCAAGGATTGATTAATGGAAATTCGATATATCCAAGTCTTTAAACTTGACTGGTTTTTGAAAGAATCTAGATTGTCAAATACTTTTACAAATACATCTTGAGTAATTTCTTCTGCATCTTCAATATTCTGAACATATTGCAGCGCAAGGTTAAAAACTATTTTATGATGTTCAAAATATATTTCGTCAAATTTCATTATTAGTTTGTTCCATAAAAAATTTTAATGGCATTCAATAATTAGACGATTTTTTCTGCAGTTTCCTTTGGTGTATCTTCTCCTGCTGAGTTTTGTTAATATGCTGACTATTGATTTCTTTTTATTCCTGATTTTGAGTTTTATTTGTTTCCAACCTCATGCATTTGAAGCCAATTTCGTTTTGGAATATGAGGATTCCAGTTAAAGCGACGCAGCATAAACAGAGTGCTTTTCTTTGCTCCAAAGTTAATAATAATTCCCAAAGTTGGTTTTAGTGTAATCCTCTCATACTTATTGGAATAATAGAAGATTAAAGAGACTAAATTGTCAAACCTAGGTTAGATGAAAATATTATCCCAATGCCGATTAGATAATTTGAATTTTTCAATTATTAAACTTTCAAGCCAACCAATTAATGCGTTTAGTTTAAACAAATGAAAAATTCCGAACCACATCATTGGTCAACCTGCGTTTGCAAATGCCAATATTAGCAACAACAACAGTGAAATCATGATGATGCTTTTGCTACTCTTTTCTATTTATACATTTTTAGGATTTGATAATATTTTATACTGATCTTAAACGTATTATGACATTTCATTCAATCCATTTGACAAGAAATTTACATTCCTTGTGGTTGAATGATACTATTTCTGTTTCCTTCTGTATCTAAAAAAGAAACGTAAATACCAAAATTTGGAATTGAAAAGGGTTCACCTAAAACAGTTCCTCCGTTTTGGTTTATTTTATTTATGGATTGATCTATATTTTCAACTCCAATTACAATGGATGGATATTGGCTTGGCCAATCGGGTTTTGTTGGATAAAAACCACCATCAATACTACCAGCCGGAAAGCCTGGTTTTGCATCATTGACTGCTGTTTGTGCCAAAATATAATTACCTGATTGTTGCCCTAAGTCAGTGATTTTCCAACCAAAACTGTCTGTATAAAATTTTGTAATTCTTTTTGCATCTTTATAAGGAAGTTCAAAATGTACAACTGGATTCATCTGTATATAATTATTTAGTTCACTTTGGGTATATTTTTCAGCGGAGTTCACTGATTTGCTTACGTAATTTTTTTTTATAGTCAGACTTGATTTGCAACGAAGCGAGTGAAATTTTTCTCCCTATACATAACTTGTTTCGTGGCATTTCTATTGGACTATCATGGCTCATTTCATTTTCAAATATATAAAATAATTTTATACGATTAATTATGAATTACCCTATTTGTGATTTGCATTTATTCAAGTTTACCAAACTTTCAAAGTTTGGCAAACTTAGCATGCGTTTTTACCTATAACCCCTTAAATGCCTTTCATTTTTCTTTGAACTCGCATCATGTTTCTTTGAACTCGCATCATGTTTGTTTGAACTCATTGCATTTTTGTTTGAAAGCGTTGCATTTTTATTTGAACTAGTTGTTTTTTTCGTCTGATTAACAGATTAACTTAAGTGTCCTCATGTGACTTATGTGGTGGAAGTGTGCGTATGCCTTCTTGAGTCATGTGTATGTCTTGTTGAATAACCTAATAAACATCCCGATAGCTATTGAAACCTAAACCCCAAACCCAAGTAAAATAATTTCCGTAGTTTTGAAAACGCTAAAGACCACTCAAATGATAAAATTAGATATTCTGGCTATTGGTGCACATCCCGATGATGTTGAATTGGGTTGCGGTGCCACATTGGCCAAAGAGATTAAAGCAGGCAAAGTCGTAGGGATTCTCGATTTGACTCAAGGCGAATTGGGAACTAGAGGTACCGTGGAAATCCGTCAACAGGAAGCTGAAAAAGCGGCTCAAATCTTAGGGGTGCGTTTTCGTGAGAATCTCAATTTACCCGATGGTTTTATTTTCAACAATCGGGAAAACCAATTGAAACTCATCGAAAAAATCAGACAATACCAACCCGATATTGTCCTCACCAATGCCATAGATGACCGTCATACCGATCATGCCAAAGCCTCCGATTTGACTACCTCAGCTTGTTTCTTATCCGGTTTGATGAAAATTGAAACCCAATTCAAGGGTCAAAATCAAACGGCTTGGCGTCCCAAACACGTGTTTCACTACATCCAATGGAAAAACCTAAATCCCGATTTTGTCGTCGATGTTTCGGCATTCTTGGAAGTAAAGATGCAAGCGGTAAAAGCGTATGAATCTCAAGTCTTTAATCCCAATTCCGAAGAACCCATGACCCCAATAGCTTCCTCTAATTTTCTGGATAGCATCCGCTACAGAGCACGAGATCTAGGGAGAATCATAGGCGTGGAATCTGCCGAAGGCTTCACTGCTGAAAGGGTAGTGGCTGTAAAAAGTTTGGATGATTTGTTGTAATTTATTTTGCAATAATCTCAAAATAGTTTACATTTGCCCACTCAAAAATACTCCTAAAGCATTAGGATGTACATGGTGGTTGTAGCTCAGTTGGTTAGAGCGTCTGATTGTGGTTCAGAAGGTCGCCGGTTCGAGACCGGTCTTCCACCCCAAACTCCTCAGTAATGAGGAGTTTTTTTTTGTCCAAACTTTTAGTAACAAAAAAAACCTCTCAAATTATTTTGAGAGGTTTTTTTATAATCTAATTCTTAATTAAATTGAAAATTGTTAAGAAAGTTAGTTATTTTGACAACAGCCTCCATTGCCATGATCGTGTCCATGATCATCACCACTTCCACATCCACATCCACCTCCGTGTTCATGTGCATGTTCGTGTTCGTGATGATGTCCGTGATCATGTTCGTGATGTCCGCCACCACTGCCGCATCCACAACCACCGCCTTCATTTGCGTAGGCTTCCAAAGTGCCTTCAACCAATTTTTGAATGGCAGTCTCAGGATCGTCTTCTCTGATGATGTAGGCAGCAATTTTTTGTCTGGCCAATTTTTGAACAGCTCCCTGACCTATATCTTGAGTCAATAGTATTTTGACGTCTTTTATAAAATGATTTTCAAATTGAGCAGCATCACCGTGTAAAAAATTATGTAGTGAATCTGCATCAGTTACTTCTACCGAAGATTTTTGGTATTGACCTTCTTCATCTATTTCAAAAATGAAAAAATGATCACAATGTCCGGCATGTCCCGAAATGGTTTGTTTGTCTTGAGCCGTAATGGCAACTTTTATACTCATGGTTTTTAAATTAATTTGTTGGCAAAAATACACTCTTTTTTGAAAAGCAAAGACTTATATAAAAGATTTTGTAGTCTTATATGAAATGTGGAAACTTCCTGATTTATAAAACTAGTTTGTTTTTCATTCTCGTTTATATTTATAGATTTGTGTTTTAAGTCTCATCTTACATGATTACAGATACAACACTCAAAACGAATGATTTATATTTTCCGGGTCCCATAGTTTCCACCGAATCCAATCCCGACTACATCCTTTTCAAATGTGAAAACCAAGTACAATTCAGGATTCAAGTCTTGGAAGATGGTTTGATTCGCTTTCGATACACAACCAATGGGATTTTTGAACCCGATTTTTCTTATGCAATAGATACAAAACACACTCATTTTTTTACTGATTTGCATTTCTCGGAGACTTCCGATTACTTTTTTATCAAAACTTCTTTGCTTTTGTGTAGGGTTGCCCAAAAAGATGCTCGCATCACTATTTATGACCGTGATGAAAAAATAATTTTGGAAGATGAATTGGGTTTCCATTGGGAAGAACCTTTTGAATCGGGAGGCAATAGGATTAAGATGACCAAACATGCTACCGAAGGGGAGAGTTTTTTTGGATTGGGCGACAAAGCGGCTCATTTGAATATGAAAGGTAAAAAGTTTGAAAACTGGTCCACCGACCAATATTCTTACAAAAAAGACCAAGATCCTCTGTATAAAGTCATTCCTTTTTATATTGGATTGCATTCCAAAATCGCCTATGGAATTTTTTTCGACAATACTTTCCGTACTTCTTTTGATTTTTGTAGTTCCAAAAAAAATATCACCCATTTTGAAGCGGAAGGTGGCGAGATGAACTATTATTTTATCTATGGTCCTCAAATGCAGGACGTAGTTGTAAAATATACACATCTCACAGGCAAACCCGAATTACCTCCTCTATGGGCTTTGGGATATCACCAATGTAAATGGAGTTATTATCCTGAAACGAAGGTGCGAGAGATTGCACATACATTCAGAGAACTTCAAATTCCCTGTGATGCCATTTATTTGGATATTGATTATATGGACGGTTTTCGTTGCTTTACTTGGAACAAAGAATATTTTCCCGATCCCAAGCAAATGGTCAGCGATTTAGCTGCCGATGGTTTTAAAACCATTGCCATCATCGATCCGGGTATCAAAATAGATCCCAATTACAGTGTTTATCAAGAAGGTTTGGCAAACGATTATTTCTGCCACCGAGCCGATGGACCTTATATGAAAGGCAAAGTATGGCCGGGATTCTGCCATTTCCCCGATTTTACACATCCTGAGGTGCGACATTGGTGGATGGGATTATTTCAAGAACTCATTTCCGAAATAGGCATTCAAGGGGTATGGAATGATATGAATGAACCTGCCGTAATGGAAGTTCCCGACAAAACTTTCCCTTTGGATGTAAGACATCATTATGAAGGCAATCCTTGTAGCCATAGAAAGGCACATAATATATACGGCATGCAAATGGCTCGGGCTACTTATCATGGCGTCAAACGATTTGCCTATCCCAAAAGACCTTTCATCATCACACGTTCAGCTTATGCAGGTACCCAACGCTACAGTTCCACTTGGACTGGTGATAATATAGCATCTTGGGAACATCTATGGATAGCCAATGTGCAAATGCAACGCATGTCACTCAGCGGAATGGGCTTTGTAGGTTCGGATATTGGAGGTTTTACGGAGCAACCTACTCCCGAACTCTATGCTCGTTGGATGCAATTAGGCGTTTTTCATCCATTCTGTCGTACCCATTCTTCGGGAGATCACGGCGAACAAGAACCTTGGTCGTTTGGGGATGAAGTAGTGGATGTGGTACGAAAGTTTGTCGAATTGAGATATCAATTATTACCTTATTTATATACGATGTTTTGGAAGTATGTAAACGAAGGAATTCCCCTTCTAAAACCGTTAGTATATTTTGACCAAGAAGATCCGCATACCTATTACCGTACGGATGAGTTTATTTTTGGCGAACAAATATTGGTTTGTCCCATCTTGGAACCCAATGTTTTGGGTAGGAGAGTGTATGTTCCCAAAGGCAGTTGGTTTAATATGTGGAACCAAGAAAAAATTGAAGGAGGCAAAGAGCATTGGATTGCTACCGGATTTGAAGAAATTCCGATTTTAATAAAGGCAGGTGCCGTTATTCCTAAATATCCGGTTCAACAATATGTAGGCGAATTGACATTTGAATCCATCGGATTGGATGTGTATTTTAAAATGGGATCTGAAACTTCCCTATTTTATGATGATGCACAAGATGGGTATGATTACGTCAAAGGGCAATTTACACTGCGCACTTTTGAAGTGATTGGAAATGAAACCGAATGTTTCATCCGCATGCAACATGAAGGTGAATGGGAATCCAATTATTCCCAATTTAAAATCCGTTTGATAGGCATTCCTTTTGAAATCAAAGGATTTGAAATAAATGGGCAATCTTATCCATTGGAAAGTATGTTTGATGCTACCAATCAAACCTTAACGGTGGATAAACTGTTTACTGAAATAAGAATTTTTTAGATTGAACTAAACCGCGACATCGTATTCTCTGAGTGCATCGTTGAGCGAAGTCTTTTTGTTGGTGCTTTCTTTGCGTTTGCCAATGATGAGCGCACAAGGTACATGATACGTTCCGGCTTTAAAATCTTTGGGATAACTACCCGGAATCACTACGGAATGAGCCGGTACAACGCCTTGATATATGATGGGTTTGTCGCCGGTGACATCGATGATTTTAGTACTTCCGGTCAAAACGACATTGGCTCCTAAAACCGCTTCGGTTTCTACCCGAACACCTTCTACCACGATACATCTCGATCCGATAAAGGCATTGTCTTCAATGATGACAGGAGCTGCTTGCAAAGGTTCCAATACACCGCCTATCCCTACACCGCCACTTAGATGCACATTTTTTCCAATTTGCGCACAACTTCCTACCGTAGCCCAGGTATCGACCATCGTTCCCGAATCGACATAAGCACCAATATTGACATAACTAGGCATTAAAATAGTTCCGGGAGCTATATACGCACCATGACGCGCTACTGCATTGGGAACTACCCTGACTTCTTTCTCTTTATAACCTCTTTTCAAAGGAATTTTGTCGTGATATTCAAAAATTCCCGATTCCAAAACTTCCATTTTTTGAATAGGAAAATACAATACGACGGCTTTTTTTACCCATTCGTTGACTTGCCAACCACCTTCTACCGGTTCGGCTACGCGTAAAAGTCCCATATCCAAGAGGTCTATAACTTCGCGAATGGCTTTAATCGTGGTAGTGTCGGCGAGTAAACTGCGGTTATCCCAAGCTTTGTTGATGAGGTTTTGTAATTCGGTCATGGTTTCTTGTTTTGCTGCAAATTTAGATAAATGAATATTAAATCAGATATTTGCATAATAAAAATTAGATTATGTCTCGAAAATTTCGCTTTTTACCTTTTCTAATATTGTTCATTGGTACATTCGGCATGCCTATAAAATTGATGAGTCAAAGTGCTTGGCCCGCTTCCACTTGGACTTCGGCAGTTAATCTAACTTCGGTTATGGATGCATCGGGAATAGTGGAAGCTAGTGGATTGTATTGGAACAAAGTTTCAAAACGTTTGTATCTGGTTCAAAATGATGGCAAATTAAGAGTGCTTCAATTCAATGAAACTACACAGTCCTTTAGTCAAATTGGAAATAAAACCCTAGCAGGAGGACCCGAAGCAGTTACTTTAGTCAATGATGCTGAACTCGTATTTTATATTTTGGATGAAAACAATTATGAAATCAAAAAATATACACACACTTCCGATTTTGCCAGTATGGCTATGACTCAAAGTTGGGATTTATTAAACGCTCCTTCACCCATGACCGATACCGGCAATTCCGGTCCCGAAGGTTTGGCATTTATTCCCGATGCTGCTCTTTCAGTTGGTGGTTTCGTAAGTAGTGTCACGGGAGCAGCTTATACTTCACAAAAAGGAATGGGCGGATTGCTATTTGTAGCGCATCAAGATGGTGGTTATATTTGGGTTTTTGATGTGAATCCCAATGTCAGCAATGATTTTATCTACGTAGGAAAATACAAAACCAATAGAGA
>JADZFW010000151.1 GCA_020854235.1 Flavobacteriaceae bacterium
AATTAACACATTAACATTTTAAACCCCGAAGGTTTTCAGAACCTTCGGGGTTTGTTACGTCATTGGGTAAAAGAATATGCTAATTTATTAATTTGTAAATGTGCTAATGTGCCAATTAACACATTAACTTTTTAAACCCCGAAGGTTTTCAAAACCTTCGGGGTTTGTTCGTTAATAGGTAAAAGAATTAGCACATTTACAAATTGGCAAATTAACAAATCATCTCAAAAATCCACTTTTCCGAATATCTCTATGTATACTTTCAATATAGGAAGGAATTTCATAAACATCTATCCAGTTCAAATCCAATCCATGCCTGATAGCAGTATCCATCAAGGCTGGTACTTGCGACATATTATTCCTTAAAAGCATCAAATCCGACTTAAACTCAATCCGAAAATCCTCATGGAGTTTGGTGATTTGAATCAAAGTCCTAAAAATACGCGTCACCACATATAGATTAAAAGCATGCATCCGAAAGGAAGAAGTCTTCTGAAGTAAAGTAAACGATGTCTTGAAAGTTTGATTGAGCATGTGTATATTCAAGGAAATTTCACCAAATTTATCTTTGGTTTCATACACATGGTCATTGATATTGCCACTTATTTCTCTCAATTGAATCAATAAAGAATCGACACTGACTTTATTTTGATTGAGCCTTTCTAAATTTAGGTCGATTTTTTGAGCCAAATGCGCTCTTTTTTCTTCCACAGTCTCCGTATTCATGTATTCAAAAAAGAGCCTCTTTGCCAAAGCCATATCTTTCCTTAAAAGGCGTGCCAATAACTTATCTTTTTCCTTTTCGGAAATATGAGAAATGAGTAGTTTAATTTGATCGTTGAATTCTGACATGGTTTTAATTTGACAATGTGTTAATGTGCTAATGTGCCAATTAGCCAATTAGCACATAAGCACATTAGCTAATTAGCACACTTCGACAGGCTCAGTGCATCGCATTAAATAATTTTACAAAGTTTCTTTCAACCACTTGTAAAACTCCCGTTGCCATACCAAGGCATTTTGAGGTTTTAAAATCCAATGGTTTTCATCTGGAAATAAGAGGAGTTTGGCTTTGACATCGCGTAATCTCGCTGCTTGAAATGCCTGCATCGCCTGACTTTCGGGAACTCTATAATCTTTTCCACCTTGAATAATCATAATGGGTGTATTCCAATTTTGAACAAAATTACTAGGTGATTTGGCAAAGCTCTTTTGCGCAACAGCATTATCTTTCTCCCAATAAGCACCACCTTTTTCCCAATTCTCAAAAAAGAGTTCTTCGGTTGTGCCATACATACTTCTAAAATCAAAGATACCGGCATGAGCAATAAAAGTTTTGAATCGGTTTTCGTGATTTCCGGCTAAATAAAATACCGAGAATCCTCCAAAACTAGCTCCGATAGCGCCCAATCTGTCTTTGTCTACATAAGATTCCTTAGACATATCGTCAATAGCGGCCAATAAATCTTGTGTTTCCTTGCCTCCCCAATCTTTGCTGATGTCTTCATTCCATTTGGTACCGTGTCCATGCATACCTCTTCTATTTGGAGCTACAATAATATAACCTTGTGATGCCATCAAATGTAAGTTCCAACGGAAAGAATAAAACTGAGTCAACGGAGATTGTGGGCCACCTTGACAATAGAGTAGGGTCGGGTATTTTTTGGTAGGGTCAAAATCGGGAGGATAAACAATCCAACTCATCAATTGTTGGTTATCAGCAGTAGTAATATAGCGGCGTTCGGTTTTACACGTTTTGATTTGAGCGTAAAAAGCATCATTCACATGAGAAATTTGGGTCATTTGACCAGAGCCGTTATCTACGGCAAAAATTTCAACAGCGTGATTAAAATCCTGACGGGTGACATAAATGCTTCCCCCAACTTGACCTATTATCCCGGTGATGTCAAAATCTCCTTGGGTGAGTTGTTTGATTTCATATAATTTGGGCGCCGCAACTTTTGATTTTTTAACTTTTTTACCGGGTTCTACACTGTTGTCAACCAACACAGAATATAGTTGCACGGTTCCATTGATTGCAGAAGTAAAGTAAATGGATTTTCCATCTGCACTCCATTGGAAACTTTCTACATGTATGTGATCATGGGCAGCTGTAAGATTTACTTTGTTGGTTCCGTTTAAAATAATAAGGTCTTGTTTATCGGCTTCATAGCCGTCTCTTTTCATTTGTAACCAAGCTAAAACACCTTTAGCATTGAAACTGGGTTGGAGGTCATAACCTTCATTGTCATCAGTGAGATTGATAGTCGTACCACTTTTGAGATCGTATTCAAACAAGTCGGTATTGGTACTCATAGCAGTAGGTTTACCCTCAAAAGCACGGGTGACATAGATTACTTTTTGTAACGAAGGATGCCAAATAAAATCTTCGTCTCCTCCAAAAGGCAAGATGGGACAATCAAACATTTTACCTTCCAATAAATCTTTTTTATTGGTTGGAATGGGGATTTCAGTTACAAAAATGTGATTGAATTTTCCATCTTCCCAAGAATCCCAATGTCGATATGGAATATCTTCAAAAGTCATGACATTGGATTGATCCAATTCGGGATATAAATCTTTGCCGAAAACCGGTAGCATTTTAACTTCTTCAGTGCTCAAACGGTAACGACCATTGGCGGAAATTTTTGTGTCGGGGAGGAATTCTTCAGGTTTTGCAATTTCAGTGATACTTTTACTTTGTAGGTTGAGTAAATAGAATTTTTTAGGAATTTTATTGGTTGCCATATCGGGAGTTCCTACGGCATAAACGATAGCCGATTGATCTTTAGACAAACCCATGGCAGTTATGCGCTTCACTTCCCACAGTTTCTCAGGAGTCATTGTGGTTTGAGCAAACAAACTAAAACTGATAAAGAATAAAAATAATTGGAAAATCTTTTGAGACATGATATTAAATTTGGAGTTAAGATTTTCCAAAGGTAAATTTTTTTTAGAAAACTGAAATAGTTCCGTATAGAATTGTATGGAAAAGGAAAATCTGATTGGCTCATGGAGATAGGTCAAAGTGATGAATGGAAATGAACCAGCGATTCTCCATTTTCTATTTTCTAAAAAATAATGTAGTTTTGTGAAATGCAAAGAATATTCGAACTTACAGAATTGGAATCCGTAGCCAAAGCGTTATTGGAGGCAACACAAGGCCGTATTTTCCTTTTTTACGGTAAAATGGGCGTAGGTAAAACCACCTTGATTAAAATGATTGCCAAAGTATTAGGTGTAACCGATACCGTGAGCAGCCCTACCTTTTCACTAGTCAATGAATATAGAACGACCTCCCAGGAAATAGTATATCATTTCGATTTTTATAGAATCAATTCGGAAGTGGAAGCTTTGGATATGGGGATTGAAGAATATTTTGATTCAAAGGCATTTTGCTTGATCGAATGGCCGGAAAAAATTAAAAATTTATTACCTTTAGACGCTGTTTCCGTATATATTGAGGAAATGCCGGATGGTAAAAGAAAATTGGTAATAAACAATGCATAAATTCCAATCCCGATAGCAATCGATACAATTTCTAATTTCTAATTTCTAATTTACAGATGTCCACAAAACCAAAAACCCCTTTCACCCAATCCCAGTTGATGCCGCAAGCAGAAATGCTGGAAGTGCAAAGACGCAAAGGAAAGTTGGTCATTGGAATTCCCAAAGAGACACACTTTCAGGAAAAAAGGGTTTGCCTTACTCCCGATGCTGTAGCCTCTTTAACGGCCAATGGACACCAGTTTGTCATTGAAACAGGTGCCGGTGTTGGTGCCAATTTTTCAGACAAAGAGTATTCGGAGGCTGGTGCCAAAATTGCCTATGACCGCAAAGAAGTTTTTGAATGCTCGATGATTCTCAAAGTCGAACCGCCATCCTTGAAGGAAATCGAATTGATGAATCCGCAAACAGTCTTGTTTTCGGCTTTGCAAATCAAAACGCAGGAAAAATCTTATTTTGAAGAACTGGCTAAAAAGCGAATCACAGCGTTAGCTTTTGATTATATCCGAGACGAACATGGGTCTTATCCCATCGTACAAGCATCGAGCGAGATTGCCGGTATAGCCTCCATTCACATTGCATCCGAATTGTTGAGTAATGTACACGGTGGAAAAGGTTTGCTTTTGGGCAATATCAATGGTGTTCCACCAACCAATATTGTGATTTTCGGTGCCGGAACAGTGGGCGAATTTGCCGCTCGAACCGGTTTGGGTATGGGAGCTATCGTAAAGGTTTTTGATAATTCGGTTGTCAAATTGCGCAATTTGCAAAAGAGCTTAGGTACCAATATTTACACGTCTACTTTACAACAAAAAACCATTGAAAAATCACTGAAACGTTGCGATGTAGCTATCGGAGCACTACGGGGTAGTATGCGTGCGCCTGTAGTAGTAACCGAAGCCATGGTAGAAAGGATGAAAGAAGGTTCGGTTATAGTCGATGTCAGCATTGACCGTGGAGGCTGTTTTGAAACCAGCAAACTGACTACCCATACCGATTCAACATTTGTCAAACACGATGTCATACATTATTGTGTTCCCAATATTCCTTCCAGATACGCCAGAACAGCCAGTGTTTCCATCAGTAATATCATCAGTCCTACTTTACAACACATTGCCGAAGAAGGCGGTTTTGAACACGTCATCCGATTTGACAAAGGTTTGCAAGCCGGCATGTATTTGTTTAATGGTATTTTGACACACAAAACAGTTGCCGACTGGTTTAGCATTCCTTATAGAGATATCAACTTATTATTTTTATAAAATTTCATGTGTTTAAATTTATTTGTTTTTTATAGGTCACATGTAATAGCCATTTAATCATTCCCGGTTGGTATGATGTTAATCTTATGGCTATTTTACCAGCAATAAAAATTATACAATCCCAAAAAATATTTATATGAACCCAAAAATATCCGCATTTCTAAGAAGATTTAGTTTTTTTCTCTTAGGATTGGCTTTAGGCATGATGTTATTGAACTTTTTTTTCAGTAAAAAAAACATCGAATTTGATTATTTACCCAATGCCCGCACTTTAAAAAGCATCCGCACCAAGCCACATCTGGTTTTTGCTCCCGAGGTTAAAACCTATATGACTGTTCATCAAGTTGATTCTGTTCAAGTGATGAGTTTGTTGTACTATGGCGATGTCGATTTTCAAAAAAGTACTTTGAAAGAAATTGCTTGTCCCATTTATTTTATCGAACCTACTTCCAAATCAGCTCCTCTGCAAATGTGGGTGGAACGATGTGATAGTGTTTCTACGGTGAAAGAAATCAAACTTCAAAAATGAAAACCCTAGTAGTCTTAACCGGAGCCGGCGTAAGTGCTGAAAGTGGTGTGCAAACCTTCAGAGATGCAGGTGGTTTGTGGGAAGGACATGATGTCATGGAAGTGGCTTCACCCGAAGGTTGGCGTAAGAATCCCGAATTGGTTTTGGATTTTTATAACAAACGGCGCGCGCAACTTTTTAAGGTCCAACCCAATCAAGGGCATTTGGATTTGGTAGACCTGGAACGAGATTTTATAGTTCAAATCATTACCCAAAATGTAGACGACCTACACGAAAGAGCCGGTAGTGCTGCCGTTTTACACTTGCACGGCGAACTCTTTAAAGTGAGAAGTGTATATGATGAAAATGAAGTTTTGGAATGGAAAAAGGATTTATTTCTGGGAGATGTAGGTAAGAATGGCGACCAATTGAGACCCCATATCGTGTGGTTTGGAGAAGCCGTTCCACTCATTCCGACTGCCATAGAAATGGTGGAAGAAGCCGATATACTAGCCGTTATTGGAACTTCATTGCAAGTCTATCCTGCTGCATCCTTATTACATTATGTGAAAAAAGGAACACCTATTTATTATGTGGATCCCAATCCGGGGATTTCCGAATCAGCCTTTCCGCATCTGACCATCATCAGAGAAAAAGCAGGCATAGGAGTCGCTATCATGCGAAAGATGTTGGAACAATAAAGGGAAATTAGTTGATGATTTT
Organism: Flavobacteriaceae bacterium; assembly: GCA_020854235.1. Classification (GTDB taxonomy): domain Bacteria; phylum Bacteroidota; class Bacteroidia; order Flavobacteriales; family Flavobacteriaceae. Next base: position 6,001 of record JADZFW010000151.1, read on the forward strand.
GGAAACCGCTTCATACAATTGACCATCGGTCAAAATGGAACCTTCTTCAATCAATTTAAAAATTTCCGCATTGCGATGTGACTGATAGGATTTTTTACCTTTGAAATATTGAATACTTGCATCGTTGGAATGATTGATAAACCAATCAAAACCTGCTTGGGTCAACAAGTCGATTTCAGGATTTTCTAACCGTACCACTAGGCGATCCATAAATTCCTTTTCACAACAAAACAAATTGATACTATCGGGCGAATGATGTTCCAAATAACGTGCTCTATTCAACACATCTTCCCATACCAAATCACTGAATTGCGCCAATAAATCATCTACCTTTTCTACCTGATGCACTTTGATCATATCCCATTCGGCTTTGTCTATTTCCAAAACAGCCAGAAAGGAGGCAAATTCTTGATGTAAGGATTCGAATTGTTCTTTGGTTAAGAGGCGGTATTTCATATGAGAAACTAGAAATTAGAAATTAGAAATTAGAAAATAGTCCCTATAGCTATTGGGATTAGAATTTGGTTATTGAACTCATGTTTCGAACAGACGCTATAAATATGAAGCTATTCACAACAAATTTTATCTTATTAATTTGTAATCCCCAATTAATATTTCGGATGAAAGGTTTAAACGTATGGTTAAGTTTCGTATCATTTCAACAGTTAATTTTCTTTTACGATTCAAAACTTCTGAAACTCTACTTTTACCACCAATTACATCAACTAAATCAATTTGTTTGAGTTGCATTTCTTCCATCCTAATTTTGATGGCTTCAATAGGATCTGGAGCATCAATAGGATAATGTTTTTTTTCATATTCATCAATCATCAATCCTAAAATATCTGCTTCATCGCTTTCAACTGAACCGATGGCTGCATCAAATATTTGTTCCATTCTTTTTAACGCTTCTCTGTAATCAGATTCTGTTTTTAATGGTTTAATGTTCATTTTATTTTTATTTAGGTTATACCGTTTCGGCATCTATTTGATCATAATCTTGGTGTGTTCCAATAAATCGAATAAAAACCCATTGTTTTTCAAAATTGAATTTTGCAATCAATCGAAAAGAATTACCCTTTATATTAAATACAATTCTACTATTTTTTAAAATACTCGCATTTGCATAAGTCAATTTAACATCATTTGGTGATTTCCAATCAGCATTTTTAACGGTTTCATACCATGTTTTCAAATATTGTTCTGATTCGATATGTACTTCCCAAAACGCTCTTAATGTACTTTTTGAAAAAATTCTCTCCATCTATTAACATTTTTGGATGCAAATATAAATTTAATTCTCAATTTGAGAACTTTTTATCTTGCTTATTTTTTATAGAATAATGGGGCTAACTGTTTTTATAAATAAGAAGTAGCGAGTAATATTCTCTTGAACTAAACTGTTTTGAGTTTGAAGTTGAAAAAATGAACTTATCTAAGTGCTCTCACAGTCAGCTTAAGGTAGGGTAGTCTACTTGATTAACGGTAGCTTTTTTATATTAATCAAGTACATATCCACAATACCAATTGATAATTTTAAGCTCAGAAAACAACATGATTACAACTAATAAGTTAAACCCAATATAAAAGAAAAATAATTTTTTATGTATATTTATCTTTGGAACAAAATACCTTAACAAAAGCATACTTGGAATGAAAAAAAACTTAAATAACGTTCTTATCCGTTATGGTTTATAGATGACGTTGAGCGATTTTTTAATTTTCGGTTGCTTCTGAATTTATGATATCATCAATTTTATAATACAGTCAAATTTGTCCTTTTTAATATTATTACTTTTTAGATTTTCATATATTGTCGTTAATAAATTTCTCTAATTTATTAGATTCTTGAAGTTCAATATAGTTTTCAATAGATTTTTTTGTGGTTTTCAAATAACGGTTATTTTTAAAATATTTTACATTTTTTTTATAAAACTCTATTACAGCTTTAACTCCAGCAAGATTTTTATTGTATTTATTCGAATAGTCTTTGTTTTCAATCGAATATTTTGCCATTCCACCAATAAAAACAGCAATACAATCGGGTGAATCCATGAAGGTTGCGATTTCATTTGTTGTATCAAAAATAAAATAGGGGTTCTTATTTACCCATCCAAAGATAAAATAATAAGTTTTTGTTCTTTTCTCCATTTCTTCGTCTATGGGATTTTCAATTATCCAATCAACTGCTTTCACAACATCGCCTTCCAAATTTAAATAATCAATTTCGGTTTCTAGTTTGTAATTATTTGGAATTATGAAATCTTGAGCGATTAAATTAAAAGTTGTGAATGTGAAAAAAAATATAAATGCTAGTTTCATTTTATTTTTATTTAAATTTATTCAGACTTACGGCAAATTTTTTATAGTTTGTCAATTAGTTATACTTTTTGTTTTAGTTTAAAATTTTTGCTTTTCTTGTCTCATGTTTTTGACTTTAGCATCAGAAATCAGTATCTTAGGAATAGGGGGAATTACTCACATCGTAAAACGTTAGTGGCAACCTTAATTTTAAGTACACTAAGTGTTTCTAAGTACTGTTTACGTGCTATTGTTTGCATAGAACAAAGATACGATAAATCCTAAAACTATTTAAAAATTAAGACTTTTAGGAATTTCAGATTTCACTTTTTTGCCAAACGTCTGTTACTTGCTGCCTTACTTTTGTTAGTGAAGTTGTATTTCAATTTTTTTTCGTTTCGTGTCAATAACAAACCAATTTTGTTGGTCTGGATTGGGTACACATTCTTTAATGTCCAAGTTTCTTGCATATCGGCTTAAGGCCTTTTTACCAAATTTCAAAGTCAATTCATATTCGGTTTGTCCGTCTTTTCCTATATGAACTTTCAAAATCACTTGTCTATAGTCGTTTACGAATTTTGGAGAATAATAAAGTTCTGGTTGGTCTTTTAAAACTCCATCACACCAAAATCCTTTGATTTCGTCATCGTCTGAATACTCAAACGCATTGCAGATTTCACATTCTAAAAAATCGCAAAAATCTCGGTCTATCATTCTCGTCAAATTAGTTTTGTTAGTTTGTCTTTTAGATTGCAGGTAACAGTTGGTAAATAGACATCCCGGACTATGGGCATTTCCGCATGGGCTTATTTGCTGTTATACGTAGTTAATTTGTCTAATAAGCATTCTCGTAATTTAATCATCTTCTTGTCTTTAGGAAGGAACATTTGTTGTTCAGTCGAGCATTCGTATATTAGAAATTCATTCGTCTCACCGAAATATTTGGCAAATTTTAAGTCCGAAATTTGACCGGGGTTTTCTTCAGTGAATTTTACAGATTCTTTCACTTCTTCGCTATTTATGTAAAAATGCAATATAATTTCAGGATAATATTTATGACCATTTTTTCCATTATAGTTCTCCCCCAGTAACGTGTCTTCCAACTCATAGTCCGCTTTAAAATGTAAGTCGAAAATTCCATTTCCGATATGAGCAAGAAAGGTTTTCTTTTCTTCGGAATTTTCTTCCCAACCGGACCATTGAACAGGCAGGCAAGTTAATAAATGCCTAGATATGTCATTTGCACATACTATTGTATCACTGCTAGAATAAACTGAGCCTTGTTGATTAACATTCTTGTCGGTTGAAGAATTACCGCAACTTATCAAGAGAGATGAGAACAAAAATATTAATGGATACTTCATTCGGGTCTTATGAATTACTGATAACGTCAGTTTGTCTAAAAGCCTCTATAATCAATTTACAAAGGCTTAATTTAAGACAAATATAAAGGATATAAAGGAATTCTTTTTGATTTTAATCTGATTTTATTTGGTGACATTTTAATTGATAAATTTTAGAATTATGAGCTTTAACTATAAGATAAACCTCCTTAAAATAGCTTCTAAAGAGGTCAAATTTTATGTTTTTTTGAAAATTGTTTTTAAAAATTGTGGGTTGTGCAACAGTTACGGCTGTTGTAGGTAGTTTTTATTCTAATTCTTTAAATATTTTTGTGAATTTCAAATCGTTTGGGACTTTCAGTTGTCTCTTTCTCACTTCGAATTGTGTTGATGTTAATTTCGTGCTTTCTGTATATTCTTTTTTCGAATTGTTATCAACTTTGATTATGTGATAGTATGTCACCTTTTTGTTAACTCTGTTTATTGAGTCTTTTGGATGACTTTTCGCAATTATAAATTCATCATCATAACCAACTGCAAAAACAGTTTCCTCTACTATTAAATCATTTTGATATTCTGCGGTATGATGCCAAATACTCATTTCGTCCATTGAATTGTTTGCAAACAGAGAATAATCTTCCGTTAAATTTTCTTCAACTAAACCTGCCCCAAAATAACATGACTGAAATAGGAGTAAGGATAACAATGCATATTTCGCTAACGATTTCAATTTTTATATAGTGGATTTTAAATTGCCTACAACGTTCCACCGCTTGGCGAGGTTACAAACTACGGAACTGATTATTTTCTATCAAAGATAAAATTTCTTGCGAAATGTAAACGTGAATTTACCACAAAATTCACATTCTTGCAATACGCTTGTTGTGAGTAGTTTTTTACCAAGCATTGTTTTGGTTTGTCCAATCAAATAAAAATATGAGTTGTTCTAATTCCAAAATGGCTTTATCAAGTGTTCTTTCATCTTTTGAATAATGGTTTGTTTCGACATTGTCAATTACGGACCTCATTAAGGCAAAATTTGCAAGAATTTCATGAGCAATATAATTTCGATATTCAACTACGCTCTCAAGAAAATGTATAAAGTCTGGTCGCAACCCTTTTGCAGCAAGTTCTTTTTTTGTTCTTCCCAATGTCCATCTCTCCATTTCTTCTAACGTATTTCCATATTTTTCTTGATGAAGTTTTTTGAGACCAAATTCTAAAAGTTGAGCGACACCCATATACATAGCGTATTTTCCTAAGAAATCAAGATTCTCATACTTTTTAGTTCCATTTTGTGTTCCAGCTTGAATTTCTTCTCGCGTCAATTCTTTAGACATATTTCTGTGTTTACGGGATTTCTATAAAATTACTCACAACGTTTCGCAGCTACAAGAAGTTGCGTACTTCATTCACTGACAATTACAAATATAGACAAAACTTTGATTCAATAATTACCAATTCTGATAAATCCCAAGCCTAGCAATTTCTTGTAATTGCTGTTATCTGCAGTTATAATTCAAGCAATTCATATTCATTCAGAGCATCTATCCAAATGTTTTCTTTATTAATTTCAATTGCTTTCTTTACGAGTGAGCGAATTATATTTTGAAATAATTCATCATGATTTATGAATTGAATAAATATTTTCGAATCTTCAACACTTAAAGGTTTTGAGTTTTCTTTAAAATCACAACATCCATATCCATCAAAAGATGTTCTAATAAGAAATACTAAATTTTCATCAGAAACATCAAAGTCGAGAAAAACAGAACCATCTAAACATCCTAAATAGTAATCCGCTTTTCTGGTTATAGGCATTGTGGTTTTGAAAAAAATAATGCCTCTATCGATTGGAATTTCAATTATTAAATTCCTTTTTGAATCAAAGAAAGAATTGTTTTCAAAGATTATTTCTTCGTCCATTTGCATTTTGGACAATTTTTCTACAAAATTTTTAGTAAACTCTTTAATTTTTTTGCTTGGATTTGTTATTCCTTCATCCTGCATTTTTTTTCTAATTATATAAATATTAAGAAAATGTTTTACATCTAAGTTTTTCATGTTTTTAGGAATAATTGCAGATAACGTTCAGGCGTTTGGCTAGGTTGCGAGTTTCGGAACTGATTATTTTCTATCAAAGATAAAAATTCTTGCGAAATGTAAACGTGAATTTACTACAAAATTCGCAATCTTGCAATACGCTTGTTACCAACATTTATTCTCCAATTTTCACTTCTACTGCTTCATTACTTTCTATTCCTTTGCTGTTGTCTTTTAATAAAACTAAATCTTTATTTACAAATTTTATCCAATCACTTGAATAATATTGTTTTTGCCCTACAAGACTATCAGGCACAATTTCAAAGCTCAAGCTTTTGATTGAATTTCCACCGCCAATGGATGTTCCAAAAAAGGTGGAAGGATTAAACCCAACTAAGTTTTTATCTAAATCTTTACCGTCTGTCTGCTTCACGATTGGTCTTGAGTAAGTTTTATTAAAAGTCCACTCGGTCAAATACCCAATTCCATTGCTGTCAACAGTCAAAACATTGTCTCCCACATTTGATAAGACTAAATTGATTTCACCTTTATATCTGTTGGGGACTATAATTGTCAAGGTTGGGGAATACAATTGGTAATGGAAGATTAAAAAAGAAATTGCTATCGTAATTGAAAATATGGTCAAAAAAGATGTCCGCTTAAAAAAAAGTTTTAAAAGCACTGTCACAAATAAACAACCTAGAATAATCCCAACAATCATCATTCCTCCAAGAAAAAGTCCAGACAAAATCATTCCACCTGGAACATTTGTCAACTTGAAGAGCAATGTTGCCAAAAGTCCGACTGATAAAAGTCCGAATATGATTTTTAGTTTACGGTCTGTAGTCATAATTGATGGTATCGGATTAGTGTAGGTAAAGTGGCAGTTTCTTCAAGAGAATTCTCGATAAAATTACAAAATTTCCAACAAACTACTTCAACATCTTTAATGCCTCAAACCGCCATTTATAAAATACCGTGTTACAGGCGTTATCAATTTTCTAATTTATTTATTAAAACAGGTAGCCTATAATTCAACTGATTATATTCTCGCTTTATTTCATTTCCATTTTTGTCGATTTGGATTAAGTATTTATCAACTACTATGTTTTTATCCTTGTAAATAACTTTCTCTAAAGTGTCAGATTTCCTTATAACAAATCTATTGGTAGTTAAAACATCATCAAAATTATCTCTATCCACAACTATAAAACTATCTATCAATTCATAAGTTCCATAAAAATGGGTTCTACTTGCCCAACTACCGCTAATTATAACATAATCCCCGTTCTTCTTAAAATCAGCATATCCACCAAAAATTTGAGCTTTGATTAATGTCTCGGAATTTACTTTAGTTTCGTAAAAAATGGAAATTCCAATATTTAAAATTAAAATTAAAAGACCTACAATAAAGGTTGAATAATTACTTTTCGTGTTTTTCAATTTCACTATTGTTTTTCCAAAAATTATGATCCAAGGAATCCCCAATAATGCATATATGAATACTTGAAATATATTATCATAATGATAAGATTGGTAAAGAGTGAAAGCAAATAGACTTCCTAAAAGAATTAAGATTATTTTTATTTTCAATTCAATATTTTTTATTTAGTTTCTTAATGACTTTGAACTTTTTTCAATTAGAATATGTGGACTTATCGCTTGTGGTTGATGAGTAAGTAGATCTTATTACGAATAGAAACTCCAAAGATTTCTTAACCTTTGAGCGGATTCACTTGAAATTTCACTGGACGTTCTTATTATTGTTTTCCCATCTGAATTTTTTACCGCGTAAATGAGTCCATTACTTATGTTGTTTTCACGTACAATATCTACACAATCATTTATAAATTTTATGTTTTTATCACCTTTTACGTGTCTAACCTGTGAATTTTTTACTTCAATAATAAAAACAGGATTAGAACTTATTTTACAAAGAAATAGCTTGATTGAAAGAAGAATGTTATTCATTTGTTTTTTATTCTTAATTATTTATCAAATGTTGGAATAATTACTAATAACGGTTTGGCGTTTGAAAAAAAAACGGATTTTGTAACACATAATGGTCTGTTAAAACTAGGCTTGATACGAAGCACAAAGCTTGATTTAACCACTGAACCTCCAATTTCTTGTAAGTGCTTTTAGCGGTTCGGCTTTCTTGTCTATAGTTTTCCGTCATTTTATTTTTCTGTAATGTCTTATAGCTAAAATGGATACAACTATAAACGGAATAGTTGAAATTATTATTTTGATATTCATACTCATTAATCCAACAATGAACATAAATCCTAAAAGTAAACTTAATCCTGCAATACTAATGTATGTCAGTATTTTACTTGGTGTCTTTTGGAATAAAGTAATTAGCAATAATATTTGACCCATTAAGGGGATTAATGTGAATGGATGAATTACAGAAGTCGGATTTGTAAAAAGCTTTTGAATTATTTCAATCTCTCCTGCAAAAAGAAATATATGGCTCCCGCCACCCCATTCCAAATATCCTAAAAGCGAGGTGATGATTAAGAGTAAGTTTATAATTTTACTTTTCATTATGTTGTTTAATTTTTATATTGTCGTTTTAAGACCACTACCGGCAGTTTGTCTAAAAACCTCTATAATCAATTTACAAAGGCTTAATTTAAGACAAATATAAAGGATATAAAGGAATTCATATCGATTTTAATCTCATTTTATTTGGTAACATTTTATTTGATAAATTTTAGAATTATGAGATTTAACTAATAAATAAACCTCCTTAAAATAGCTTCTAAAGAGGTCGAAAATTTTATGTTTTTTGAAAATTGTTTTTAAAAATTGTGGGTTGTGCAACAGTTACGGCTGTTGTAGGCAGTTTTTATTCTAATTCTTTAAATATTTTTGTGAATTTCAAATCGTTTGGGACTCTCAGTTGTCTATTTCTGTCTCCCTAAATAATAAATTACATCTTTATTCTTTGTTTTAAGTTCCAAGTCAAAACTAATACTGTCTTGCATTAAACGTGCTTCGTAAATGCTGTCTGTAAACGTTCTATTTATTTCAGCACTTTTATCTCCTGTCAATCTAATCAAGAGCAAGTCATCTTTCAAAGTCCAGTTGACTACCTGCTTTTCTTGTGATGGATATGTAATAATAGCAGAATTGTCGCTTTTAAATTCAATAATCTTGCAAACATTTGCTGTCATTGTAACACCGCCAGAACTCGTTGCACAATTTGTCCAAACTCCTAAAATATCTCTATTCGGTAAGTTTATTGAAGTCTGCAAACTGTCTGATGATTGTAAAGCCTGCTTCTCAGATTTATTTGTAGCCTTGTTGTCAGCTTGACCGCATGATGCCGTCAGAAATACCAGTCCAAGAATGAAATTTGTTATGTGTTGCATGTGTCGTTTTTAAAATTGTCACTTATATCCCGGTGCTAAGCGAGGTCGTGGTGAATACGAACTGCGTACGCTCAGCAATATAAAATATTTTCGTGAATAACAATTTACCGGTGACTAAAAATGCCAACGATCTCGCTTAGCGCCTGTAACCGACTGGCGCAATTAGAAACTGCCACGTCCTGAAACTTTCAGTTCATAATTTTCATTAACCTCAAGTTCGAGGGAGCCATTTGTGCAAGTATTTATAAAACGAAATATAGAAATTTTATTTTTTGTTTCAAAGCTGTATAAAACGATTTTCCCACGTCTACATTCCCCTCTAACTCTTTGTGCGTCATTTTCAATATCAATCTTACTATTATTAATAATTTTCAATTCACTACAATTTGTTTTTATTGAAATAGTGGAAAAAACATAATTAGTATTATTATAGATAGCAGTATTTATAAATAAGCTATCAGGTTTTCTGCAGATTCTAAAATCAGATTGAAAAGTCGAATCATTTAAGCAAGTCGCTAATTTTTTCAAGTAATTATCTGACTTAGCACTTTGTCCAAAATTGAGTAATGGATAAAAACATAATGAATAAAAAATTACTCTGATAAATATTGATTGCATAATTGTTGGAGATTTTTTAAGCGCTTGCCGGTAACGATCTGCATGCTAGCGATGGGCGCAAAACTGAAGCACTGAACTGCAAGCCTATTACAAATTTATAAAAGAAATACGAACTTCCATATTTACGCTGAACCAGCGACTATCGCTAGCACGCTGTTACTGGCTGTAGCTTTATTGTGCTTGTCAGGCTAAGGTCAGTCGAGTATTTATTGTCAGTCTTAGTGCAAATTGGTGATAAAGTCTTGCTGTCTATACAATTCTATTTTCTAATGGATTTTACTTAATATTTTCAATTCTTTTCTTGTGAGCTTTCTATCGAATTGCCATTTAGAGTCTTTAAACACTTCAATATATCCATTTTCATTATTAAAAATATATCTTAATGTCCCTTCTGGTTTATAGTGGTCTTCAACAAACCATTTAAACTTTAGTTCTTGCTTTTCTGCTTCAGTCAAATGGCTGTCAGTAATTTTAATTGTCTTAATTTGTTCTTGAATCTCTTTCCCATTGACCAATATTTTAGGTGTTTCTATTGTGATTAGTCCACTTTGCGTGGGTCTTAAAATATATGTCCATGTTGTTGTTTCTGTTTTGATACCATCATGTAGTGACTTAGTTGAACTTATATTAGGTCCGCTTACAATTTTTACACCTTCAAATCTAGGTTGTTTTGCAAGTCCCGTGTCAAAGTCCATTTTTATAATTACTTTGATAGTTTCTTCAAATTTATATTCGTCTTTCTCTATTTGAAGAATTACAGTTTGTCCAAATATTACATTAAGATTCAGTAATAGTGAAATGATAAAAATTGTCAGTCTCATATTATCTAGTTTTTTTGTCATGTTATTGCCAGTAACGATTGCGGTATGGCCAGTAAGGGATTGCGGGCGATTTCCTATCAGGTTACACGAAAAGTTGAAGCGAGTTACAAACCTTCGCAAACCACTGAAACCCTTATTGGCTATATTGTGTGTTGGGCGCTGCTTAATTTTTAAATGTCGTATTACAATATGGATGAGTTAATTGTCCATTATCAGCCAAACCAATTCCACCATCTTCTTTTCGTTCAATGTGGTCAATTGAAATTGCATTCTTATGAAGATACCCTTTACATATTTTACATTTTAGTCCATTCTTAATTGCCTCCCTAATATATACTTCAGATTTCGTGTCCGTTGTAAAGTCCTTATAACCAAACTTATCTTCTGATTCTGGTTCTAATTTAATAAATTTAAATTTTTCAATTTTGATAATATTTTGTAAAAATTCATTAATTGATTTACCACTTTTCAAATCATTTATAAGCATTATCAACAAATCAACAACATGCGGAATACTTCTTGAAGCACTTCGGAAATTCCTTGTTATTTGGGTCAAAATGTAATCAGTTTCAAGCAAAAACTTCTCAAATTGTTCTCTGACTCTAATAAAGTCATTAAATAAGTTCTTTTGCTCAAGTTCAAGTATTAAGGCAACCATATAATAAAACGATGCCGGTTTATGCTTACCTTCAATAGAATAGAAATATACAATTGGGTGTAAACCTAATGATGATGGATGAACACTATTTATTCGCCAAGCAATTTTTCTTGCTTGTCTTAAATAATTGATAGTTATATTACCTTCTTTATCATCATCAATCGTTTTCGAAAAATTATCGTCTATTCTATTTGACATATTAACGAATTCTAAAATCAGCGGCAAACTCTGGGCTGAAAATAATTTGCCACCTAAAGGTATATCCAAAGTCTTAACAGGTGTTTTTAATACTGGACTATAAATTATTTCATGAATCTCCTTAGAAAGTTTTTGAATTTCCGCTTGATTTTCAGCAGAAAAGTCTGCCCAATATTTGTGTCCTTGTCCGCCTCTGATTATTCCTCTTGCCGCAATACAGTTTGGTTTTTTCCTTGACTGCAATATTTTTAATTCAGTTGGGTCAATTTTAGAGGCCTGTTGATTAATTTTAAAAAATGAATTTTCTGCTTTTTTAGCATCACCATCTACCCATTGAACTTGTATTGAATAGGCTCCCAGATTCTTTGCTCTTTCAATAAAAATTGGATTTGGTTTGGAATCATTTGCTGCTGAGATTATTTCTTTGTAAGGCCCAATCTTCTTTTTAATTAAATCTCGTGTCTTATTCGCAAGGTCAATCTGTTCTTCACTTACAATCCCATTGTAAAATTTCCTAGAAATTTCACCATCACCGTAGTCGTCATTAATCCACGAAATTAATGCACTCAATCTGTGAGCGCCATCAATTACAAAATATAATCCAGTTTGACTTCTCCATAATATTATTGCAGGAATTAATTCTCCATTTATAAAACTCTCAATAAATTCAAGAATCTTTTTACTTTCCCATTCATTTGTTTCTCTTTGAAAATCAGGTTTTCTAAGAAATGGGTAAAAGAATCCGCCCGTGAAATTTGTAATTGATATAGAGCTAAATAAATTAGTAGAGTTTTGTACTCCAGCTATTTCGAAATCTTCTCTAGGTATCAGGGCATCTAAATTTACTTTTGACATATCAATTTATATTTTGTTATCATGTTGCAGGATGCTTTTCTTAAGTTGCGCCCAACGTTCCTATAACCGCAATCAATTGCGCATAATGTTAATATAAGTTCGATAAACGCAGTTAATTGCAGGTAAATTATCCTTTAACGAGTAAAATTGTTTTTACATCTATTGTAATTCTGCAACTTTCCAAGCATTTTCAAACATCACTTTGTTTTTTATAAGTTACTTAAAACCCATTCAGCAATTACAACAAACCTCTATTTCTTCAAAACAACACAATGGGTAAAGGGTAATCTTTTTTATCACAACAAATATCATAAATATTTCTTTTATAATCACAAAATACAGAATTATTTATCTTCAATTTTTCTTTTTTTTATTGCATGTAAAAAATTCTTTGAAATTATTCCAAAAGTTTCTTAAAACACAAACGTGGCATTACACATAGCATTTTTGTTGGAACTCGTTGCCCGAACTATGGAACTCGCTGCCCGACTCATGGAACTCCTTGCCCGACGCATGGAACTCGTTGCCCGACGTATGGAACTCGTTGCCCGACTGTTGGAACTCCTTGCCCGACGCATGGAACTCCTTGTCCGACGCATGGAACTCGTTGCCCGACGTATGGAACTCCTTGCCCGACGCATGGAACTCCTTGCCCGACGCATGGAACTCGCTGCCCGACGTATGGAACTCGTTGCCCGACGCATGGAACTCGCTGTCCAAACTTGGTTACGCTCTACCCAAATCCCATTGATTCCCACTAAACCATAACGATGGCAATTCCATCCCAATAACCCAATAACTTAATAACTTAATAACTCATTTAAACTGTTTGAACTCGCATCATGATTGTTTGAACTCGCGTCATGATTGTTTGAACTCGCGTCATGTTTGTTTGAACTCGCATCATGTTTGTTTGAACTCGCGTCATGTTTGTTGGAACTCGCGTCATGATTGTTGGAACTCGCATCATGATTGTTTGAACTCGCATCATGATTGTTTGAACTCGCGTCATGATTGTTTGAACTCGCATCATGTTTGTTTGAACTCGCGTCATGATTGTTTGAACTAGCATCATGTTTGTTTGAACTTCCGACAAGATTGTTGGAACTCCTTGTACAAACTTGCTAATTCTATACCCTAATCCCATTGATTCCTACTTAACCATAACGATTCCAATAAAATCCCAATAACTTAATAACTTAGTAACTTAATAACTCATTCAAACTGTTGGAGCTCCCGACACGACTATTGGAACTCTCGACACGACTGTTGGAACTCCCGACACGACTGTTGGAACTCCCGACACGACTATTGGAACTCCCGATACGACTATTGGAACTCCCGACACGACTATTGGAACTCCCGACACGACTGATGGAACTCCCGACACGACTGATGGAACTCGCGACACGACTGATGGAACTCCCGACACGACTGATGGAACTTGCGACACGATTGTTGGAACTCCCGACACGACTGATGGAACTCGTTACCCGACGCATGTAACTCCTTGCCAGACTGATGGATCTCATTGCACTTTTCCTAGAACTAAAACACTTTATTCTAGAACTAAAACCCTTTGAGCAAAGCGAAAAGAATCTTTGTGTACTAGGTGACTAAGTGGTGAAAATCCCTTTTGAGCGCAGCGAAGAAGCATTAGTGTTCATACATATCAACCCAAAAATCCGTGTAATCTGTGTAATCTGTGGCAAAAAACTTTTGAGCGCAGCGAAAAAGAACACTACTTTCAAATACTTTAATTTAACCACAAAGACACAAAGAACACAGAGGTTTTTTATATTTAAACTCTGTGGTAAATACCCCTTTGAGCAAAGCGAAAAGAATCTTTGTGTACTAGGTGACTAAGTGCTGAAAATCCATTTTGAGCACAGCGAAAAAGAATAACAATGTTTCTCCTAAAAGTATCCCCATTCAAAACCGTGTTCAACGGGAATCCCCAATCTTACTCATAGCCCGCTCCGTAATAGCCGTTATACTCAAACTGGGATTGACTCCCGGATTGGCCGAAATGGCACTACCATCGCAAATGAGCATGTTTTGGTAATTGAAAACGCGGTTGTCGGCATCTATAACACCTTGCGTGGCGTCACTTCCCATACAAGCACCTCCCAATATATGGGCTGTAGTTGGACTGCCTAATATAGTTTCATTGGCCAAAACCATAGCTTTGCCGTTGTTGATTTTCTCAATTTTTTTAGCAATAGATTGCGCAATGGGATTGAATGCCGTTGGTGCAGCTCCCTGATCCAAAGCGGTTTTTAAACCACCCCAAGATCTTCTTTTCATACGCAAAGTGGAATCGATACTCTCCATGTATAAGAGAATTTGCGTTCTCTTACTCCAATCATCTACGAAGAAGGCTTTCAAATTGGCTCTCGGATGGATCGCCACTTCTTTAAACATGTTGAATATTCTACCCAACACCGTTTTCCCTTGTACCATAGGTGCCATCAAAATACGCCAAAACCCCGATCCTTCCGAATACTTAACCGGTTCCACATGTCGGTTTTCATCTATATGGACTATCGAACCTATGGCAATACCTTCAGCATAGGAAACATCGTCAAAAGTGGTTACCCCAATCAAACTCTCCGAATTGGTACGAACGCCTCTTCCCAATTGGTCGGATAGTCGTGGTAACGAGGTCTTTTTGAGTTTTAACAACAAAGGCAATGTCCCCAAAACGCCACCGGCAAAGAGTACCGAACGGGTGGTGAGACTTCCCTTTTTTCCAAAATAACGCAAAGCATCTTTGAATTTGATTGTATAGCCGGCGCTGCCGTCTTCATTGAGTGGAATGACATCGTAAACTTCTGTTTCGGCTTTGATTTCACAACCCAATTGCTGGGCGAGATGCAAATAATTTTTATCCAAGGTATTTTTGGCATTATACCTACAACCCAACATACAACCGCCACATTGTTTACAACCCGTACGATCAGGACCTTTTCCGTCAAAATAAGGATCGGCTACTGTTTCCTCTGATTTCCCAAAATAAACAGCCACATCAGGTCTTTCAAAGGCTTCGGGTTTGCCCAATTCAACCGCCAGTTGCTTCATAGATTCGTCACTGCGACTCATATAAGGATGTTGGGAAGCTCCCAACATTTTCAAAGCGGTTTGGTAAAACGGTTTTAATTCTTGTTCCCAATCGGCTAAGTGTTGCCAAGAACCGGTCTTGAAAAAAGCTTGTTTGGGTATAGGTAAGGTATTGGCATATACGATGGATCCACCACCCACACCCACACCACTGAGTACGGTAACATGTTTGTAAATAGACAATTTTAACATCCCTTGCAAACCCAATGAGGGTAGCCACATCCATTTGCGCAAATTCCAATTGGTTTTTGGAAAATCGGCTTCTTGAGCAAACCATTTTCCTTTTTCAATAACCAAAACTTTGTAGCCTTTTTCAGCCAATCGCAATGCTGAAACCGAACCACCAAAACCACTGCCTATGATGACATAATCGTAATCGAATGTTGTTTGTGACATGTTATTTGGTATAGATATACAAATCTATGAAAAAGTCATAGAAGAACAAAACTTCAAATTTTCCTCACTTATCAAAAGGAATTACTTTCTAATTTATAACTTATAATTCAATGTCGTTTAGTTAACAAAAAATGTTCAAACTTTAACCGCAGAGTACCGCAGAGTTCAACGCAGAGTACCGCAGAGTTCAACGCAGCGTTTCGCAAAATTCAACACAGCGTTTCGCAGAGAAGTTAGATATTAAAAAGCTCTGCGGTACTTTGCGCCTTCTCAGCGTACTCTGCGTTAAAAACTTTTAAGATTCATACTCTTTAACTAAACGGCATTGACTTCTAATTTCTATTTTCTAATTTCTAATTTCTATTCCGATAGCTATCGGAATCTAACTTCTAATTTCAAGTAGCATACATCTCATCAATCAACATTGAAAACCGTTGCAATACAATATTGCGTTTGATTTTTAAAGTAGGAGTCAACTCGCCTAAATCCATGTTGAATTCCATAGGCAACAGTTTGAAATTTTTAATTTTTTCAAAACCGGCGAGATTCTTTTGCAATTGGTTGACACGCTCGTTGTAAAAGTCTTTGATTTTTTGAATATTGACCAATTCATCCATCGTTTCAAATTTCAATTCCAATTGATGCGCCATTTCCTTCAATGCCTCAAAATTGGGAACCAAAAGGGCTGTGACATAAGGTTTGTCATCACCTACCAAAACCGCTTGTTGGATGTAATTGTCATTGGTTAAGAGGTTTTCAATGGGTTGCGGTGTGATGTATTTACCATTGGAAGTCTTCATCAAATCCTTGATGCGGTCAATAATCATCAGATTACCATGGGCATCTACTGCCCCCGAATCTCCGGTTTTAAACCATCCATCGGGTGTGAAAACTTCAGCAGTGGCTTCCGGTTTTTTGTAATACCCTTTCATGACGCCATTGCCTTTCACCCATATTTCATTATTATCTCCAATTTTGTAGTATACGCCATCAAGTGGTAATCCGGCTGTGCCATAGGCGTATTGGGTAAATGGAAAACAAGTAACCGTAGCAGTGGTTTCAGTCAATCCATATCCAATGGTCAAATGAATACCCAAAGCATCAAAAAATTGGGTTATTTCAGAAGATATAGCTGAACCTCCAACAGGCATAAACCACAATCGGCCTCCCATTTGGGCTTTGATTTTGCTAAAAACCAATTTGTCGGCAACAGCATGTTTTATTTTCAAACCCATATTCGGTTTCAATTCATGACGAAGTAGGTTGGAATAAGCTGTTCCAACTTTTAAAGCCCATCGGAAAATCTTTTGTTTGGTTTGTGAACTCTTGTTCATTTTATCCCAAACAGCCGAATACACTTTTTGATACAATCTGGGTACCGAACACATCATCGTCGGTTTGACTTCTTTCAATACTTCCGCAATCAATTTTGGATTTTCAGATACGTAAATCTGTGCGCCTACGTGCAACATAAAGATGGCCCAAATACGTTCAAATACATGACTCAAAGGGAGAAATGACAAGGAATGTTCGTTTTCAGGGTTTTTAAATTTGAAGAAATTGATATGTGAATCAAATCCTTTGAGGAAGTTACTATGGGTCAACATGACGCCTTTGGGTTCACCGGTTGTACCCGAGGTATAGATGATGGTAGCCAAATCATCGGGATTTCGGGTTTCAATAGTCCATTCGGTAGGAAAATTTTGAATCCAATCGTGATAGTAAAAGGAAGAATCGGTAACCAATTTTACGGTAGGTTTGGCTACGATGATAGTTTTTAAATATTCGTTTTGAGTGTAGATTTGAAGGATGTTGTCATATTGAATTTGGTCGCCCGTTAGAATCGTTTGAACTTGCGCCTCATTTAAAATATACTGTGCTTGTTCGGGTGTACTGGTAGCATAAATGGGAACCGATACAGCTCCAATACTCACAATGGCCAAATCAAATAAAATCCATTCAGCCATATTCTCAGCATAAATGGCTACGTTGTCCTCGGTTTGAACACCCAATTGTTTTAATGCATGTGCGGTTTGTGCTACCTTGGCACTCAATTGACTCCAGGTATAATTTTTCCAAGTGTCATTTTCTTTGTAATGTAAGCAGGGTTTGTTTGGGTAAAGAGCAGTGTTGGTAGGAATGAGCTGTGTATAATTCATGAAATCGGTTTGATTCGGGTTGATTGGGTACTATTTTTAGGCACTTACATCTTCGTTATTTTAAAGATGTTTAATAAACATCAAACCAAAGCAAAAAATGGCAGTTATACAAATAATTGCGTTTATTTTTTAATGTCCTATGGGGTATAATTACCAAAAAAATGTTAAAAGTTTAGAATTACCATGATATTGAATTATTTAGAATTTATATTTGAACAAATATTCATCATTCAATACCTTTTTTAATGAAACTCAGACTTGCCTTAATCGGATTGCTATTCAGTACCCTAAGTTGGACCCAAGAAAATGTAACCTATCAAAAACCCTCCGCAGAAATATTGGCCCTAGCCGATTATGAGCGTGCACCAAGTGTATCCATGGATACCAAAAAGGAGTACATGTTATTATCCTATAGAAATACGTACAAGACTTTAGACGACTTAAACCAAGCAGAATTGAAGCTGGCTGGTTTGCGTATCAATCCGGTTACCAATATTTCCAGTACCATTACGTATATCAATAATCTAAAGATTAGAAAGATAAACGAACTAAAAGTTGAACCCGTACAAGTAAAAGGTTTACCGGAAAATCCTAAAATTTCTTATGTAGATTGGTCCCCGGACGACACTAAAATCGCATTTACCAATACTACTGCTACAGGTGTTGAACTGTGGGTAATCGAAGTCAAAACGGCCGAAGCCAAAAAAATTACTGATGCCACTTTGAATGCCAATTCAGGAAAACCTTTCAGTTGGTTTAAAGATTCTCAAAAATTGCTCGTTTATTTTATCCCAAAAGACAAATCTGAATTAATCGACGCCTCCAAAAATTTACCCAAAGGCCCCATTGTACAAGTTGCCGATGGTAAAGTTTCCCAAAATAGAACCTATCAAGATTTGTTGAAAAACAAAACAGATGAGCAAAATTTTGAAACATTGTTGAATTCTGAAATGTATACCGTAGGTTTGGATGGTTCCAAAACCTTGTTCAAAGCTAAAAATTTATTCATAGGCATGTCTTTTTCTCCCGATGGACAATATGTTATGCTTACTTACCTCAAAAAACCTTTTTCCTATATTGTTCCTTTGAATCGTTTTCCAATGACTTCAGTGGTTTACAACCTAGCAGGTGAAGAAATTAAAACAGTTAATGAAGTTCCTTTGACAGAAATTACCCCAAAGGGATTTATGGCAACACGCGTGGGCAAGAGAAATATGAGTTGGAGAAAAGACGAACCGGCAACTTTGTTCTACGTAGAAGCATTGGATGGAGGAGATCCTGCTGTAAAAGCCGATTACAGAGACGAATTGTTTGTATGGAAAGTGCCATTTGATCTAGCTCCTATCTCAATAGCTAAAACACAACAGAGATTTGATGGAATTATTTGGGGAAATCAAACGGTTGCCATAGTAACTGACAATTGGTACGATACGCGTAATGTAAAAACGTATTTGATCAACCCATCATTGCCCCATACGGTTAACCTTATTGGAGACCGCAATTCACAAGATGTATATGCTGATCCGGGAAATTTCGAAACCAAAGAGAATCTTTACGGCGAACATACATTGGCAATTGAAAATAATAATTTATATCGTATTGGGGAAGGTTTTACTGCCAATGGCCAATTTCCTTTCATCGATGAATTTAATTTGAAATCTTTAAAGTCTAAAAGATTGTATCAATCTAAATATACGGATAAAAAAGAAGACATTTTATCCATTGAAGATTACAAGTCGGGAAAAGCTTTGGTGCAAATTCAATCTAAAAGTGAATTCCCCAACTATTATTTCCGACAATTTAAATTCAAAAGTACTTTGACTCCCATTACAACTTTTAAAAGTCCATTTGAAAGTATCAAAGATGTTGAAAAGGAAGTCATCAAATACAAAAGAGCTGATGGTGTTGAATTATCGGGTACTTTGTATTTGCCTCAAGGCTATGACAAAACCAAAAAAGAGAAATTACCGCTGTTGATTTGGGCCTATCCAACTGAATTCAAAGACAAAAATTCCGCCGGTCAAAGTACCCAGAATTCCAACGAATTTACGTTTCCCTATTATGGTTCGTTTGTGTATTGGGTCACCAAGGGTTATGTGGTCTTGGACGATGCAGCTTTCCCAATTATAGGAGAAGGTACTACAGAACCCAATGATACTTTTATCGAACAATTGGTTGCCAATGGCAAAGCGGCTATCGATGCCGTAGATGCTTTAGGTTATATTGACAGAACGAAAGTGGCAGTCGGAGGACATTCTTATGGGGCATTTATGACGGCCAATTTATTGACCTATTCCAATGATTTTGCTTGTGGAATTGCCCGAAGCGGTGCTTACAATCGTACTTTGACGCCATTTGGATTCCAATCAGAACAACGCAATTATTGGGATGTACCCGAGGTATACAACAGCATGTCTCCTTTTATGAATGCCGAAAAAATGAAAAAACCCATCCTGTTGGTTCATGGAGAAGCCGATAACAATCCGGGAACTTTTACCTTGCAAACCGAACGCTATTTCCAAGCCATCAAAGGTTTGGGTGGCACTGCGCGCATGGTCATTTTACCCAAAGAAAGTCATGGGTATGTAGCCAAAGAAAATATTTTGCATTTGCTGTGGGAACAAGAACAATTTTTAGATAAATATCTAAAAAATAAAGAATAAACGCAGGATTCCTTTTTATAGAAGAACCTCTTAACTGAAAAGTTGAGAGGTTTTTCGCTTTTACAAAACAACTTTCTATATCTATCAACAATCTGTTCATAACTAAATCTAAAATCTAAAATCTAAAATCTAAATTTTAAAACTACATTTGCAGCTCATTACGGTTTCATTCTCGATTTGTTTTGAGAGGAATTAAAATGGGAATTTGGTGTAATACCAAAGCTGTCCCCGCAACTGTAAGCTCAGTCCCTTTTGATAGGGATACTTTTTGAAAACTGCAATCCACTGTCTCGCTAACGACGGGATGGGAAGGAATCAAAAAGATGCAAGCCAGGAGACCTGCCGAATGAAAATACTAGTTTATAAACCGTTTTCGGAGGAAAAACGCGATAAGATGAAACCAAAACATTTTTCCATTTTATCTTTATTATCCGACAGTTTTAATACTGTTCTGCGTCGGTCTCTGATTTGTAAAAATCAAAGTACAATGAAGTCTTTTTCATTTCTAATCTTCTTTTTTAGTGTATTCACGTATGCTCAAACGTTGGATTCTATCCAACAACTCGATGAAATTGTCGTCTCGGGAACCAAGTATCCCATTGCTAGAAAAAATTCAGGTAAAATCGTGGTTAAAATCTCCTCATCCGATATCAAACTCAATCCGGGTAAGAATGTAGCCCAACTTTTGGATGAATTGGCAGGTGTTGAAATCAATGGTTCAAATGCGGTAACCGGTAAAAACCAAGGCGTTTATATAGAAGGTGGTAAAGCCGGACAAGTTTTGGTCATTGTGGATGGCATACCGGTGACAGATCCTTCAGGAATCGATATGTCTTATGATTTGAATATGTTGTCGACTTCCCAGATTGAGTCTATTGAAGTCATGCGTGGAGCTGCCGGAACCTTATATGGAAGCGGAGCAGCAACGGCTGTCATACAAATCAAAACGATACATGCGAGTAAAAAGAGTTTTGATCTGGATTTGGGCAGTAGTATCAGTACCCAAAGATCCCAAAATGATGCGTTCTTCAATGGAAAAGTATGGCAACAATTTATCAATGTCAGTGGCACTTCTCAACCATTTACCTATCATGTGTCAGTTGCAAATATAAGTTCAGGTGGCATATCGGAAGCTTTTTCTCCTGAATCTGAATTCAAAGAAAATCCGTATGACAAGCAAAATGTTCTGGCCAAATTGGGCTATCAAATCAAACCCGATTTACAAATTTTGTTATCGGGTAGTTATACCAAACAGTATCACCTTTTTGATGCAGATGCCTATACCGATTCCGAAGTAAATACCAATACCAATGAGGAATGGAAAATTGGTTTGCAGTCTTTTTGGAAATACGATACCGGAAAATTAAATTGGATGTCTGAATTCAAAAATTTTGACCGAAATTACGAGCAATGGAATACTTGGGTAAACGCGCTTGAAGTGTATCAATACCATACCCAAAGTGTACAATCCGATTTGTTTAATCAATGGTCAGTCAATCAAAAATTGGATATTTTATCGGGAATGAATTTCCAATTCCACCAAACCGATAACACGACACCGTATGGAAATATCGACGCTAAAACCGGTCAATTTTATTCCTTGGATCCTTATCTCACTTTGAATGTGAAGGATGTAAAAGGATTCAATATGTCATTGGGAAGTCGTTTGAATATGCATAACTTATACGGTTCGCATCTCACTTTTTCATTCAATCCTTCTTATGTTTATGCTATTTCGGAAAACCGTTATGTCAAGTTGATGAGTTCTTGGAGTTCGGCTTATATTGTCCCTAGTATATATCAGCTCCATTCGGTATATGGCAATGTGGATTTGAAACCTGAAATTACAGAAACGCTCGAATTTGGTACCGAAGTTTTCTGGTCCCAAAAATTGAATTTTAGTGCATTATATTTTGAAAGAGCTGAAAATAATTCGATTATTTTCTACTCCAATCCCGATACTTGGGAGTCCCAATACATCAATGATGAAGTGAGTAGTTTGTGTGTTACAGGTTTTGAAACAGCTCTTCAATGGAAACCCAATCAAAAATTGGATTTGAAAACCAATTATACCTATACGCATGCTTCAAAAGAGAGACCTTACAGCATACCCAAAAACAAGTGGAATGCCCGATTGCGTTATCAAGTTCTCAAAGGAAGCCAGTTGCAAGTACAATATCAATATGCATCAGACCGTACCCAAATGGACTTTTCTACCTATCCTTATGAAACTCAAAAGTTGAAGAATTTTCATTTGTTTGGAATCGGATGGCACCAAGCCATGATGCAGGACAAAATAGACCTCCATGTAGGTGTTGACAATATCTTTAATGTCAATTATGTGGAAACGATTGGATATACTTCTATGGGACGCAATTATGCCTTGAGTATGAGGTACAAACTTTAAACTTTTTTAAAACAAATCGCTGACTTCGTTTTTAATGTAGATCAAAGCCGACAAACTAGGATGTTCTTCGGTTAAACCTTCTTTCAGGATGGCTTCCTGTAGTTCATTTGCGTTTTTAATCTCACCCGATACGGCTTTGTTTCGCATCAATTGTAACGTGGTGTTTTTGGCCGTAACAATCATATCCCAACATGGGTCACTGACATAAATTTGTTGGGATAAATTATGTTCAAACTCTTGTTCTACATTTTGAACCAACATTTGAAGGTAATCTATTTTGTTATCCGAAATGGGTTGCACTCTGATGAGTAGTTTGTTGGGATTGATGCGCTCCAAAAACAAAACCATACGTTCGTAGGCCTGTAATCGCAAAGGAAAACTTTGTTTTTGATGTTCTTTATGCAATTGGAATCGGCGGATGTTTTCCTCATTTTTCAAATGTCTTTCAAAGAAATAGAAAGCAATTGCTCCGGTTACTAGAGCCGGAATAGTGTAGGAGAGGAGTTCGATGATGGTATTGGTGTTCATGAGGTTTTGGGTTTTGGTATTTTAGATTTTAGATTGGCGATTTTAGATTTGGAATTTAAATCAGTTTTAGCTCATTTAATTCCATGCTTAATTGAGTTGGATTTAAAAAATGTATGGCGTGAAATCCCATGCTTTTTGCCTGATTGATATTGTTTAGATTGTCATCTATAAACAACGATTCTTCGGGTACTAAATTGTATCTGTCCAAGATCAATTGAAAAATTCTCGGATCGGGTTTGATGAGTTTTTCATCTCCCGAAACCACTATTCCCTCAAATTCCTTGAAAAAAGAATACCTTTTATAGGCTATGGGAAATGTTTCTCCCGACCAATTGGTCAAGCCGTATAAGTGATAATGCGGTTTGAGTTGATATAAAAGGGCTACCGTTTCGGGAATATCGCTGTGGAGCATTGTTTCCCATCGATCGTAAAACATTTTGATTAAATCACTGTATTCGGGATGTTGATCCAATAAAATCTGAGTGCCTTCCGCCAAACTTCTCCCCCGATCTTGCTCCAGATTCCATGCATCATGGCAAATGTTATGAAGGAAATACGCCATCTTTTCATCGTCATTAAAAACCGATTTATACAGATAACGCGGATTCCAATCTACCAAAACACCTCCAAAGTCAAAGATTATATTTTTTATAAGCATGGAAATTCAATAGTTTATGGGGCAAATTTACAATCCTTTAAGTTCCGTCTTTAAAGGTTCAGATTGTATTTCGGGTTCTGAAACTTTTTCAGAATTATTTTCATTCTTTTTTTCTGTATCTGTATCCTTTTCTACTTCTTCTTTTTGGGCTTCTCGTTTTTTTATTTTTTCAGCATCTCTTATCGCTTGTTTTTCAGCTTCAATTCGCGCTTCAATTTCTGCAATTCTCAAAGCAGCTATCAAGGCATCATCTCCTTCATCTGTAATAAATATATCTTCCATTTTTTTGGGTCGTTCCAAATCTCGCCATTTAAATCCGGGCAGCTTTTCTTCTTCTTTTGGAAATTTTGATTCCGGAAATGTTTTGCCATCGGGCATGGTAATAAACTTTACTTCGTGCATTTTACCCGATTTCAATCGGAAAGATAAGTCACTACAAGCCATTTTGGTAATGCCCACGAGTTTTTTGTTTTCATCCCGATTGTAATTGATCATTTGACCATTACCTAAAATTAAAACATGATCCAGAGTATCTTTGACAAATTTGCCATACAAAAATTTGCCTTTGATTTGACTGTAATATTCCAAACTGTCTTTACTGATGACAAACGCATTGTTGTATACTTTCAGAGAATCAATTTTATCTGTTACCGGATTACTCAGAAAATGAATGGTGTCTCCTGTGATTTGGTTTTCCTCATTCCATAAAATGGGTCGACGGTACATTTTGGTCAAACCTTGTTTTTCATTAGAGTAAAGCGAATCGCATTTGCCTTGCAAATCATTTTTAAAGAACTTGACGTGATGATAGGCTCTGACAATGCGTTCTTCGGGTTTGCCGGTAATCATCAAAGTGTCACCATGAATGTACATGGAATCCTTTTCTATCAAACTCACCGCATAAGGTTTGCCCACCATAAAAACCGAATCTTTGGCTTCAAAGTATTCTGAATATTGACCTTTGACCAGCGTATTGTTGATGGTATCGGTAACGGTAATGTTACCTGTAGCTGAAGCAAATTTCTTACTTTCATCGTAATAGAGTGAATCTCCTTCTATAATGCGATCTTTGTAAGTGATTTTAGCTTTTTTGGTAAAATGCGAAATCTTGGATTTGGAATTGTGAAATCCGTTTTCACAATACAAGGTATTGGCTGAATCTTTTATCGTCGAAGGTCCATATAAATATGAAATGCCGGTATTGGTATAATAATCCAAGTGGTCGGAATTTACCGTGTTATCCGGATTGGTTATGACCACATGTGACAAGGCTTCAAATTTGTCTTCTTTCAAATAATATCTCCCAATTTGACTGTTTAAGGTATTTGTAAAATCGGTGATGGTAGCTTTGTCATCGTAATACAAGAGTTGTTTGCCTCGGTCAAATCGCAAAGTATCAGTGGTCAAAGTCATTTTTTGATCCTTCAAAATGACATTACCCCATGACTTGGCCACTTTGGTATTACCATTATAATCTACGTATTTACTGGATTGTGTAAGCGTATCCCCTTGTTTGATCAAAACCTCACCAAAGGCTTTGATGACATTGGATTCTTGATAAATCAAAGCTTGTTTGCATTGCAAAATCGCTCCTTCGTGCTCTACCATGACATTTCCCAATACCACAATGGCTCCGGGATACTTTTCTTCATTGGTAAAAGTGTTGTCGGAATGGATGATTTGAATGCGTTTGTTTTGGGCAAATGTTCCCAAAGTCAAACTGATGAAAATGATAATTAAGAAATGCTTCAAAACTGAAAATTTTGACAAAAATACACAATTTTAATCCAAAGGAATGCCGATTGTTTTTTTTAGGGTTTTGTTAAGGATTTAACGGAATAGGTGCCTAGGAATCAATTGAATTTTTCCAAAAACCCCATGATTTCAGCAATCAATTGTTGCATTACCGGCAAATCTTTATTCATATACGACATCTGATTCTCAAGGTCTTCACCTTTGATTTCTTTAAAGATGTGATTCATGTTTTCTATGATTACCAATTTGGCCAATGGGGCTTTTTCAACCAATATAGATGCCTCTTTTTCGTTGACCTGAATGTCTTTGGTTCCGCCTATAACCAAACTTGGAATTTTGAGTTGGGATAGAACTTCTTGAGGATTGTGTTGCATCCATTCGTTTAAAAAGGGTTGGACCGATGGTCTGAAAATACTGGCCAACATCGGATTGACATTAGTCAAAGGCTCTCCGGTTTTCATCTGCTCCAGATTTTTGCTAAAACTCTCTTCCAATTGGGGCACTTGTTTCATCAATTGGTCATACAAAACCCGATCGATACTTTGTCCGGCACCATTCAATGAAATATAGGCATCAGCGTAATCTTGGGCTGCCAATAGACCTACCAAACTACCCTGACTATGACCCGCTAGAATGATATGGTTGTATTCTTTGGTGTTTCTAAAGAATGTAATGATGTTATGCACCTCATCGACCAAACTGTTAAAAGTGTAATTTTCTTCTTTAAATTCGGGATGTTTGGATTGTGAAATGACGCTTTGATCAAATCTATAGGTTGCCAATCCATTTTCACTCAAAGCCTCAGCAAGAAATTTGAGCGAATTATTGGCAAGCATGCCTTGATTGCCATTGCGATCAGTTGGCCCCGAACCGGGTATGATGATGACCAAATTGGTTTGTGTTGTACTATCGGGACTTAATAAGGTGCCATAAATACTGTCAATAGCCATCGGAATGGCGACTTCAGTTTCTTTGTATTTTTGAGCCCACATGAGGTTGGTTGATACCAAACTCAGCAATAAGATGATTTTATTCAGTTTCATTTTCATTAGTTTTAGATTCTTTTTTATCTCTTTCCAAAATGGCTTTCACGACGCCACGATGTACAAAAGCATTGATAATTCTCCAACCGGTTTTGGCATAGGAATTAAGCAATTCTTCAAAGTCAGCATCTCGTTTAAAAGGCGTTAATTTTTGATGAATGAATTTATATTCTTTCATTATTTAGGTTTAAGGTTTAAAGTTTAAAGTTTCAAGTTTTAAGTTTCAAGTTTCAGGTTTCACCCAACATCCATCATCCCACAGTTTCACGTTTGAAGTTTCCAACACCCATCACCCAACATCCATCACCCATCACCCATCACCCATCACCCAACACCCAACATCCAACATCCTACAGTTTCACGTTTCAGATTTATGAGATATCAAGATATCATATGGACGAAACAAGGTGTAAAAGTAA
This sequence comes from Flavobacteriaceae bacterium, assembly GCA_020854235.1. GTDB lineage: Bacteria > Bacteroidota > Bacteroidia > Flavobacteriales > Flavobacteriaceae. The sequence continues at coordinate 33,366 of JADZFW010000151.1, forward strand.
GTATTGTTTGGTACATGCACAAAAAAGCTCCGATTTTCATCGGAGCCGTTTGATGGAATTTATACAGGGGAGAGAAAAATGTTGTCCATCAAACTTTATTAAAGTGTTGGGTGATGCTGTCGCTCAAGGGTTTAGTGATGCTGTAATAGACATCTATCAAGCGCCCGTTTTCATCCAATAAATATTTTTGAAAGTTCCATTTGACACTCGAATTCTTTAATCCGTTTTTCTTTTCATCAGTTAACCATTGGTATAACGGATGTTGGTTGTCGCCTTTTACTTCAATTTTTTCTGTCAGGAGAAAGGTAACTCCAAAATTTACCGAACAAAATTCGTGAATTTCCTCAGGAGTTCCGGGTTCTTGTTTGCCAAATTGGTTACAAGGCAATCCAATAACCGTTACCTGATCTGAATAGGTTTCGTGTAATTTTTGTAAATCGGCGTATTGTGGTGTAAAACCACATTCTGAAGCGACATTTACAAAGAGTATCTTTTTGCCTTTGAATTTTTTGAGATCAATCGGATTTCCATTTAAATCGTTAATGGCAAACGCTGAATCATAAATTGAAGGCTGATTTTCAATCTGTTTCTTAGGTTTGGTATACGCATAAATCACATAAACAAGTAGGACTAAGCCGCCGATGAGTATCAAAGTTTTTAACATGAGGTGGAATTTTTAAAGATGTAATTGTGTAATTCGTTGATTTTGTCAGTATTTTTAAAGGCACCGTCGTAATGACTGGTAACCGTTGTAGAAGTGTCGTCTTGAACACCACGTGAAGAAACACACAAGTGCTTGGCTTCAATGATGACTGCAATATCTTCCGTTCCCAAAGCTTTTTTGAGTTCCTGAGCAATCTGAACGGTCATGCGCTCTTGTACTTGTGGTCTTTTGGCAAAATATTGTACGATGCGATTGAGCTTGGATAATCCGATTACTTTCCCATTGGAAATATAGGCCACGTGTGCTTTCCCCATAATCGGGACAAAATGATGTTCGCAATTGGAATAAAAGGAAATATTTTTTTCTACCAACATTTCCTGATATTTATATTTGTTGTCAAACAAAGCCATATGAGGTTTGTTTTTGGGATTCAAACCCGAGAATATTTCATCTACATACATTTTGGCAACCCGTTCGGGCGTACCTTTTAGGGAATCATCGGTCAAATCCAAACCCAATGTTTCCATAATTGCTTTAAAATGTTGGGCAATTTTGACCTTTTTTTCAGCATCACTAATCAAGTGTGCATCAGGTCGCATCGGAGTTTCAAGTGAAGTGTAAAGATGCTCGTCACCTATTTCGTCGATGGTAAATTCACGTATACCAGCGACCTCAATTTTTGGAAAAGTGTCAGCTAATCTCATGTTAGTTAGTTTTAGATAGTGTAAAGGTACATTTCTTTTTGAATAAAATTTAAAGTCAAACAAATTTATGTAATGTTTAACAACATTTGACAATAGTTAAACATAAAAATCTATCTTTGTATCAATAAAATTGATTTATAGAATATTTTGAATCCAATTTAATTTCAAATACCGTATAATAAAATAGATCAAAAATCATATATCTAAAATATAAAATATTGAAAAATGGCATTTTACCAATTCAAAAGAGAACAATTCATACAGGCAGATTTGAAAACCGTTTGGGACTTTATGGCATCGCCTGCCAATCTCAAAAAAATTACGCCACCCTACATGGGCTTTGATATCACATCAGGTGATTTACCCGAGAAAATGTATCAAGGGATGATTATCAGTTATAAAGTCAGTCCATTTTGGGGAATCAAAACCGATTGGGTTACCGAAATCACCCATATCAAAGAATTGGAGTATTTTGTTGATGAACAACGCATGGGACCTTATG
>JADZFW010000152.1 GCA_020854235.1 Flavobacteriaceae bacterium
CCTGCTCCATTTGGACCTAATAAACCTACGATTTCACCTCTTTCTACTTCCACAGAAACGCCTTTTACTACATAGCGTTCTCCATATTTCTTTTTAATATTAACAGCTCTGAGCTTCATATTTTAAAATTTTGGTAAAAATAAGTTATTCATAGATAACTCAATTATTAAATAATGTTAATTTCCTGTAGCTGGACTCAAATGTTCCTTACCTACGTGTTTGAATCGGTTGTGCGTCCAAAAATAGTGTTCTGGTTTCTGACGAATTTGATTTTCGCACATTTTCAGGTACTTGTCAGTGATTTCGTAATCCTTAAATTTTTGTGGTTCATCAGTAATGAGTTCAAAAGTTGCTTCGTAATAACCACGTTTTACTTTTTGAATGTTGATAAAAACCAATGCCAAATCATATTTCTTGACAATAGCTTCAGCTCCAATTAAAACAGGTACTCGTTTACCTAAGAAATCTGTCCAATAATAAGCCTTATTTAATCTCGGACTTTGATCGCTTAAAAAACCATAAATACTCTTTAGATTATCTCTTTTATTTCTACCTATGGCAAGTGTTGTTTCGTTTTTTTTCAAGAGTTTTAATCCAAATCTTTCTCTTGATGCTTGTATGGTATCTGAGAAAACTTCGTTTCTAATACGAGCATAAACACCATACCTCTTAAATTCAGTGCCTTGCCCTACTTTGATGGTCCATTCCCAATTGGCATAATGACAACCAATGATGATAGCCGATCGATTGTTTTTTTCTAGTTCCAGAAGTACTTCATTGTTTTTTAAAATAAAATGTTTGTCCAATTCTCTAGGTGTTATGGTAAATGTTTTAATCATTTCCATGAAAATATCGACAAAATGACTGTAAAATTTACGTCGGATTGCTTTCAATTCCTTATCGGACTTTTCAGGAAAAAAAGTTTTCAAATTATACAAAACCAATTCCTTACGATAACCAACCAAATAATAGACAATTAAAAATATCAGATCGGAAATGCGATACAAAAACCAAAAAGGTAATTTGGAAAGCAACCAAATAGGTGGGTAAATGATATAGAAAATGAGTTTCTGCATGTGTGCAAATATCGGAATTTAATTCAGATATGTAAAGGTGTATTTTTGAATTAACTTTTATATTTGACGCTTCAAACAATTGTGTAAAATGGACAAAATAGTTTTAATAATAATTATAGCCAATGTCATCGTTTCGTTAAAAGGATTTGATGATGCTTATTTCTTTGACCGATATAAATTTCAAATTGGACCCATTGTCAATAAAGAATGGGTACGGATGTTGACTTCCGGATTTTTGCACGTAGATTTTTATCATCTTCTGTTCAATATGCTCACTTTGTCCTTTTTTGCCGATGGAGTCATTGCCGAATTTGGAATTGTGAATTTTTTAATCATGTATTTCCTTAGTTTATTGGGTGGAAGTGCATTATCCTATTATTATCACCAAAGGGATTTTTTCTATAGTGCGGTAGGTGCCTCCGGAGCTGTTTCAGGAATTTTGTTTTCGTCCATTTTGTTATATCCTTTTGATAGTTTGTATCTAATGTTTATCCCGATACCGATTCCTGCTATCATCGTAGGTATTGGTTATCTACTTTATTCAGTATTTGGCATGAAGAATCAATGGGGCAATATTGGTCATGCTGCCCATTTGGGAGGTGCGGCTACGGGTTTGATTTTAAGTATAGTTATGGAACCTGGATTGTTATTTACCCATACGCTTTACGTGATTATTTTAACTATTCCCTTGTTATTACTCTTTGTCTTTAGAAAAAAATTTAATTTGTAATGGAGTTAAAAATTATAAGCTCAGCAGATACTTACCCTTTGCGTATTGAAATTTTGAGAAAAGGTATTGCCAAAGATTTTCAATTTGTAGGTGATGATGTTGCAACTACTTTTCATTTGGGTGCATATATGCATGATAAATGTATTGGCATTTTATCTTGTATGAAAAAAGAGCATGCACTTTGGCAAGAAACGGATGTTTATCAATTAAGAGGAATGGCGGTTCAAAGCAAACTACAGAAAAGTGGAGTAGGAAAGGCTCTTGTCATAGAATCCTTGCGAATATTAAAGGAGAGAGATTGTAAGTTGGTTTGGTGTAACGCTAGAGAAACAGCAGTTGGGTTTTATGAAAAAATGAATTTTAAAACAATTGGTTCCCGATTTCAGATTCCCAAAGTAGGTCCGCATTTTGTAATGCTACTTACATTAGAAAAAGATTAACTGATGTAAAATAAAAAACCCGTCTGATGAGACGGGTTTAATATGAATAAATCATTAGCCATATGCTAACAATTATGGTGTGTTACTCTGCAGTATTTTCTTCTGTAGATACTTCAGCTTTAGGTGCAACCTCAACAGTTTCAGCTTTTGCTTTCACTGTGTTTTCAGCAGCTACTTCAAAAGGAACGTCTACTACCAAACTACGATGTAAACGAACGTGAGCAGTGTATTTTCCAATTCTTTTAACAGTATTTCCATCCAATTTGATGAATTTACTTTCCAATTCTTGACCTTGTTTAGCAAATGCTTCAGCTAAATCAGATGATGAAACAGAACCGAATAATTTGCTACCATCAGCAGTTTTGGCAATGATTTTAATGGTCATTGCTTCCAATGCAGTAGCTATTTTTTTGGCATCTTCCAATACTTTGGCTTCACGGTGGGCTCTTTGGCGTAAATTTTCAGCCAATACTTTCTTTGCAGAAGGTGTTGCCATTACCGCCATTCCTTGAGGGATTAAAAAGTTACGACCGTAACCGTTTTTCACAGCTACCACATCGTCCTTGAATCCTAAATTTTCAACGTCTTTCTTTAATATTACTTCCATGACTCAATTCAGTTTATTATTTTAACATATCACCCACAAATGGCATCAATGCCAAATGACGTGCTCTTTTTATGGCTTGAGCCACTTTTCTTTGATATTTCAACGAAGTTCCGGTCAAACGACGAGGTAAAATTTTTCCTTGTTCGTTCACTAAATAAAATAAGAAATCTGCATCTTTATAATCGATGAATTTAATTCCTTTCTTTTTGAAACGACAGTATTTTTTTACTTCTTTGGTTTCAATGTCCAATGGAGTCAAATAACGTACGTCTTGTTTGCTCCCTACTTTTGATTGTTGTTCTATAGATGACATATCTGCTTAATTTTTTTGTTTAGCTTTGATTCGATCTCTTCTTACTGCAGCCCAAGCAGCTGCATGTTTGTCAAAACGTACGGTTAAGTAACGTAAAATGCTGTCATCTCTTCTGAATTCTAGTTCAAAAGGTCCTACCACCTCACCAGGTGCTTTAAATTCAAATAAGTGGTAAAAACCACTTTTCTTTTTTTGGATTGGATAGGCGAATTTCTTCAAGCCCCAATCTTCTTTCCAAATCATTTCTGCCCCTTTGGATAGTAAATAGTCTTCAAACTTTTTTACTGTTTCCTTTATCTGATCTTCAGATAAAACGGGATTTAAAATGAAAACAGTTTCGTAATGATTCATAATTGTTAATTAATTTGTTTGTAATAGGCTCGTGTAATTTTAGTTACAAGAGTTGATTATTATTTGTTTTAGAGCCGGCAAAGATATATTTAATTTTCTTCATATCAAAAAAACATGAAGTGTTTTATTAACCTAATGATATTTCAGAATTTTGAATCTTATGAATCTATCGCTGGGTTATATGTAATTTAATGTTTTTGTAAAAATAAACTGCCAACTGAATTCAGTTGGCAGTTTAGATGTATTTCAAAACTAGTTTACTTAACTATTTCGTAGGTTTCAACATTAACATCAAATTTTTGTCCTTCTTGAGTTTGAGTAATGACCATTGGACATAATATTCCATTAAATTCTTTGTAAGAACTTAACTCTGTGGTGCCTTCCTCGTCAATAATTTTAACCAACATGCCGGTATCCTCAGTATAATATTCCAATTGAGTTCCATTAGCATCTTTTACCTCGATGACATACTGAATGACTCCGTTTACTTTTATGGATTCTTTCAATGTCAAAGTTTTTTGTTGGTACATTGCTTGGTCAAATAAAGTTTTTCTATCGGTATATTTAGCTGCCATTTCAGCAGGTAAATCTTGTTTTTGACCATTTGATTCTACATAAGAACCTTCAGGTGAAAAAACTTGTACCATTTTTTGTCCCATCATATTCATTTCAGAAGTTAACTTATTGACTTCTTCCATGTTGTTAAATTTCATTTCCATACCTTGTATTTTCATGGTACCCGATGATTTAATCATCTTCACACCATTCAGTTCTTTTGTAGCAGTTTCCACATCTGGTTTACCGGAAAGGGCTACAAGATATTTCCCAATGATGTCATTTGCACTTACATTAGAAGATACAGCAACTTGTTCAATTACGTCCTTTTTAATTTCTTTCTCAGGTAATAAAATTCCGATATTGGGTTTTACTGAAAGGTATTTTTTGGCCACATTTTGAATGTCGGTTGTGGTAACTTTTCCTACTTCAGCTTCGTAATTTTTAATAGAATTGAAATCTTCCTTAAAGAAATTGGATTCATACAATGAACTCAACCAAAATCTGTTGGTTTGAATGTTTTCTTTATAGTCATTCAAATAAGTTTCTTTTGTTTTATTCAAATCAGTTTCAGATGGACCATTGTCGATGATTTTTTGAACCTCAATAGCCGACATTTCAATCATTTTTTGATATTTATCGATACTGGTTGGAATGCCTATACTCAAGGTTGCATTGACAGATGGAACTCTATTGATTCCTGCATTGGCTCTCAAAGAATAAACACCGCCTTCACCTTCACGTAAATTTTCAGTTAATTTGATTTCCAAGATACTGTTCAACATTTTAAATTGAAGGTTTTCCTTTTTATCAAATACAGTTGGCGTTTGATATTGAATAGAAACCATTACTTTGTCCTCGCTGCCTTTTTTATAAACTTGAGTTGTTCCACCTTTGACAGTTTCAATAATTCTAGGTTTATAGTTTTCCTTAAGCTTTTTGTTTCCAGCTAAAGAAGCTATATAGGTTTCAACATAATCAGTTATTTTACTTTCATCTATACTTCCAACAAATATAAAGGTGAAATCTCCGGGATTGGCAAATCTTTGTTTGTATAAATCATAAGCTTTATCATAACTGGTTACATCCCAATCCTCTGCTTTAGGCAATATATTCCCTTTTCTTGGATCGTTTTGACTCAAGAAATTGTTCCATTCATTGTAATAATATACTTCAGGATTGTTGTAAATATTATCATACATGCCGCGAGTTTTTTGAACATAAGATTGATAAGCTGCTTCATCTTTGTTCAATCCGGTGAAATAGGAATGTATCAATTGGAAAAGCGTTTCAAAATCTTTATTGGATGAACTTCCGCCTAATGATTCCTCATATTGACTGATACTTGGATTAACATTTACAGATTTACCAGACATAACTTTTGTCAAATCATTTAAGGATAAACCATTAACACCTGCATCACTCAATCCGTTTAGGGCCCATTTCGTCGATTTGTATAAATCATCACTGATCAAAGACAAGCCACCATAACTATAACCTTTGAAAAGAATCTCATCATTTTTATGTGTAGTTTTCATATAAACTACTTTGGCTCCATTGGCCAATTGATAAGTGACAACACCATTGGCATCTGCTTTCGATTTTTTTGAAATCTTGCCTTTTTTTGGAGTTTCTTTCATCAAAGTCAAGCCCGCAGCTGAATCTTTGTAAGGTTCCAATTGAGAAGCATTTACCTCTTTAACGATTTGTTCCAATTCGGCTTCAGTAATACTTGCAGATTGTGAAGTAATGACAATGGCTGGATCTTCATGGATGTATTTGGAAATTAATCCACCTACTTCATCTAAATTGATTTCGGGAATTAATTTTTGATATTGTTCATATTCCCATTCCAATGATGGTATCAATTCCTGATTTAAAAAGTGTCCAATGTACTCATCAACCATGCGAGATGATTCTCTTTTATCTCTATTGTTGTAGGTCTTTTCCATATTGGAAAGCAAATCTGCTTTGGCTCTATCCAATTCAGATTGTACAAATCCGTGTTGCTGAACACGTTCGTTTTCGGTGAGTAATACTTTGATTGCTTCTTTCAATTGTTCGGGAGATGTCATGGTTCCCGATTGGAATGCTTCTCTTTCTCTGGAAAATGTTCCTCCATGATAGGAATAGGCATAATTAAAAGGTGGATTTGTTCCATTGGCAATTTCATCAAAACGATTGTTGATGATTTGTGAAAAAAGATTGTCAATCAACATATTTCTGTAGTCATTGATACTGACGTCAATATGCGATTTTTCTTTGTCGATATAAGTGATGTCAACATTGGTAAACATGGCTTCCGGATCACTTTCAATCACAAATAATGCTTTTTGATGAGGCAATACATCAAAAGTTTCTCTTTTTGGAGCATTTTCGGGATTTTGATATTTACTAAATCTGTCTATGATTGCTTTTTCAGCTACAGCAACATCAATATCACCTACAATAATTACAGCCATTAAATTGGGTCTGTACCAATCATTGTGAAACTTCCTAATTTCATCATGTGCAAATGTTTTTAAATTTTCATCGGTTCCTATGGGTAATCTATTGGCGTATTTGGAACCTGCAAATACTTTGGGTAACCAACGATTCCACATTCTGGAATCGGCGCTGGTACGAGCCAATTTTTCTTCCAATATGACACCACGTTCATTGTCAATTTCATCTCCATCCAAGGTGGCATTAAAAGCCCAATCTTCAATTACATCCATTCCTTTTTCAAAATTACCTTCCTTATCGGTTGGGACAGGTAACATGTAAACGGTTTCATCAAAAGATGTGTAAGCATTTAGATCGGCTCCAAATTCAATCCCTAAACTCTGTAAAAAACTGACCAATTCATTCTTAGGAAATTTTTTAGTGCCGTTGAAATTCATGTGTTCCATGAAATGGGCAAGTCCTTGTTGGGAATCGGTTTCAAGAATCGAACCGGCATTGATAGCCAATCGCAACTCAACACTGTTTTTTGGATAAGCATTGTTTTTGATGTAATAAGTCAGCCCATTGGGTAATGTGCCAATTTTTACACTTGGGTCTTTGGGTACGGGTTGTTGTAAATCTTGTGCAAATAAAGCAACACTAAATAGTAAAAATAAGAAAGTTACAATTCTCTTCATTAAAATAAATATTAAATTAAAATTTGAAATTTGGGTATTTGGAATTCCATGGATATCCTTTATGTTGATTTATAAAAGGTCATGGGATAGTCATTACAATTATGCTACAAAATTAAAAATAATTCTCAATTGAAAATGTTGTTTCGAAAATAACAATACATTATAATCCGATGTATTTTACATCATATTTGTATTGTCCTATTTAAAATAAGTTAATTATTCAACCTTAAAAACAACTGCACCCAAAGGCGGCAAAGTTATCTCAGCCGAGTAGTCCTTCCAATTCCAAGCTGTTTTTTCAATCTTGATGGATTTGGTATTACTTACCCCACTTCCTCCAAATGTACGATCATCCGAATTGAAAATCTCAGTGAGTTTACCTTTTTTAGGGATACCTATTCGGTAATGCTCCCTGACGATAGGTGTCAAGTTCAAAACAACTACCAATAAATCTGTTTCTTGATTTCCTTTTCGAATATAAGATAAAACAGAGTTTTCCGAATCTTGATGGTTGATCCATTCAAAACCTTCTGCTGAAAATTGTTTTTCATACAAAGCCGGATAATTTTTATACAAAGCATTTAAAGCGGATATCTCATTTTTAATGCCTTTGTGCAAGTCATAATCCAACAAATGCCATTCAATACTTCCTTGAAAAGCCCATTCATTTCCTTGCCCGATTTCATCTCCCATAAATAATAATTTGGTTCCCGGATGTGTAAACATATAGCCATATAACAATCTCAGATTGGCAAACTTCTGCCATTCATCTCCCGGCATTCTGTTTAAAATGGATTTTTTACCATATACTACTTCATCATGTGATAAAGGCAACATAAAGTTTTCCGTGAATGCATAAGTCATCGAAAAACTGATTTCATTGTGATGATATTTTTTATAAACGGGTTCTTTTGAAAAGAACTCCAAAGTATCATGCATCCAACCCATCATCCATTTCATACCAAAACCCAATCCTCCTTGAAATGTAGGACGAGATACCATGGGAAAAGAAGTGCTTTCTTCGGCTATGGTTTGAACATAAGGGAAATGCGCGTAAACAGCTTCGTTAAATTCTCTCAAAAAAGCAATAGCTTCCAAATTTTCTCTTCCTCCATATATATTAGGTTCCCATTCACCATCTTTTCTAGAATAATCCAAAAATAACATTGACGCTACAGCATCAACTCGCAATCCGTCGGCATGGTATTGGTCCAACCAAAATAACGCATTACTGATTAAAAATGATTTGACTTCATTGCGACCGTAATTGAAAATCAAACTCTTCCAATCGGGATGATAACCTCTTTTAAAATCGGGATGTTCATAAAGATGTGTGCCATCAAAGTTCCCTAAACCGTGAGCATCTTCTGGAAAATGGGATGGAACCCAATCCAAAATGACGCCTATTCCGGCTTGATGTAAAGCATCTACCAAATATTTGAAATCCTGAGGCGAACCAAATCGAGAAGTTGGAGCAAAATATCCAACTAATTGATATCCCCAAGATGGGTCATATGGATATTCCATAATAGGCATAAATTCCACATGGGTAAAACCGGTTTCCTTGATATAATCCACTAGTTCCACAGCCATTTCTATATAGGTCAAAGATCTGTTTTCTAGCATATTTCTTCGCCAGGAACCCAAATGAACTTCATATACGGAAAAAGGTTTATCCAAAGCATTTTTATCCTTGCGATAATCCATCCATGAAGTGTCATTCCATTCGTATGCTGTGTCCCATATGATGGAACCAGTGTGAGGTGGATTTTCACAAAAACGGGCAAATGGATCTGCTTTTTCTGTGATAATATCACCGTTATAAGATTGTATTTTGTATTTGTATGTTGTACCTACTTCCACATGTGGAATAAAACCTTCCCAAATACCCGAACTATCCCATCTCACATGTAGCAAATGTTCTCCTTGTATCCAGAAGTTGAAATCTCCTACTACCGAAACAGATTTGGCAGATGGCGCCCAAACGGCAAAATAAACCCCTTTTACGCCTTTGACTTCAATGGGGTGAGCGCCCATTTTTTCATATAATTTGTAATGTTTACCGGATTTGAACAAATCAATGTCAAACTCCGAAAATAAGGAATAGGCTTGTACGTAATTCACTTTTTGTAATGTATTTGTTTGATTAATTTATTCCCCAAACTTACCTGGAAAATTCTAACTTCTAACTTCTAATTTCTAATTTCTAATTTCTAATTTCTAATTTCTCAATACTGCATAATACTCTGAATTCCCCGCAACGGAATAACCGCCCAACTAGGTCGGGAATTGAGTTCGTAACCCAATTCATATACGGCTTTTTCCAATAGGCAATATTTCAAAAGAAATTCAATTTCGTGGTTGTATCCAATATTCAAATTTTCGGATTGAACTTTTTCTACATAAGTTTCCAAAAAGACACCTACTAGATAGCGGTACAATATTTCTCCCACACTGAATAATTTTTCTTGTTCAAATGGGAATTCATTGGGATGATTGAAAATCGTGGCATAAATGGCATAATGAAATGATCTAAACAATCCTGCCACATCTTTTAAAGGTGGTTGCTTGACTTTTCTATCTCGAATGGTACTTTCAGGTTCTCCTTCAAAATCGAGGATGTAAAAGTCATCTCCGTTTACCAAAACTTGACCTAAATGGTAGTCACCGTGAATCCTGATGCGCTCTGATTTCATTTTGGTCCAATCGAAATCTACAAATTTGGTTCGGACCATTTTTTTGTAATCCAAAAATTTATGAGCCAATTCCAAAGCCAATCCATCCAATTCACCCATTTTATTTTCGATGATATTCAACCGATTTTGAAATTGATATAAAAGACGGTTTTTCAACCATACTGAATAATCTCCATTATAAGAACTTGGCGTAAATGCAGTTTCATGTGTGTCACTACCTAGTGCTACATGCATTTCTGCAGTACGAAGTGCAAGTTTTTTTACACTGATAAACAAACTGAGCCCTACCCAATCGATTATTTCAGGTGGAATGTCAGTTATTTTCAACCGCTTGAACATGGATATATCAGACAGGCGTTCGGTATTGATGTTTTTTTTACTTAGGTTTTCAAAAACTACGTGAATTTTATCCAACATATAATTCCACGCATCACCTTGATTGGGAACCAATTCCTGCATCAAGCCCAAAGTAATCATGCCTTCATTTCCCACCATATTGATACTGCCGGAATAGGCCGGAGCATTGGGGAAATGCATGCGTTCGGTGAGAAATCTACTGATTTCATAATCGGGATTTACACTTACATAAATGCGTCTGAATATTTTTAAAACATGTGTGTGATTGAAAATTAGGGAAGTATTGCTCTGTTCCAATCCCATAAAGTGTGATTCTTCATACTTTTCATTTTCCAATATGCTTCCTTTGTGGAAAACAAGCTTACTGCCTTTAATGGATCTGGAAGCAACAATATTTTCGAAAAGTAAACGCCTAAAATCTTCCTGATGCAAGGCATCTACCAAATATCCTTGCGTATCTTCCATTTTTACGGAAGCAATGATCTTCTTAGTGTCAAGATCTTCCTTACTCATAAATGCCAATGGCATAAAATAATGCTGGTAAAAAGCTTCTTTAAAATTGACTTCAAGTAATACCCCAAAAAAAGTGTTTTTAGTAGATTTTAATTTGAAGTAATCTACAATTTCGATGTATTTCAATGTGCTGGCTTTACCACCATACCAACGTTTATGAATGATGTATTTTTCCAAAATTTCAGAAGAGAATATTCTTGTAAAATCTTGGTTTTCAAATGCACTTTCCCATTTCACATTTGGAAATTCAAATGTGGTTAAATCTTCAATATTAAAATCATGGTCCATAATACTTACTTTTTAATATGGTATCTTCACTTTGAGATTCATTGTAAATCCCTTCAATGCTTCAAAATATACGTTTCAATTCAATGCCATTCCAATTTAAATAAATGGAAAGGTAAAGCAGGATTTAATTCAATAAAATTCCATTCCTTATCCCACCAATATGAATTCCCGGTTATTAAATCCAGAACTCTTACAGGTTGATGTCCGATGTGTTCAACAGGTAATCTTACTAAAGCTTGCTTGCTGTAATAAGGATCCAAATTGCAAATCATCAAGGTTTGATTGTGTTTATCATCACTAAATTTATAATAAGAAATGATAGATTCTTGATCAGTGGCACAAAAAACAACATTGTTAGTTTGTTGCAAGGATGTTTGTTCCCTTCTAATCAAATTAATTTTGGTTATCAAGGTTGTTATTTTATTGCGTATTTGCCAATCCCAAAGCCTAATTTCGTATTTTTCAGAATTAAAATATTCCTCTTTACCCGGTAATCCTTCATGAACCATGTATTCATAAACAGGTCCATATATACCAGTATTTGAACTCAAAGTTGCAGCCAAAAAATACTTGATTAAATAAATGGCTTCATTTTGGGATTGAAGATGAAAGGGTAAAATATCGGGTGTATTAGGCCAAAAGTTAGGTCTAAAAAATTCATTTTGACCTGTTTTAGTCATTTCTTCCACATATGCAGTCAATTCATGTTTGGAATTGCGCCAAGTAAAATAAGTATAAGATTGTGTAAAACCTTGTTTGGCCAATTCATGCATGATTTTAGGTCGAGTGAATGCTTCTGCCAAAAAGAGTACATCAGGATGTTTTTTCTTGATTTCACCGATAAGCCATCCCCAAAAATAAAAGGGTTTGGTATGTGGATTGTCTACTCTGAAAATCTTAATTCCGGCTTCTTCAACCCAGTATAAAGCCACATCCAACAACTCTTGCCAAAGATTTTTCCAATCTTCACTTTCAAAATAGATGGGTTGAATATCTTGATACTTTTTGGGTGGGTTTTCAGCATATTGAACTGTTCCATCCGGACGCCATTTAAACCATTGAGGATGTTCTTTGACATAAGGATGATCTGGAGCAGCTTGGAGTGCAAAATCTAAAGCAACTTCAATACCGAGTGCTTGAGCTTTTTGAACCAAAACTTTTAAATCCTTCAGTGTTCCCAATTCGGGATGTATGGATTTGTGCCCTCCATGTTTAGATCCTATTCCCCAAGGCGAACCTACATCATCTGTTTGAGCAATAGTGGCATTATTTTTCCCTTTTCTATTGATTTCCCCTATAGGATGGATAGGAGGAAAGTACAAGGTGTCAAAACCCATTTCAGCTATACGAGGTAATAATTTTTCACAATCTTTAAATGTCCCGTGCTTCCCTTCCACAGATGAAGCCGAGCGCGGAAAAAATTCATACCAAGTACTGAATAAAGCTTTTTTTCTGTCTACGTAAACTTGTAATTCTGGTGATTTATTGGAGAGTGTTTTGGTAGGATATTTTAAGAATATTTGATGCAATTCTGAAGATTGAGCTATATCTAAAGCAAAACTGTATTTTTTTTCATCTTCAAATGCTTCAATGGCAATTTCCAAAAATTTCTTTTCTGTTTTGGAACTCTTTGATAAAAGTGCTTTGCAAAACAATGCGCCTTCCAGTAATTCGCTCTTAACAATTTGATGATCTTGGATCTTTCGAGTAGTGCCATGTTGCCAATTTAAAGCATAATCAATCCAAGCTTCAATCTGATAATTATAAAATCCTTGTTTTTCAACTTTAAAAGAGGCAAAAAATTCGTCGTATGTATGCGAATTCATACGAACTTCACTCCATTTTTTATCCGTTTCATGTTTAAAATTCAAGGAACAACCCAATGCATCGTGACCATCAGCGAGTACATCAGCTGAAACATTAACTTCTTGACCTACAATTCTTTTTATAAAATAAACACCATTATCCAGTTGGGGTTTAACATTCTGAATAACCAATCTCGTTTGTTTCTGCATATTTCAATAATTAAAACTTATAAAAATAAGATATATTTTGCAAATATTGGTGAATATATTTGAAAAATAAAATGAATGCAGATATTAAATCATCATAAATGTTTTGTCAATTTTTCAATAAAAAAAAATAATAAAATATAGTTTAAAATTCAGATTCTTTATTACTTTTGTCACGTGAATAATGAAATTATTCAATCAACTCTGTACCTGAAAAATAACAGTATTGATCCCATTTTTTTGGGTATGAAACCTCTGATGAACACTTGTTTATTGGGGGTTTCTTTCTTTCAGAGATTTTTGAACTTTGTAATTTTAGACTTATTTTTGATTTATCGTTTATAGAATTATATATTTGACTTAGGTGGATAGGTGAATATATTGAAGCCTAATACATTTGGAAAATGAAATCTTTTTCAATAAATTGTTTTAATTTTTATAAAAAAAAGTCCTGTAAATAACTAGCTTTGGGTCACATTTTAACATGTTTGAAATAATGTCCCATAGGGACTATCAATCGGTAAGAGTCAAAAACAATCATCAATAATGTCCCATAGGGACTATCTATCGGTAAGAGGCAAAAACATCCATTAATAATGTCCCATAGGGACTACCCATCGGTAAGAGGCAAAAACAACCATCTATAATGTCCCATGGGGACTATCTATCGGTAAGAGGCAAAAAAAACCATCAATAATGTCCCATAGGGACTACCCATCGGTAAGAGGTAAAAACAACCATCAATAATGTCCCATGGGGACTATCAATCGGTAAGAGGCAAAAACAACCATCAATAATGTCCCATAGGGACTATCCATCGGTAAGAGGCAAAAACAACCATCAATAATGTCCCATGGGGACTATCTATCGGTTCTCAACACAGATAATACCCAATTTTAATTTGCACCTGTTGGGTTTCAGGATCTACATTAAAAAATAATTCAGCATTACAATATGCTTCCGTTTCAAATACAATTAAAAATTGATGTTTGTATTTCTGAATTGAATAATCACCTGTATCCAATGCCGTTAAAAAGAAATTATAATCTTGGACTTCAAACAGTTTCTCTGCCATCCACAATGCTTTAGTAAATATTTCTTTTTGATTTTGAACAGTTAAATCTGATTTTGCAAGCTGAATGGTACTGTAAAAACTAAAGTTATTGCAGCCACCTCTTTCTACTATCATGGTTTCATTTTCATTGAGAATAATGGTAGCTTGTTTCAAATCATTATTCCACGTATAATTTGAAAATTCGGGGATACCTTTTAAAAAGTCATCGGTTTGAGTATCTAAGTCGTAGATGCAATTCTGATCCAAAACGCCTTCTGGGACTTTGGTTACGCTTTTCATAGAATCATATTGTTGCTGAATATTCTGTTCAACACGGATTAGTGTATGTTTGATATAATGCGAATACAAATACCATCCACCCAATAAGGTTGACACAAAAAGAACACCGACAATAAGTATGGTTTTTTTCAATGTATCTTTGAATTCATTTCTACTTTCTACCTTCTAATTTCTAATTTCTAATTTAGGTCACTGAGCTTGTCGAAGTGCTAATTGGCCACATCACTAATAAACTTAATCCGCATCAACCGCAACTCATCTTCCTCATATTCTCCTTTGAATTCCTTCATGGCGGTTTCAATTTTGTCGTTATCAGATTCCATAAAATACTCAAAAATCTCTTGTTGTTGATCTTCATCCAAAATCTCATCAACAATATAATCCATTTTGAGTTTGGTTCCTGAATATACAATACGTTGCATTTCTTCTATCAATTCTTCCAATTCAATACCTTTTGAGCGGGCAATGTCTTCCAATGGTATCTTACGATCAGTATTCTGAATGATAAAGAGTTTTAAAACCGAATTGGTACCGGTACTTTTAACAATCAAATCATCGGGTCTAATGATTTCATTTTCTTCTACATAACGGGCGATTAAATCGACAAATTCAGCACCAAATTTCTTGGCTTTTCCTTCTCCAACGCCAAATACATTGGACAATTCATCCAAATTAATAGGATATTTTAATGCCATATCTTCTAAAGAGGTTTCCTGAAACACTGCATAAGGTGGTACACCGTGTTTTTTGGCAACTTTCTTTTGAAGGTCTTTGAGCATTTTCATCAAATTTTCATCAGCAGCACCTCCACCTACACCACCACTACTCATGATGGAATCGTCATCATTCATTTCATAACTATGATCTTCTGTCATCATAAATGAAACAGGATGCTCAATATATTCGAGACCGCGTGAAGTCAGTTTTAATACGCCATATTGTTCAATCTCTTTTCTCAAATAGCCTTTAACTAGTACTTGTCTGACTAAAGCCATCCAAAACTCCGGTTTTTTGTCTTTACCTTTACCAAACAAAGGATGTTTGTCGGTTTTATGCGATTTCAACATGGCATTAGATTTACCGGCAACGGTATTGACCACATTGATGGATTTATATTGTTCATTGGTACCTTTGACTACTTCCAGAAGCAATTTAACTTCGTCCATGGCTTCCTTTTTTGGCTTCGGATTGCGCATATTGTCATCCATATCGGCACCCAATCCGGTTTCATCGTCAAATTCTTCACCAAAATAATGCAATAAGTACTTTCTACGACTCATTGAGGTTTCAGCATATCCGATAACTTCTTGCAACAAGGCATTCCCAATTTCTTGTTCTGCTACGGGTTTGCCTGATAAGAATTTCTCCAATTTTTCAATATCGTCATAAGAATAATAAGCCAAACAATAACCTTCACCACCATCACGTCCGGCACGACCGGTTTCTTGGTAATAACTCTCCAAACTCTTTGGCATATCATGGTGTATGACAAAACGAACATCGGGTTTGTCAATTCCCATTCCAAATGCAATGGTAGCCACTACTACATCGATTTCTTCCATCAAAAACATATCCTGATGTTTGGACCTGGTTTTTGCATCCAATCCGGCATGATAAGGCACGGCTTTGATGCCATTTACTTGTAAAACCTCTGCAATTTCTTCAACTTTTTTACGACTCAAACAATAAATAATTCCCGATTTACCGGCATATTTACGAACAAATCTGATGATGTCTTTTTCTACTTCTTTGGTTTTAGGACGAACGTCGTAAAATAAATTGGGACGATTGAAGGATGCTTTAAAAGTTTTAGCATCTGTCATACGAAGGGTTTTCAAAATGTCTTCTTCTACTTTTTCGGTGGCTGTGGCCGTCAAACCAATAATAGGTACGTCGTCAATTTCATTGATAATATTGCGTAAATTGCGGTATTCTGGGCGAAAATCATGACCCCATTCCGAAATACAATGAGCTTCATCCACGGCAACAAATGAAATGTTTTGATTTTTGAGAAACTCCGTGTATTCATCCTTTGTTAAAGATTCGGGAGCAACATATAGCAATTTTGTAATGCCATTTTCGATGTCACTCATCACTTGCCTGATCTCGCCTTTGGTTAAAGAGGAATTTAAAACATGGGCAATTCCCGGATTTTCCGATACGCCTCTGATGGCATCTACTTGGTTTTTCATAAGAGCTATCAAGGGCGACACTACTATTGCAGTACCTTCTTTCAATAAAGCAGGGAGTTGATAACACAATGATTTTCCTCCTCCGGTAGGCATAATACAAAAGGTATTATTGCCATCCAAAATACTTTTGATGACTACTTCTTGTAGTCCTATAAAACCATCGAACCCAAAGTACTTTTTCAGAGCTTGGTGTAAATCCATTTCGGAAACTTGCATTTGATAATAATTTGAAAATTTTTAGATATTTTTGCAATTATTCTATTCGACTAATTGTGGTCATTTATCAGACACGAATTTACTAAAATATTTTAGATAAACAATACAAATTATTTTGTGTCCAAATTAGTCAATTTTCAAACCTATTTGAATCCTATCCAAATGAAAGAAATCCGCTCCAATCAAGATTTAATAGATAGTGCTCAATCAACAATTCTTATGGAGAGTGAGGCCATAAAAGGGATGTTGTCTTTTCTGAATGACGACTTTGCAAATGCAGTGCATGCTATATATAAGTCACATGGTAGGGTAGTAGTAACCGGCATTGGTAAAAGTGCCAACATTGCAGCCAAAATTGTAGCAACCTTTAATTCTACTGGTACACCGGCAATATTTATGCATGCTGCAGATGCTATACATGGAGATTTGGGAATCATTCAAAAGGATGATACAGTTGTGTGTATTTCCAAAAGTGGTAATACGCCCGAAATACAAGTACTTTTGCCTTTGATTAAGAGCTTTGGAAATATCATAATTGCAATTACCGGTAATACAGAATCCTATTTAGCTTTGGAATCCAACTTTGTTTTAAATGCTTATGTAGAAAAGGAAGCCTGTCCCAATAATTTGGCACCTACCACCAGTACCACTGCTCAATTGGTTATGGGAGATGCTTTAGCTGTTGCACTGCTTGAACTTAGAGGTTTTTCCAGCAAGGATTTTGCTAAATATCATCCAGGGGGTGCATTAGGTAAAAAATTATATTTGAGAGTTAGTGACGTTTTGATTAAAAATCAAAAACCTCAGGTACATCCCGATGCTGGAATTAAGGAAGTTATCATGGAAATCTCTAGTAAAAGACTAGGAACAACAGCTGTTGTAGAAAATAATATACTCATAGGTATAATAACTGATGGAGATTTGAGGCGTATGCTCGAAAAAAACATTAATTTTGACACTTTAAAAGCCAGAGACATCATGAGCATAAATCCTAGAACAATTGAAGGTGATGCCATGGCAGTAGATGCATTGCAAAAAATGGAAAATCATAACATTACTCAATTGTTAGTTGCCAATGCTCAAGAATATGTTGGGGTTATACATTTACATGATTTATTGAAAGAAGGAATTCTTTAAAAATGAAGTTTAAATTGACCCAATTGGGTTTAAAAGAGACATAAAAGAATGAGTGATCAAAATTTAATTGGAAATCCGGAGGAAGAGCATAGAGGTAAGGAAATGTCTTTTTTGGACCACTTGGAAGTGTTGAGATGGATGTTAATCCGCAGTACTATTGCCATTTTAATAGGTGCTGTTTTGGCATTTTCCTTTAAAGAATTGTTGTTTGATGGCATTTTATTTGGACCTAGCAAAGTAGATTTTGTGACCTATCAGTATTTGTGTAAATTGGGCGAAAGGATTGACTCACCCGGTTTGTGTATCACCGAATTGCCTTTTGAATTGATAAGTAACAGCATGCAAGGCCAATTTTCTACCCATATTTGGATTTCATTTATCGCCGGTATGATTTTGGTTTTCCCTTATATTTTATGGGAAGTGTGGAAGTTTATCAGTCCGGGTTTATATAAGAAAGAAAAACGCTATGCCTCGGCATTTATAATCATATCATCCTTATTATTTTTTATTGGGGTTCTGTTTGGATATTATGTTATTTCTCCCATGTCAATTCAGTTTTTGAGTAATTATACGGTTTCCGATACGGTTAAAAATTTAATACCGTTGAGTTCTTATTTTTCTATAATGAAATCTTCAGTTTTAGCATCGGGTATCATGTTTGAATTGCCTATAATTATTTATTTTTTATCAAAAATAGGCATAGTTACACCCAAATTTTTGAGGACATATCGCAAACACGCCATTATTATCGTCTTGATATTAGCAGCAATTATTACGCCTCCTGATGTAATCAGTCAAATTATAGTAACCATTCCGGTATTGTTACTATATGAAGTAAGTATTTTAATTTCAGCCGTCATTTACAAAAAACAACAAAAAGCCTTAAGCGCTTAAGGTATATATTAATAATAACTTTTATGAAAGTCACAATTATAGGAACAGGTTATGTAGGTTTGGTTACCGGAACTTGTTTTGCAGAAATGGGAAATCACGTCATTTGTGTAGATATTGATGAAAGAAAAATTGAAAACCTTAAAAAAGGGATTATTCCTATCTATGAAAAAGGTTTACAAAAGATGGTTCAGGATAATATCGAACATAAAACCTTATTTTTTACTACTCAAGTTGCCGATGCTATTAATCAATCGGAAGTGGTGTTTATAGCTGTAGGAACTCCTATGGGAGAAGATGGAAGTGCCGATTTACAACATGTCAAATCTGTTGCTCGTGAAATTGGGTCAACCATGCAAAAGGATTTGTGGGTTGTCAATAAGTCAACGGTTCCCGTTGGAACTGCTCAATTGGTTCAGAATGAAATCCAAAAGGCATTGGATCAACGCCAAGTAAATTTCAAATTTGAAATCATCAGCAATCCCGAATTTCTTAAAGAAGGTGTTGCCGTAGCCGATTTCATGCAACCTGATAGGGTTGTTGTCGGAGCGCAAAGCCATGATGCTTTTGAAGTAATGCATAAATTGTACAAACCATTTATGACCAAAAATGATCGATTGATCATGATGGATACGGCTTCATCGGAAATGACCAAATATGCTTCCAATGCGATGTTGGCAACCAAAATTAGTTTTATGAATGAAATGGCTAATATTTGTGAAAGAGTAGGAGCCAATGTCAATATGGTTCGTCACGGTATAGGAAGTGATACGCGTATAGGTTATAGTTTTATTTATCCCGGAGCAGGATATGGTGGCAGTTGTTTCCCTAAAGATGTCCAAGCTTTAATTAAAACAGCTCAGGATTATCACTATACTCCTCGTTTGTTGGAAGCCGTAGAAGCGGTTAATAAAAGTCAGAAGGAAGTTTTAGGTGCCAAAATATCTCGATATTTCAATGGAGATTTGAAAGGTAAAACCATTGCTGTTTGGGGATTGGCATTTAAGCCTGGTACTGATGATATGCGTGAAGCAAGTGCTATTACC
>JADZFW010000153.1 GCA_020854235.1 Flavobacteriaceae bacterium
GTAATTCGCCTCCCGAAGTCACCAAATTCAAATTGGTCTGACGTAAAAATTTGTCTTGTAAGGCTGTTGTAAATTGGGAACTCAAAGTGGGTTCAACCAAAGCAGCATTGTTGGGAAAATAGTCCACCTGTACGGTCTTGGCATCGATATTCGTTCCCGAAAAGGAATAGATCCCACAACTTTGAAATGTAAAGGAGATACCTATAAATAAAATTAAAAGTCTGATTTTCATGATTCGTATATCTAAAAAAATATTAGCACATTAACACATTGGCACATTAGCAAATTAGCACATTATAAATCATATTCCTTGATTTTCCGATACAAAGTTCGCTCTGAAATGCCCAATTCTTTAGCTGCCAATTTGCGCTTGCCTTTGTGTTTGTTCAAGGAGTTTTTGATCATTTGAATTTCTTGTTCTTGTATGGTGAAATTTGAGATAGGATTGTCATCTACATCCTCAAAAAAGTCTACATCCTCATCGTCAAAATTGGGTTTATTGGCAAGGTCGATGTATTTTTCTTCAACTTCAGTTTTGCTGTGATACATATCGGGAATGGTCTTGGAAAAGGTCCCTGTTATGGGTTTGCCATGCAACAAATCAACCGTTATTTTTTTTACTTCGTCTATTTCCTTACGGAGTTCCAATATGACATTGTACATCATCTCGCGTTCGGCTTGGTAATCAAATTCCGAACTCTTTCCACTGATGACACTGGGTAACTGACTTTCAAAATGAGGCAAATATTCTTTCAATTTCTCCCCATTGATGACGCGCTCTTTTTCAATGACCGAAAGTTGTTCGGCTAAATTGCGCAATTGTCGAATATTGCCTTGAAAATGATATCGATTCAATAACTGAACAGCATCATCGGTTAATTGAATCGCCGGCATGGTGTATTTTTGAGCAAAATCGGAGGCAAATTTCCTAAAGAGCAAATGAATATCACCCTTGCGATCCCGTAAAGGTGGAACATTGATTTCAATGGTACTCAATCGATAGTATAAATCTTCTCTGAATTTGCCTTTCTTGATGGCTTCTGCCATGTTGAGATTGGTTGCTGCAACAATACGTACATCTGCCTTTTGCATTTTAGATGAACCTACTTTGATGAATTCTCCATTTTCCAATACACGCAACAATCTCACCTGCGTCGTCAAAGGTAATTCTCCTACTTCATCCAAAAATATCGTACCGCCATCGGCTTCTTCAAAATACCCTTGACGGGTTCCAACCGCACCGGTAAAAGATCCTTTCTCATGGCCAAATAACTCACTGTCAATGGTGCCTTCGGGAATGGCTCCACAGTTTACCGCTATGTATTTGGCATGCTTGCGATGGGAGAGAGAATGTATGATTTTGGGAATATTCTCTTTCCCCACACCGCTTTCTCCTGTTACTAAAACAGAGATGTCGGTGGGTGCCACTTGAACGGCTTTTTCAAGTGCTCGGTTGAGTTTGGGATCATTCCCGATAATCCCGAAACGTTGTTTTAAAGCTTGAATATCCACTTGTTGAAATTAGAAGTTAGAAATTAGAAATTAGAAGTTGTCAACAGATTTACAGTTTCTCATTTTTCCAATAGAATTGTATTGGATCACTTTTTAACATTTATTCCCAAGTAAGGTAGCCGATGTGCATTCCAAGGCTTGTACCAAGACAAAATCGCCTACTGTTTCCGTTCCTGTTTTGGGAAATACCACTACGGCATTTTGGGAGTTTCTGCCCATCCAATGTAGATTGGATTTCTTGGAATCGCCTTCAATCAAGACTTCCATCGTCTTCCCGACCATTTCTTGCATTCTGTATAAACTACTTGCTTGTTGTTTTTGAATAATCTCATTGAGTCTGCGTTTTTTGACGGCTTCCGGTACGTCGTCTTGCATTCTTTTTTCGGCTGGTGTTCCGGGACGTTCGCTGTAGGCAAACATGAATCCGAAATCATATTTGACATAGTCCATCAAACTCAAAGTTTCTTCGTGTTCGGCTTCTGTCTCGCCGCAAAAACCGGTTATCATATCTTGAGAAATGGCACAATCAGGGATGATATTTCTGATTTTATCTATGAGTGCTAGGTATTCCTCACGGGTGTGTTGTCTATTCATGCGTTGCAAGACGCTACTGCTACCACTTTGAACCGGTAAATGTATGTATTTGCAAATGTTGTTATGTTTTGCCATGGTTTCCAATACATCTTCTTTCATGTCCTGTGGATTGGAAGTGGAAAATCGGAAGCGTAGTTTGGGAAATTCGGTCGCACAACGGTCCAATAAGTCGGCAAAATCCCAAGCGTTTTGTTGCGCTTCGGCTGTGGCTTTGTCAAAATCTTTTTTCAATCCGCCACCATACCACAAGTAACTGTCTACATTTTGCCCTAGCAAAGTAACCTCTTTAAAGTTCTGTTGGGCAAGTTCCCCGATTTCTCTGATGATACTCTCCGGATCACGGCTGCGTTCTCTACCGCGGGTAAAAGGAACGACACAAAACGTACACATATTATCACAACCGCGCATGATGGAAACAAAAGCACTGACGCCATTGGTATTCAATCTTACCGGAGCAATATCGGCATACGTTTCTTCTTTGGAAAGAATCACATTGACCGCATCTCTTCCGGCTTCAATTTCTTCTATCAAATGGGGTAAATCACGGTAAGCATCGGGACCGACGACCAAGTCTACCATTTTTTCTTCTTCGAGAAATTGCTCTTTGAGGCGCTCTGCCATACAACCGAGTACCCCGATTTTCATCTTGGGATTGATTCTTTTGACGGCATTGTATTTTTCGAGGCGTTTGCGAACCGTTAGCTCTGCTTTTTCCCGAATGGAGCAGGTGTTGACCAATACCAAATCGGCTTCTTCCATGAGGTGCGTGGTATTGAAACCTTGATCGGCTAGAATGGCAGCCACAATCTCACTGTCGTTGAGATTCATTTGACAACCATAACTCTCGATGTACACCTTTTTGGTATTTTCGGGGCGGATATCGGTCAATAACGCTTGACCTTGTTTTTTTTCGTCTTGAACTTGATCTGCTGACATATAGTAGAATGGGTGAAGTAGTTTTTAGTTGGGCAAATATACGAGGAAGTTTGGGATATGACAAAATGACAGAGGTATATTGTGGGATTTTTAACAAATATATATCTAATGGGTTTCCAAAGCCCACATCCCAAAAAAAATCCCCAACCATCCGAAGACAGTCAGGGAACATTACTATGGAAAACTAAAAAGAATTCAAATCCAAGTGCTATTCCATCGGTGGAATAGGTTCTTCTTCCTCACCTTTTTTAGTGCCTTTTCTTTTGGCTAGCAAATCGGCGTAGTATTTACGTACGGTGTTGAACACGTCCAAAGGTTTGTTGAATGCCTCCGTATCGACAGCTTTGGAAAGGGTTAAGGTATATTCAGCCAACAGATTGTATTGATCGGTGAGTTCGTCTCTGAGGGTTTTGGTATCATAGTACTCGGTGTTGACTTGTTCATTGGTGCGAGAATTGAAAAAACTTTTAAATTTCTCATTGCTGCTTTTGATTCGATCTTGAAAGTTTTGCAGATTCAAAGTAGCGATATGTGCCGCATATTTTGCCGATGCCAATTCATCCAACAAATTGTCAATACCATTGGTTTCTTCTTCTAAATTCCAACGTTGCA
>JADZFW010000154.1 GCA_020854235.1 Flavobacteriaceae bacterium
CGTCAGGCAAAGAAAATGTATATAAATGATTATTTATGGTTTTTTCGTCAATATTTTCAATCAATAACTCATTATTAACAACTTTTTTAGAAATACTCTTAACTGCCTCTAAAATTTCAAAACGAGAACCATAACTCAAAGCAAGATTGAGCACCATTCGTTTGTTATTTGCAGTCAATTGCATCACTTCATTCAATCCTTTTTGAGCTTTCTGAGGTAATTGTTCAATATTCCCAATGGCTTTGAGTTGAATTTGATTGTCTTGTAAGGTTTTCAACTCACTTTTAAGGGAGCTTACAAGCAGGTTCATCAAGGTATCAACTTCGGTTTTGGGTCTATTCCAATTTTCGGTTGAAAAAGCATAAAGTGTCAGGAATTGTATCCCAATTTCAGCAGCAGCTTCAATTGTTTCTCTTACTGATTGCACTCCATTTTGATGTCCAAAAATTCTGATTTTACCTTTTTGTTTTGCCCAACGACCATTGCCATCCATGATAACGGCTACATGGTGAGGAATTTTATCCAAAGTATTTAATCCGTATTTTTCCATATTAATAACGTGGTGGCACAGCACATGGTGGTCTTCCAAAAGAATAAGTAAGTCCTATTCCAGAAAAGAAATACCAATCTCCATGATCGGGGTTTCCAAAATTGAGTTGGGGTATATTTTCGTCACTGAAATCAAGATTATCAGCCAAGGAATAGCGAGCTCTCAATTCGACACTGTAACCAAAATTACGGGTTATTCGTTGTTTAAATCCAATACCTATGGGAAGTGCATAACCAATTTCAGATGCATAATTATAAGTTCCATCTGGAGCAACACTGCTCACTACATTATAATGATAAGCAGCCGCTTCAAAAATCAAATAGGGCGTATAGGCATATTCATAGGTTGTTATATCATAATCCAAATAATTGATTTCAACTCCAGCACTTAATTCAATGAGCGTATTATTGAAACTGTATCCCCTATCCTGTCTAACCGGATTGGAAGAATTGGCATCATCATCTGCAATTGGATAGAGACTCAAAGTACTTCTAAGCGTTAATCGGGTATTGAGATTTCTTCTGTAAATCAAACTTCCGGCAAGTGTATTGGGTTTGATATAAGTCTCATCTCCAATATCGCCACTGTAATTAGCTCCGCCTGCGAAAAAACCTATTTCGTTCAGCAGTTGGGCTTGTACGGATACAATAAATAGAAATGCTAATATAAATAACCGATATTTAATCATGTCAAAATTTAGGTTTGCAAATGTATTGAATTCTTTTGTAATGCTAATGTCAGTTGTAAACAAAAACGTCAATTTGTTGACAATTTGTCGGTTCTAAAACCCAACTTTACCTACACTTAACACTTTGAAAGATATAATATTGTGTTTTTTGACAAATTATTAAAATACATCAGCCAAATTTTTGACTGAAATAGGATAAAATTGTATGTTTGCCGCTCCAAAATTCAAGGTATGTTAGATAAGCTACAAATTGTAAAACAACGTTTTGACGAAGTATCCGACTTGATTATTCAACCGGATATCATTTCCGATCAAAAACGATATATTGAAATCAATAAAGAGTATAAAGATTTAAGTAAAGTAATTAAAAAGATTGAAGCATATCAATCTTATGTTAATTCATTGGCTGAAGCCAAAGATCTGATAAAATCTGAGACCGATGCTGAAATGATTGAAATGGCTAAATCAGAAATTGAAGAAGCTCAAATCAAATTACCCCTTTTGGAAGAAGAAATTAAAATGATGTTGGTTCCCAAAGATCCCGAAGATGCTAAGAATGTCATGGTTGAAATCAGAGCCGGTACCGGAGGAGACGAAGCCAGTATTTTTGCCGGAGACTTATATAGAATGTACACGAAATTCTGTGCCAATCAAGGATGGCAAACCGAGTTGGTTGATTTAAATGAAGGAACTTCGGGTGGTTTCAAAGAAGTAATCTTCAGTGTAAGTGGAGAAGATGTTTACGGAACCATGAAATTTGAATCGGGAACACATCGAGTACAAAGAGTGCCTCAAACCGAAACCCAAGGTAGAGTTCACACTTCGGCTGCTACAGTCATGGTTTTACCCGAAGCTGAAGAATTTGACATTGAAATCAATCCTGCCGACGTTCGGGTAGACTTTTTCTGTTCGTCGGGTCCTGGAGGCCAATCGGTAAATACAACTTATTCGGCGGTTCGATTGACCCATATTCCGACCGGTTTGGTTGCCCAATGTCAAGATCAAAAATCTCAGCATAAAAACAAAGACAAAGCTTTTCAAGTATTGCGTTCTCGATTGTATGAAAGAGAATTGGCCAAAAGGCAGGAAGAAGAAGCTGCCAAACGTAAAACACTTGTAACTAGTGGTGACCGATCCGCCAAAATTAGAACCTACAATTATCCTCAAGGCAGGTTTACAGATCACCGAATCAATCTGACTATTTATGATTTGGATAGCATCATGAATGGTGATTTACTCAAGATCATCGACGAACTTCAGATGACAGAAAACACAGAAAAATTGAAAGAAATAGGAGATACTTTTTGAGTTTAAAGTTTAAAGTTTAAAGTTTATAGTTTAGGGTGAATTAGAATAACTTTTAAATTAGTTCTATTCGGTTAACAGTTTAATCATATATACTTTAAACAATTAATTTTAAACATGTTCAATCAATAAGTTTTTTATTTAGATTTGCAGATTAATACGACACAAACATCAATAGATAATATCAAACAGAAATGGGTTTTTTTGATTTTTTAACGGAAGAGATAGCAATTGACTTAGGCACAGCCAATACCTTAATTATTCACAATGGGAAAGTTGTGGTAGACAGTCCATCTATTGTAGCCAAAGACAGAACAACGGGTAAGATATACAAGGTTGGTAAAGAAGCCTTGTTGATGCAAGGAAAAACGCACGAAAACATCAAAACCATATGGCCACTGAAAGATGGTGTAATTGCTGATTTTGATGCTTCAGAAGAAATGATCAGAGAATTTATCAAGAGCATTCCATCGATTAAAGATCGTTTTATTCAACCTTCTTTGAGAATGGTTATTTGTATTCCATCCGGTATCACTGAAGTTGAAAAAAGAGCCGTTTACAATTCGGCTGAAAAAATGAAAGGAAAAGAAGTGAAATTGATACATGAACCAATGGCGGCTGCAATCGGAATTGGAATTGATATCATGCAACCTAAAGGTAATCTGATTATAGATATAGGTGGAGGAACTACCGAAATTGCGGTTATTGCATTGGGAGGTATTGTAGTTGACAAATCGATAAAAGTAGCCGGAAATGTATTCAACAATGATATTGCTTATTATTTGAGAACTCAACACAATTTATATATTGGTGAACGCACTTCAGAATTGGTCAAAATTCAAATTGGGGCAGCAACTGAAAGTTTGGAGAATCCACCGGAAGACATGTATATCCAAGGGCGCGACTTATTGAGTGGTAAACCCAAACAAATTCATGTTTCCTACCGTGAAATTGCTAAAGCATTGGATAAATCCATTGTCAGAATAGAGGATGCCTTGATGGAAACGCTTTCGCAAACACCACCCGAATTGGCAGCTGATATATACAATACAGGTATCTATTTAGCAGGAGGCGGTTCAATGCTCAGAGGTTTGGACAAACGTCTTTCCCGAAAAACAGATTTACCGGTATACGTTGCCGAAGATCCATTAAGAGCAGTAGTAAGAGGTACCGGTATAGCGTTGAAAGAACGTGAAAAATACGGCAGTATTCTCATTTAATACAATTTTAAGTTACTTCAAATTCTTTTTTTGAATGTGAATAAAAATCATAGATTTCTTATTCCAAAATATAATCGCTATTTATGTTTCAAATCTTCAAATTCTTTTCAAAAAACAGGATTTTGCTCTTGTTTCTGTTTCTTGAATTTGTTGCATTTATATTGATTTTCCAAACGCATTCTTATCAACAAAGTAAATACATCACATCTTCGCACAGAATTAGTGGTAATTTGTTGAAAAAATCTGAACAAATTCACAGTTACTTTGGATTAAAAGAAAAAAATGAGGATTTGATTGAGGAAAATGTTTCCCTAAAAAACGAGTTGGAAAAATACAAGCAATTGCAGGTACCTCCAACCATTGTCGTCCAAGATACTGCTAGAAAATATTCCTACATTGTTGCCAAAGTCATTAAAAACTCATACTTAAAAAGAGACAACACCATAACCTTAGACAAAGGTTCGGTCGATGGTGTGCAACCCAATATGGGTGTTATTCTACCTAATGGAATTGTGGGTATAACTTTAAATGTTACAAACCATTTCAGTACTGTCATGACCATTCTCAATTCTAAATCCAGTATCAACGTCAAATTTAAAAAAAATCACCATTTTGGGAGTTTACAGTGGAATGGTAAATCCTTTACAAAAACACAGTTATGGGATATTCCTATTCAAGCCGATATCAAAAAAGGAGATACCATCGTTACAGGTGGACATTCAATATTTTTTCCCGAACAGATACCGGTAGGTGTTATTTCGGAAGTCACTTATGCCAATAAAACATTTGAGAGAATTGATGTTAAACTATTTGCTGATTTCAGTGCTTTACATACGGTATATATTGTGACAAATAAGTATAGAGACGAGCAACAAAATTTGGAAGCCCAAACAGAAAATGAATAAAGACATTTTAAAATATGGATTCCTTATACTTTTACTTCCTGTTTTACAAGAAGTAATATTTAATCATATCAATTTATTTGGGTTTGTGAACCCTATGATATACATTGTTTTCGTTTTTGTATTTCCTGTATACAAAAGCAAGACTTCGATTCTTTGGACATCTTTTCTATTGGGACTATGTATAGATATGCTTTCAAACGAAGGTGGGATACATACATTTTCTTTGGTATTTGTCTCCTATTTTAGATTGTTTTTATTGAGATTTGTCAAAGGTAGCAGTTTGGGAGATGAAGATACAATGGATATCCTTCAAATTGGCAATTCCATACAGGTAGTATGGATTATGATAGTTTCTTTTATACATCATTTTCTAGTTTATTTATTAGAACAATTCTCATTTCACCGTTTTGGATTTGTATTGTTAAAGACATTTTTAACAACTATTTTAACAACCCTTTTGATTAGCTTTGCCCTTCAAATATTTCTGAAAAAAAAGTCAAATGCTTGGTAAAAAAGGTGGCATATTATTTATACTCACAATCATTAGTGGTGCAATACTACTCATACGATTGTTTTACCTTCAGGTAATAGATGGCACTTATAGAAATAATCCGCTCAACAACTCGTCCGTCACAGCCAAATATGAATATCCCAACAGGGGATTTATCTATGATCGTAATGGCGAACTACTGGTAAACAACCTCATATCTTATGATATCATGGTTGTTCCTAATGAAGTAGAAGCATTGGATACATTGAGTTTTTGTTCCTTATTGAAAATTGACAAGGTTTACTTTCTAAATAAAATGGAGAAAGCCACCAAATATTCTCCGAGAAAGGCTTCCATTTTTATTGACCAATTATCGAAGGAAGACTATGCGGCACTTCAAGAAAAAATGTTTCAGTTCAAAGGATTTTACATACAAAAACGCATGTTACGCATGTATCCCCATCCTATTGCTGCAAATGTTTTGGGTTATATCAGCCAAGTTAATGAAGCCTTAATAGCCAAAAACCCTTACTATCAAATGGGGGAATTAATCGGGACACAAGGAGTTGAAAAACAATATGAAGAAGAACTCAGAGGCGTTAAAGGAGTAAAATTTGTAAATAAAAACATTCACAACATTGAAGTTGGAGCCTATAAAAACGGAATTTATGACACTTTGGCTATTCCTGGAAATGATTTAACCCTTTCTTTGGATTTGGAATTACAACAGTTTGGAGAATGGCTATTAGCCAATAAAAGAGGAGGAATTGTTGCTATTGAACCTTCCACCGGAGAAATATTAGCATTGGTAACGGCGCCAAGTTACGATCCTAATATTATGGTTGGAAGAGAAAGATCGGTTAATTTTAATCGGATGTATTTGGATCAATTTGACAAACCATTATTTGACCGAAGTTTGCAAGCTCAATATCCACCCGGTTCAACTTTCAAAATTGTAAGTGCCTTGGCGGCATTGCATTTGGGTTCGATGACTGAAGAAACAACAACCTCATGTTATGGTGGTTATAGATATGGAAGTGGGCCACATAGTTTTATGGCATGTCACTGTGGAACCGGAGGAAGACCTATTTCAATACGGGAAGGAATTTTCAGGTCTTGTAACTCGTATTTTGCCATTACTTATAAAAGGTCATTGGAAAAATTCACCAATCCACAAGTAGGTTTGAACAAATGGAGTGAAACAATCAAAAAATTTGGTTTGGGTGAATATTTAGGTGTTGATTTACCTATTGGACAAAAAGGTTTGATACCCACAGCCGATTATTACAATCACTTTTATCCTCAAAAAAATTGGAGGGCTTCAACTACCATTTCCAATGCCATAGGTCAAGGAGAAATATTGGCAACACCCATCCAATTGGCCAATATGGTGGCAACTGTCGCCAACCGAGGATTTTACATTACGCCTCATGTGGTAAAGGAAATTGACAAAAAACCCATTACAGATCCAAGATACACCAAACGCAAAGAAACTGGTATAGATCCTCATTTATTTGAACCAGTTGTAGATGGTATGCAAATGGTTTTTGAAACACCTGGCGGAACCGCATTCTGGCATCAAGTCAAAGGAATTGAAATATGTGGGAAAACCGGTACGGCTGAAAATTTTATCAAAGTAAATGGGAAAAAAATCACTTTGGAAGATCATTCTATTTTTATAGCTTTTGCTCCCAAGTACAATCCCAAAATTGCCATAGCTGTTTTTGTGGAAAACGGCGGATTTGGTTCTCGTATTGCTGCCCCTATATCAAGTTTGATGATCGAAAAATATTTAAGAGACAGCTTGTCAAATCCATCCAAAGCCGATGCGATTCACAATATTGATTTATATAAGGAACAATACAATTATCACAAATCGCTTCGACAATTAAATGATACCTCAAAGTAGTAAAAATCTTTATGTTGACTGGGTTCTGGTCTTTATCTATATGGCATTGGTCATCATAGGTTGGTTTACAATTTTTGCGGTAACCGGTCCCGATACTTTTAGCGATATTTTCAATTTTAAAGAATCATATGGCAAACAATTGTTGTGGATTGGTATGAGTATGGTACTAATTGTATTTGTTCTTTCCATTGAAAATCAATTTTACGAACGATATTCGGGAATTTTTTATATCATTTCTATTGCCATGCTTCTAGGATTGTTTGTTTTTGGAAAAAACATCAATGGTCAGACCAATTGGTATTCGATAGGAGGATTTACCTTACAACCTTCTGAATTTGTCAAGATTACCACAGCACTAGCCGTTTCCAGTATGATAGGCGATAATCTTTTTGATTTGAAAAAGTTTAAAGATTTGAAATATATCTTGCTAATCCTTTTCATACCTATTGCAATAATTGTGATTCAAAAAGATGTGGGTTCTGCTTTAGTTTTTTTCTCTTTTATTTTCGTCTTGTTGAGAAAAGGTTTGTCTATACAGTTTTTTTACTCACTGATCGGAATATCGGTTTTGTTTATAATTACGGTGAGATTGGGAGTAGGTATTACTTTGATAGCTGTTTACAGTATTTTTGCATTATTGATTTATTATGCCGTTAAACGTCAACCTTTATTTTTTAGACGCAATTTCCCTATTGTTATAGGAGGATTTTTAAGTGTTACCATTCTTGTTTTTGGAAGTGATTTTGCTTTTAGAAAAGTATTGGAACCACATCACCAAGACCGAATTGAATTGTGGTTGAGGATGGAAAATAGTCCCGAAAAGATACGTGAATTGAAAAAAACTTACGGCTATAATAATGATCAATCCATACAGACAATTGCCTCGGGAGGTTTTACAGGTAAAGGATTCTTAGATGGTGATCGTACGAATGGCAAATTTGTGCCGGAACAACACACCGATTATATATTCAGTGCCATTGGGGAAGAATTTGGTTTTTTAGGAAGTAGTTTGGTTATTATACTTTTTTTAGGGCTTATATTGAGATTGTTGTATAAGGCTGAAATCCAAAAATCAAAGTTCAACAGATATTATGGTTATAGTGTTGCAGCAATTTTATTTACACATTTTGCTATCAATATTGGAATGGTATTAGACATCCTACCTACTGTAGGCATTCCACTTCCATTTATCAGCTATGGTGGATCATCCTTGTGGGCATTTACTATTTTACTTTTCATTTTTGTCAGATTGGATGCTAGTCGATTGGATGATTTTTAATTTAAATTTAAAACCGTTATCCTGTTTCTTCCCAAAATTAATTTGCCTTCATGTTCCATTTTCTTTAGAATTCTGGATATGGTTTCTCGCGAAACTTTCAAATCCAAAGCAATATCCTGATGTTTCATAAACAAAGTATGTGTATTTTCATATGCCAATGCTTCTTGAATGTAATGCACCAATCGGGAACTTAAATCGTGGAAGATGATATCATCAAAACTCTTGATGAGTTTGGCATGTTGAAGTTGTGTTAAACGCGCCAAATAATCACGCCAAGTGGGGAATTTTTGATACCATGAAATCGCTCTTTCAATAGGGATAGATAAATAGGTTATAGACGTATCGGCGGTACATCGCAAATCACTTTTCTGATTGTTAAAACCATAAAAAAAAGAAATCGGACATACCTCCATCGGACGAATGTAGTGTAATAAAACGCCATTTCCTTCGCCATCTCTTCGCTCTACTTTAATCCTACCTTCTAAAAGAAGTGGAACAGCGATAATTTTATCCCGAATTTCAACAATAATTTTTCCTTCGGGAACTGACTTGAGAGATATATTGGTTGTCAACCTGTGTACAACATCTTCTTCAAACAATTGACTTAATTTTTGATAAATATCATTTGAAATTGGCATCTTAAAAAAACTGATTAGGATAAAACAAACTTAATTAATGAGGTAATCGATGTTTGTTCATCCCGTAAAATAATGCCCCAAGATGTGCGCCTAACAAAACAATGAGTATGGCTACAACGCCTTTACCCAACAAGATATACATTGGACCGGGACAAGCACCAACAATAGCCCAACCCATACCAAAGCATATACCACCGAGAATGGCTCGGTAATTTCCCTTACTCTTGGGAGCCACCTCAATAATATTTCCATTCATATCCTTAATGATTCCCTTTTTGAACAATCTCATAACCCCAATTCCGATAGCGATAGCGGTCAGAATGACTCCAAACATGTGAATGGATTGAAATTTGAACATTTCATATATTCTAAACCAAGAAATTACTTCGGCTTTACTCAAAGTTATTCCAAATATAATTCCGACCAACAAAAATTTTACTAACTTCATATTTGTAATTTTAACAAGTTTATATTAAGAATTGATTAACCTAATAAGAATTTAAAAAGGAAAGGCCAAATCAACCAAGTTATAAAAATACCACCAATAAAAAATCCAATTACAGCAATAAGTGATGGAACTTCTAGATTACTCATCCCGACAATTCCATGTCCAGAAGTACAACCACCTGCATATCTTGCCCCAAAACCTACTAAAAATCCCCCAACTATTAGGACTAAAATAACCTTAATGTCAGATAAGTTTTCAGTAGCAAATAAAGCATCGGGTAAGAATTTCTCACCGGCATCGGAAATTCCATAGGCTTTCAATTCTTCAACAGTTTTGGGATTGAGATTCATTTTTTCTGAAGGAGTCAACCATTGATTGGCAATAAATCCTCCAACAATTAAACCCAAAATAAAAACCATATTCCATTGCTTACTTTTCCAATCAAATTTAAAATAGTCAGAAATTTTTCTGGCTCCCATCAAGGAACAAACTGTTTCTAAATTGGAGGAAACACCCAAATGTTTACCAAAATAAAATAAGAGAAAAGTTACTAATGCGATGAAAAAGCCAGCTATATACCAACTCCAAGGTTGCAAAATAAAATCCATACCGTATAATTTTAAATAAATAAATATTATTAAATCGATACGAATATATAAAACAATCTTGAACTATGTAATTTTTATCACATAATTTTCAGCTAAATGGCAATTTTTTAAGTTTAAAAATATATTTTCTTGAATTTATATTCCAAATTTCTGTTTGATAACATCCACGTAATCCAGTTTTTCCCATGTAAACAATTCAACATCTACACGCTTTTCATTTGATCTTCCTTTGTTGAAAGTTTTGCTTACCATTTCATTCTTGCGACCCATATGACCATAAGCAGCAGTTTCTAGATAAATAGGGTTTCTCAATTTCAAACGTTGTTCGATAAAATAAGGACGCATGTCAAATATTCCTTCTACTATTTTTCCAATTTCACTGTCTTTATTATTTACTTTAGCAGTTCCATAGGTATTGACATTGATGGAAGTTGGTTGGGCAACGCCAATGGCATAACTCACTTGTACCAATACTTCATCACACAAACCGGCAGCCACTAGATTTTTGGCAATGTGTCGGGTGGCATAAGCAGCACTTCTATCCACTTTGCTGGGATCTTTACCTGAAAACGCACCACCGCCGTGTGCTCCTTTTCCACCATAGGTATCAACAATGATTTTTCTACCCGTCAAACCAGTGTCGCCGTGTGGACCTCCAATCACAAACTTACCGGTTGGATTGATGTGATATTTGATAGCATCGTTGAATAGGTGTTTGTATTGGGGATATTTTTCCTTCACTCTTGGAATTAAAATATCAATGATATCCGATTTGATTTTAGCCAACATGGGCACATCGGCATCAAACTCATCGTGTTGGGTTGAAACCACAATGGCTTCTATTCTCACCGGTTTGTTGTCATCATTATATTCCAAAGTCACCTGACTTTTTGCATCGGGACGTAAATATTTAATGGCTGTGTTTTCACGTCTCAAAGCTGCTAATTCAATCAATAAGGCATGTGCCAAATCCAATGCCAATGGCATGTAGTTTTCGGTTTCATTGGTTGCATATCCAAACATCATCCCTTGATCGCCTGCACCTTGATCTTCCGGATTGGTGCGTTCTACACCTTGATTGATATCCTGACTTTGCTCGTGTATGGATGATAAAATACCACAGGAATTACCGTCAAACATGTATTCGCTTTTGGTATAACCAATGTCATTTATCACTTGACGGGCTATGGATTGAATATCCAAAAAAGTTTCGGTTTTTACTTCTCCGGCAAGGATTACTTGTCCGGTGGTTACCA
Source organism: Flavobacteriaceae bacterium (assembly GCA_020854235.1). Classification (GTDB taxonomy): domain Bacteria; phylum Bacteroidota; class Bacteroidia; order Flavobacteriales; family Flavobacteriaceae. Next base: position 11,297 of record JADZFW010000154.1, read on the forward strand.
AAGTTTCACAAGCTACTTTGGATTGCGCATCATACGCTAAAAAATAATCGATCAATGCATCTGAAATTTGATCGGCTACTTTATCGGGATGGCCTTCTGAAACGGATTCTGAGGTGAAGAAATAGGACATGTGATTTTAGAATTTAGAATTTAGCCCTACGACATTTCGACAAGCTCAATGCGTCGCTACGCTTAGGGTGATTAGATTTTAGATTAAATTCGATGGTTTTTGTATTAATGTTTGCTTGTCTATGTCTAAATTATTGAAAACTATTTAAGCAAGTATCAACTAAAAAACTGACTTAATCTTGAGTCAAGAAAGGTTTAAGAAATTTAAATATTTTTAGAAATAAATAAATCGATAAATCATCAAGACTTAACTTCAAAAAACTTAAAAGGAAATGCAGTAGCGATTTTATTCACTGCTTTAG
>JADZFW010000155.1 GCA_020854235.1 Flavobacteriaceae bacterium
AAGTTATTAAGTTATTAAGTTATTAAGTTATTAAGTTATTAAGTTATTAAGTTATTAAGTTATTAAGTTATTAAGTTATTAAGTTATTAAGTTATTAAGTTATTAAGTTATTAAGTTATTAAGTCATTGAGTTAATTGGGGCTCTTCTAAACCAATTTGCTCAAAAACCATCTCTGCTTTCACAGGAACCGAATCCCAAATCTAAAATCTAATCCCGATAGCTATCGGGACTAAAATCTCAATAATCTATCTAACACCCATATTCCAAAGTGTAAAGGCAAATATATCGGCGTATTGTTCAATTGATTTTGAAATGGGTGTTCCGGCGCCGTGTCCTGCATTGGTTTCTATGCGAATCAATACCGGATTTTTACCACCATCTTTGGCTTGTAATTCAGAGATGAATTTGAATGAATGAGCTGGTACTACTCGGTCGTCATGGTCGGCGGTGGTTACCAATGTCGCCGGGTAATTGACCCCTGCTTTTACATTGTGCACAGGTGAATAGGCTTTGAGGTATTCAAACATTTCTTTGCTTTGTTCGGAAGTTCCATAATCATACGCCCAACCGGCACCGGCTGTGAAAGTGTGATAGCGCAGCATATCCAAAACACCTACGGCTGGTAGGGCAACCTTCATTAAGTCGGGGCGTTGTGTCATGACTGCACCTACTAGAAGTCCGCCATTGGATCCACCGCGAATAGCCAAATAATCGGAAGATGTATATTTGTTTTGAATGAGGTATTCACCGGCGGCAATAAAGTCATCAAATACATTTTGTTTTTGCAATTGGGTTCCTGCATCGTGCCATTTTTTTCCGTACTCTCCGCCACCGCGAAGATTGGCAACTGCATAAATACCACCTTGTTCCATCCATACTATATTGGGTACGCTAAAACTTGGTGTCAAACTGATGTTGAATCCTCCATAACCGTATAAAATGGTTGGGTTATTACCATTCATTACCAAGCCTTTTTTGTAGGTAATAATCATGGGTATTTTGGTTCCATCGGCAGAGGTATAAAACACTTGATGGGTTTCAAAATCATTGGGATTGAAATCAATTTTGGGAGCATTGTAAAGTACCGATTCACCTGTTTTGGGATGGAAAGCATACAAAGTACCCGGAGTGATGTAATTGGTGAAACTATAATACAATACCTCGTCTTCTCTTTCTCCACCTAACCCATCTATACTACCTATACCGGGCAATTGAATTTCTCTGATCAGTTGGCCTTTGTAATCATATTGTTTGACTTGTGAAATGGCGTCAATCATGTATTCGGCGTAGAAAAAGCCTGAACCCGTTCCAATATTCAACACGTGTTCGGTTTCGGGAATCAAATCTTTCCAGTTTTCGGGTGATGGGTTTTTGACATCAACCCAAACCACTCTTTTGTTGGGTGCATTCATATTGGTTACCAAGAAAAATTTGCCATCTTGATGATCCAAAATACTGGTGTCGGTATCAAAGTCTTTTAATATGGGGACAAAGGGAGCGTCCGATGCGCTCAGGTCTTTGACGTAGAGTTCATTTCCAGAGGTAGAATTGGCTGCACTAACCACTAGAAATTTTTCATCTTCTGTGAGATAACCGCCTACATATCTTCTTTTGAATTGATCTCCAAAGACGACTTGATCTTCTTTTTGAGAAGTTCCCAAACGGTGAAAATATAATTTGTGTTGGTCGGTTTTTGCCGATAATTCACTGCCTTTAGGTTTTTCATAGCTGGAGTAGTAAAAGCCTTCGTTGCCGCGCCACGCCATGCCACTGAATTTGACATCTACCAAAGTATCTTCCAGTATTTTTTGGGAAGCGACATCCATAATAATCACTTTTCGCCAATCACTTCCCCCTTCAGAGATGGAGTATGCGAGTAGGTTGCCGTCCTGAGTGAAACTCACATTGCCTAATGAAGTGGTACCGTCAACTGAAAAAGTGTTGGGATTGAGAAATACTTCGGGCGTATTATCTCCCAGTTGTCGGTATAAAACGGATTGATTTTGCAAACCGTCATTTTTATAAAAGTAGGTGTATTTGCCTTTTTTAAATGGGGCAGAAATTTTTTCATAATTCCACAAGGCTGCTAATCTTTTTTTAAGGGTTTCTCTGTAGGGAATTTGATTTAAATAATCATACGTCAATTCATTTTGAGATTTCACCCATTGTTCCGTTTCGGGAGAGCGGTCATCTTCCAGCCAGCGATAAGGATCGGCTACGGTGACTCCAAAATAGGTGTCTGTTTGAGTTCCTTTGGCCGTGTTTGGATAGTTCCAATTTTCTACAGGTGTTCCTTTTTGAGCTCTGCAGGGTTGTAATAAAGTTAGTATCATCAAAGCAAGACTGAATTTAAATAATCGGTTCATATAAATTGGGTTATTAGGTTATTGGGTTATTGGGTCCCGATAGAAATCGGGAGGGTTATTGGGTTAAATAATTTTTCATCTACCTATGGCTCATTAACCTTCCTGATCAGTATTGGTATAACCCTAATGTGTTTTAGATTTGAAAATATAGTTTTACTACAAAACATTTACTTAAACCTTAATTAGTAACAAAAAAGCCCCGAAAGTTACGCATACTTTCGGGGTGATTTTTATTTTATTGAATATTTATTATTTAAATAGATATTTTAGATTGCCCCAATAGGCATATATCAATGCGATATTGGCAACAAATACCAAAAGAGCCATTGCGATGTTGGCCGGATCCAAAAACAAATGTATTAAGACGATGTTGACGGAAATAGGGGCTAATAAAACCAGCGCAAAAGGCATCCATTTTTTGGTTAGAAATAAAATTCCGACTACCACTTCTACCAAACCTACCAATGGCATTAGATATTTACTAGCCATAAATCCTTGAAAAAAAGTAGCTAAATCACCTTCGGGCATTTCAGGAGCCGGCATAAAATTTAAAAATTTGTTGGCGCCAAATACCAGCATCATGAGTCCAACCAGCCAACGGAGGACGAGTTCGAGTGTTTTGTTCATGTCATTAAAATTTAAAGTTAGAAATTGTTTTTAAACCGTAAATATATAGAAAATTGGGTTTTGTATCATTAGTTACTTTATATTTGTTTGAAATACCGTCAATTTGTCACCTGAAAATCAAAGGCATACTATTTGCCAAGAGCAGTTCAATCATTAACAAATCAAAAAATAATCAACATGACAGAAATGTTAACTAAAGAAGCTTTTTTAGAAAAAGTATTCAATTTTGAAAAAAGTCAAGAATGGAAATTTGAAGGCAAAGTCCCTTGTATCATTGACTTCTACGCCGATTGGTGTCAACCTTGTAAAATGGTTGCTCCTATATTGGAAGAGTTGAGCAACGAATACGAAGGTAAAATCAATATTTACAAAGTAAATACCGAAGTGGAGCAAGAATTGGCCGGAGCATTTGGCATCCGTTCTATTCCTTCCATGTTATTTTGTCCATCGGATTCTGAGCCTCAAATGGCAGTAGGTGCGCTTCCAAAACAACAATTGGAACAAATCATTGCCGATGTATTGAAGGTTACCAAATAAACTGAAACATTCATCATTTAACGTCTAAGCCAATCTCTTTCTCGGGATTGGCTTTTTTTGTTACATTTGTGTAGTTCATTGCGGGCTTAAAGGAAAATCGTTTCCGAAAGCGTAACCCTTGGATAACTCATTTTTATACAAAGAATTTCATGAAACTTTTTATGCAAAAAACGACCAAAGTAAGTGTAATAGGTGGTGGCAGTTGGGCTACAGCTATTGTTAAAATGTTGACCGAGAATCTTCCCGAAGTAGGTTGGTATATGCGAAGTGCTTATGCCCGTGAAAATCTGAAACGGCATGGCAACAATCCCGATTATCTGAGTCAAGTGCGGTTTAATATGAATCAAATCAAAATGTTTGATCAAATAGATGACGCGATCAACTATGCTCAGCTGATTATATTTGCGGTTCCATCGGCTTTTTTACAAAGCGAATTGGACAAAATGACGGTATCATTGGAAGGAAAAAAAATATTTTCTGCCATTAAGGGTATCGTACCCGAAACCGGTTTGATTGTAGGTGAGCATTTTCATCAGAAATACAATATTTCCTACCAAAATATAGGGGTCATTACCGGACCTTGTCACGCAGAAGAGGTGGCTATGGAGAGACTTTCCTATTTGACTATTGCTTCACAAAACAAATTGACCGCCACCAAAATGGCTGAACTGTTGACGAGTGCTTACATCAAAACCTCCATAACCAATGACATCATCGGTACCGAGTATGCCGCCATGTTGAAAAACGTGTATGCATTGGCGGCGGGTATTGCTCATGGACTGGGATATGGTGATAATTTTCAGGCCGTATTGATGAGTAATGCTATCCGAGAAATGAAACGCTTTACCAAGAAAGTGTGGAAAACCAAACGCAACATCAACAACTCGGCTTATTTAGGAGATTTGTTGGTTACGGGTTATTCTGTTTTTAGTCGTAACCGTACTTTTGGGAGTATGATTGGGAAAGGTTATACGGTAAAATCGGCTATGATGGAACTCAAGATGGTGGCTGAAGGTTATTATGCTGCCAAAACCGCATATGAACTCAATTTGAAAAACCAAGCTAAAACTCCGATTTTGGACAGTGTTTACAGAATTTTGTATGAAAACATCGATCCTAAGAAGGAGTTTGAGCTGTTGACGGGTTTGTTGGATTAAATTTTGAGCTTCTCTTTTATCTAAAGTTATGATACGCATATAGAGCGGTTCATTCCAGCCTATATTCTCCATGTATTTTTAACATTCAGCACCACCTGTACATTTTGGGAGCTGTTTAAACTTTTATGAACTCTTCATTTTTGAATGGGTTGTTCATCTTTTGGAACAAATTGTTCATCTTTTGGAACAAATTGTTCACGTTTTGGAACAAAAGGTTCACGTTTTGGAACAAAATGTTCATCTTTTGGAACAAATTGTTCACGTTTTGGAACAAATTGTTCATGTTTTGGAACAAAAGGTTCGTTGTTTGGAACAAAATGTTCATTGTTTGGAACAAAAGGTTCGTTGTTTGGAACAAATAGTTCATTGTTTGGAACAAATAGTTCATTGTTTGGAACAAAAGGTTTATTGTTTGGAACAAAAGGTTCATTGTTTGGAACACTTTGTTCTTGTTTTGGAACATTTTGTTCAAAATTCGAAACATTAAATGTCGATATTTAAAAAGTATTGCATGTCATTTTTTTTATATAGAACTCTCGTTAAAGTTGAAAACACTTATCAAGGCCCTATGAAAGGGCTATGAATGGTGTAAAAAAGGGGTTGATGTTGAGATTGGGTAATGTTTTTTATGAAAATGAAAAACCACTTCTATCCAAAGAAGTGGTTTGGGGTTTTTAACTTGATATTACCTGCTTAGCAGTAGCTGGATACTTTGGTTTGCTGCATAATATTTTGACAACTGAACATTACGAATTGGTGAAAAACTTATTGGTTTATACTATGAAGAGTTGGGTTTGAGTCTGTTGCCGGTGGTAACGGGAGAAGTTGATGGAATGGGCGAAACCTTAAACTTAGCATAGCTGGGGTATTTAAATGTGTTATTAATTGCCATAGGTGTCTGGAGACGCCGAAGGAGCGGGATATATTAAATTTGGAATTTGTGCTTTGAGAATACTAATAATATCAATATATTCCTTCTGTTTAAAAAATAATTTGAATTTAACTATTTAATAGTGATACTAGAAACGACATTAAAAAAAGTAAACTCCTTGTTTTGAGAATCATATATTTCTTTTTGATAATACTCCACTTCAACCATTTGTTTTTTAGAAACAAG
>JADZFW010000156.1 GCA_020854235.1 Flavobacteriaceae bacterium
AGAATATCGCCTTGCATGTACGTTCGTTTTTACATCCCGAACTACAAGGCACTGTGATTACCAAGGGAACTCCTATTTTCCCTGAAAGCGTTTGTTATACCTATAAAGAGCAACAAATTCTTCTTTCAATTTCCACCAAAGATTTCTCTTTTATGATGGAATACAACATCAGTCATATTTTTCAAATTTTTACGGAGAACAGGATTAAAGTCAATTTGATTCAAAATTCTGCCATCAGTTTTTCGGTGTGTATAGAAGACTTGTATCAAGAATTTGAACATTTGAAAAATGCGTTATCCGAACACTATAATATAGAGTTTTATGAAAATGTCAAACTCATCTCCATCCGACACTATACACCTCATATTTTACAAGAATTTGAAAATACCCATTCCGTTTTATTAATCCAACAAAGCAATGAAGTTGCTCAAATGGTAATAAAATAAACAATTCATTATAAAAATGTTTTAAATCAGTGGTTTAAATTGAATAATTGGCAAAATGCAAATAAAAATATTTTTGTATCTAAAAAAAATTGTATTTTGCGCCCCATAACCAAAATTAGACTTTTTATGAAACAATTATTCATTACATTGGCTGTGCTATGGAGTTTTTCCAGCATCGCCCAAACCGTCGTAACCGGTAAAGTTACGGATGCGGCAACTGGTGAGCCTTCACCCGGAGTCAATATTAAAATTGTAGGAAAAGAATTAGGAACTACTACAGACTTTGATGGAAACTACACTTTGAAAGTAAATGAACCCGTTCCATTTACGCTGGAAGCATCATTTTTAGGGCACAAAAGCGTAACTGCTAGAGTGACATCTAACAATCAAATCATTAATTTTACGCTAGAAGAAGATTCACAAGCTTTGGATGAAGTTATTGTATCTGCGTCACGTACACCAGAAAGAATCAGGGAATCTCCCGTAACCATTGAAAGAATCGATGCTAAGTTTGTGAAAAACACAGCTTCAGCCGACTTTTATGACGGTTTGGAAAATCTAAAAGGAGTGGATATCAACACCAATTCCATGACTTTTAAATCAATCAACACCCGTGGATTTGCTACTTTTTCCAATGCTCGTTTTATGCAATTGGTAGATGGTATGGATAATACTTCTCCAGCCTTGAACTTTGCTTTAGGAAATTTATTAGGAATGAACGAATTGGATGTCAATTCGATTGAAATCCTTCCAGGTGCTTCATCAGCACTTTACGGTGCCAATGCATTTAACGGTATCTTGTTCATGACCAGCAAAAGTCCATTTGAAAAACAAGGTGTCAGCACTTATTTCAAAACAGGAATGACCATGCAAGAAGTAACCGGAGACAATCAGTTTTATGATACCGGTATTCGTATGGCATATAAATTCAGCGATAAATTTGCCGGTAAAGCCAATTTCTCTTTCTTAAAAGGAACTGATTGGGGTACAGCCGACAGAGATCAATACAAAGACAACATCATTGGTGAACCACAAACCATTACACCTTGGGAAAGCAGAACTTATGCTCACGATGGGTTGAATATTTATGGCGATGAAGTTGCCACTACTTTAAACTTAACAAATATTGGAAATTTATTGACTTTCCCTTCTGCTTATACGATGTCAATGGGAACTCATAAAATTGGTAGAACCGGTTATATGGAAAGTGATCTAACCGATTATGAAGCCAAAAGCATCAAAGCCGATTTTGCATTACATTACAAACCTTGGGCAAATGATAAAGAAATCATTTTCAATTTCAGAACCGGAAGAGGAAATACTATTTATCAAGGAGGAAACCGTTATTCCATCAGAGATTTTACTTTGAATCAAATGAAATTAGAATTCAAAGGAAAAGACTTCTTTGTACGCGGTTATAGAACGACTGAAGATGCAGGAGATTCTTACGACATGCGTTTTGCCGGAATCAACATGAATAAAGTAAATGCTGCACAATGGTTTGGAGCATATGTGCAAGGATTTATGGGAGCTACACAACAAGCTCTTATAGGAGGAATGAGTCCTGCTCAATACAGTGCATCACAAGCTCAATTCCACGATGCAGCGAGAGCCTATGCAGATGCAGCTTATACGCCACAACCTGGAACAGCTGCTTTTAACACTTTATTTAATAATGTTATATCCAATCCTGATTTACAAACCGGAGCCAAATTTGTGGACCATTCCAGCATGAGTCATGTGGATGCCAATTATAATTTGCACAGTTTGATTAAGGAATGGGCTGACTTTCAAATTGGAGGTTCATACCGTTTATATTCTTTGAATTCTGATGGCACCATCTTTACTGATTACGATGGCAACATCAATTACAATGAATACGGTGCTTATGCCCAATTGTCTAAAAAGTTCTCTGATGATCGTTTGAAATTCACAGGTTCTGTTCGTTATGACAAAGCTCAAAATTTTGACGGTTCTTTCTCACCACGTGTTGCTATCGTATATGCTGCAGGAGAAGATAAAAACCACATATTCCGTGCTTCTTATCAAACAGGCTTTAGAAACCCAACCACACAAGATCAATACATTGGTTTGGATTTAGGACAAGCAATCTTAGTAGGTTCTGCACCTGATAACTTGGAAAGATTCACTTCAAAACCATTGGCCATCAGTGCAGGTGGACAAGCCATTGGCGTTCCTGCAACTGTTACATTAACCGGAAATACTGCCTATGAAAATGCATTTACATATGCATCTATCTTAGCATTTACAAGTTCTGGAAACCCAGCAGATTTAGTAAAATCTACTGCTGAATATGTTAGACCTGAAGGAATCAGTGCTTATGAATTAGGTTACCGAGGTAAAATAGGTGAATTCAATATTGACTTGAGTGGTTATTACAACATGTATGATGGTTTCATTGCAACTAAAACGGTTATTGCTCCTAAATATGGATTTGTAGATACTGTATTTGATCCAGCATCAAACCCAGGAGATTTAGTTCAAGTTGCTCCAAGTGTTTATTATCCAAAAGCAATTATTGCCTTGGCTAATGGAGATTACCAACCATTCCAAATCTATACCAATTCATTGGCTGACATCAGCTCTTATGGAGGAAGTATTGGCGTATCAACTAAAGTAGGTAAATTTGACATCGGAGCCAATTATACTTATGCAAAATTTGATTTTGATCAAACCACAGATCCTGATTATGATGCAGGATTCAACACTCCTGAACACAAAGCAAAATTGAGTGTAGGTTCTGAAGATTTATTCAAAAACTTTGGATTTGGAGTTAATTATCGTTATCAAACTGAGTTCTTATGGCAATCCAACTTTGTTGATGCCATGGTGCCTGCCCGTTCATTGGTTG
>JADZFW010000157.1 GCA_020854235.1 Flavobacteriaceae bacterium
CATTGATTTTGGTTGACAAAGACATCAAATCCATCAAAAAGGGAATTTTGGCAAATATCGCTCCGACCATCTTAAAATTGATGGGAATACCAAAACCAGCCGTCATGGATCAAGAGTCTTTGGTATAAGCACCACAGTTAAACATTGTAAATATAAAAAGGGTTCGTTTTTCTATAAACAAACCCTTTTTGCTTTGTGTTCCTTGTGTCAAATTCTTACGAATCTTGCAGTTAAAAACTATAGCCCGAAAAAATAATCATTTCCACTCCATAGTCTCCATCATATTCATCATGTCATTTTTGATGTAATCCACAGCCGGATACAACGAATCATAATGAGGTCGCACTTTGAAATACAAGGCTGCCGTGACCACGTGATGGGTACTGTCGGTGACATAAAATTGCACATTGGAAGCACTTTCTCCTTGTACTTCATTCATCATTCCAAAAACTCTAGTCTCCTTGTTTTCAAATGGAAAGGGTACAATAGCATCAGCTCTTACCGTGTGTTTGGATGTCAATTTATCGGCATCCGAAAGTATCTCCTGTAAGTTGTCTTGAATGCTCTTATAAGTTAAATGAACCTGAGCATGGAGTCTGGGGTAGTCAATAATAGCCGAACAATTGTCTTTAAATTCAATGTTACTTTCCGTAGAAATAGCAAAACTGTAATGACATCCGTTTACAAATCTATGATAATCTGCCTCGGGATATTCCAATAATAAATAGGACTGAGGTTTGGGCATGCTGTCCTCATTACAAGCAAATAACACAAAGGCACTGACCCAAATTAAAACTTTCAAAACGGTTTGTTTATAAATCATAAATCTATTTTCAAAAATAATTTTGGAATCTACTAAAATGGTAAATCATCATCGGGATGATCTGTGTTCACCATCGGAGCTTCAGGTAAGGGTTTGTCACTCACAGCCTTTGTAACTGTACTTTGACCTTCCGATTTCTTGTTACTCAAAAATGTCAAATCGTAAACGTGGATTTCTGTCGAATATCGGGTTTGATTGTTGGCATCGGTCCATTGACGTGATTTAATTCTACCTTCACAATAGATTTTATCTCCTTTGGTCAAATATTTTTCACATGTTTCTGCCAATTTATTTCTCACTACAATGTTGTGCCATTCCGTAGAGGTTATTTTTTCACCTTCTTTATTGGTGTATATCTCATTGGTTGCCAATGGGAATCTTCCAATACAATTACCTGCATCAAAATAATGCATTTTTACTTCATCTCCAAGATGCCCGATAAGCATCACTTTATTTAAGGTACCGTTCATGTTTGTGAATTTTAATGTTCAAAGCTACAAAATATTTTAAAGCTCGAGAAGATAAATGGCTTTTAAAATGAAACGCCCAATGCATACTTTTCAATAAAGTTATGAATGACAATTGGAAAAGGAAAATGTGTCAGTTCCTGCCATGATATGCTTTGAGCTAACGTGTTTTGATAATCAATTTTCCAAAATTTGATTAGAATTTCCTGATGCGTGAGTTTGTGTTTGATAGGTTGAACATTAAGCAATTGAATTCCACTCAAATATGCTGCTTGCAAATTCATTTTGGGTAATGCCTCAATGATTTGATTTTCATCCCAATCTCTATCCGATTCCAATAACGGAAATTCATACAAATGTTTCCAAATATCGTTTTCTTCTCTTTTTTGAAGCACTGTTTGTCCATCGGATGTATGCAAAATCAAGTAATTGAAAAATCGTTTTTTGACTTTAATAGTATGGTGTTTGACAGGTAAAATACCGGTTTTTTTCAACTGCAATGCCACACATGAATCATTTAGCGTACAGCTCGTGCAATCGGGAGAAGCAGGAACGCATTGTAAAGCGCCAAATTCCATAATAGCTTGATTGAAGGTTCCCGGTTGCAATGGATCAATAAGTTCGCCGGCCAAATTTTTAAATTCTTTTTTAGCCGCCGGCAGATCAATAGGGGTTTCAATGCCAAAATACCGAGACAAAACCCGATAGACATTTCCATCTACCGTAGGAACGGTTTCATCAAATGCAAATGACGCAATAGCCGCGGCAGTATAGTCACCAATCCCTTTGAGTTTAATTAATTCAGAATACGTATCAGGAAAAATTCCCTTGTGATTTTGAACAATCATTCGGGCAGTATAATGCAAATTTCTAGCTCGTGAATAATACCCCAAACCTTGCCATAGTTTTAAAATACTTTGCTCATCGGCTTGCGCCAAATCGGTAACACTAGGGTATTTTTCTGTAAAAGCCACGTAATAAGGCATTCCTTGAACTACTCTTGTTTGCTGTAAAATAATCTCCGAAAGCCATATTTTATAAGGATCCTTGGTGTTTCTCCAAGGTAAATCTCTCTTGTTCAGATGATACCATTTGATGATTTTATGCGAAAAAGTACGTTCCATATCTTGGACAATATTATTCATTTTTAATGGATATCAACTGTTTGAAGTAAATCTTTTTACTAAAACCCATTGAAAGTTTAATTAAAATTAAATTTGGGAACAGTGTATATATGACATGAATAAATCGTTCAATACTCAAAACCAATAGATAGATAAATTCAAAATATCTCATTTCCTATCTTACTTTAGATTCCATATTTTTTCAATAAATCTAAAATCTAAATTCCAATTTCTAAATTAACTTTCTATCTTTGCAATATGGGTAAATACTTCGACAAATTAAAGGAGCGACTCACGTTTAAATACCGTCTGGTTATTTTGGACGAAGAAACTTATGAGGAGCAATTTTCTTTCAAATTATCACAGATGAATGTGTATGTGTTTGGAGGAATTACCATTATTTTACTTATTTTATTGACCAGTTTAGTCATTGCCTATACACCTTTACGAGAATATGTGCCCGGTTATGCCTCAACCGAAGTAAAAGAAAAAGCGGAAGTTTTGATTGATTCCTTGGAAGATTTACAATTGAGAAACCATCAAAACGAAGTCAAAATGCAAGCGGTAATGGATGTTTTAACGGGAAAAGTGAAAACCAAGGAGTATTTAGCCAACTTAGATTCGCTTTTAAAAGCCAATAAGGACAGTATTAGCAAACACAGTATTTATGCCAGTAAGGATGATTCTTTATACCGACAAAGTATTGAAAATCAAGACCGATATAACGTCAGTGCTAAGAGTAACTCCAAACAAAGTTTCGTGCTTTTTGCACCGGTTACAGGAACAGTTACAAATAAATACAAAGGAAAAGACCAACATTATGGAATTGATATTGCGGTCAAAAGCGGAACGCCTATCAAATCAGTTGAAGATGGAACGGTTATATTTTCAGAATGGTCTGTCGATACCGGATATGTCATCATCATTGATCACGGCAACAATTTGATTTCGGTATACAAACACAATTCGAGCTTGCTGAAAAATGAAGGTGATTTAGTGAAATCCGGAGAAGTTGTTGCAACAGCCGGTTCTGAAGGAAAGTTGAGTACAGCACCTCATTTACACTTCGAATTGTGGTACAATGGTTATCCCATGGATCCCACCCAATTTATAGCCTTTGAATAATGAATATCAAATCATTTTTGGCTCTGAAATTTGCGAAAATTGTGCGCAAACAAATCTCAAAATGGGCCGATAATCCCATTGCAACTCAAGATAAAGTTTTTAACTATTTGATTCAAAATGCCACACTTACCCAATTTGGGAAGGATCACCATTTTGAAAAAATTCACACCTATGAAGATTTTAAACGAGCTGTACCAGTTAGAGATTACGAAGGTTTAAAAGATTATATCGAATGCATTAAAGAAGGCCAATCCGACATTTTGTGGAAAGGCAAACCGATTTATTTTGCCAAAACATCAGGTACGACCTCCGGAACCAAATACATTCCCATTACCAAGGAATCCATGCCAACGCATATTTCAGCAGCTCGCAATGCCTTGTTGATGTATATTTTCAATACCGGTAAAGCCGACTTTGTCAATGGAAAAATGATTTTCCTCCAAGGAAGCCCGATATTGGATGAAAAAAACGGTATTAAAATAGGTCGTTTGAGTGGAATCGTAGCCCATTTTATTCCCAATTATTTACAAAAAAACAGATTGCCCAGTTGGGAAACCAATTGCATTGAAGATTGGGAAACCAAAGTCAATCAAATCGTAAATGAAACGAAAGCTGAAGATATGACTGTCATCAGTGGAATTCCCTCTTGGGTGCAAATGTATTTTGAAAAACTCAACGAAAAAACCGGAAAGAAAATAGGTGAGTTATTTCCAAACTTCAACTTTTTCATTTATGGTGGGGTTAATTTTGAACCTTATAAAGTCAAATTTGAAAATCTAATCGGAAAGAAAATTGACTATGTGGAATTGTATCCCGCTTCCGAAGGATTTATTGCCTATCAAGATACGTTGCATGAAAAAGGAATGTTGCTTTTGTTGGATAACGGAATGTTTTATGAATTCATACCTACCACCGAATTTTTCAACGAAAACCCAACTCGTATCTCCTTAAAAGACGTACAATTGAGTGTCAATTACGCCATCATTCTCAATTCCAATGCCGGTTTGTGGGGATATAACATTGGAGATACGGTAGAATTTACTTCCCTAAAACCGTATAGAATCAAAGTTACCGGACGAATCAAACATTTTATTTCAGCTTTTGGCGAACACGTCATTGCCAAAGAAGTAGAAAACGCCTTGAATGATGCCATGAAAGAAACGAATGTTTCAGTTAGTGAGTTTACAGTTGCACCTCAAGTAGCTCCGTCAGAAGGCTTACCTTATCACGAATGGTTTATCG
>JADZFW010000158.1 GCA_020854235.1 Flavobacteriaceae bacterium
AATTTATTGTGTTTTATTAATCTGTTTAAATGAATTGTTGATACGCACGTTTGGGAAAATTGGAATTAATTCAGACGGAAATCCTTGGGCGTGTTTATTTTTCTTTCAAACAATTTTTATTTCATTTATCACTCTTTTAATTTTGACATTTATCACAAACCGAAAGAAGGAAAACTTAGCTAACAAAATTCCATACTTAATCTTATCATTTTTAGTAATCGCAATAATTTATTTTCTAATAACAAAACCAATATAAAAAGCTACTGCTATCAGGCGTTTGGTAAGAATGCAAATTTTGTAGTAAATACACGATTATAATTCGCAAGAATTTTTATCTTTGATAGAAAATAATCGGTTTTGAAGATTGTAACTTCGCCAAGAGTCGGAAAGTTACCTGCAAACTTAAAACGACACCGAAATGGACAACAAAATTTCAACATACTCAACACTTTGGTGTTTAGTTGATATAGATGACAAAGAACATTCTTTGAAGACTTTTGCTACTCTTTTTTTAGATGCTATGAATGATTGGAAATTGACAAGGAGAGAAAATATTTATGCGTTTATTACTGACCTTAAAGAATACTTTGGTAATCCATTGACAGTAAATAAAATTTCAGAAAAGAAATATGATGGAACAAATACTTGGGAGTTAGAAGCAGGAAGTTCAATTGCAGAACTAATTAGTATTTCGACAAATCTTGACAAACAAAATGACTTTGATAAAATTGTAGAAAAATTTATTAACTACTACAATATGGAGTTTAATAATGTTGACTTTATTGCAGAACTTCAATATTTGACAACCGAACAAGGAGGAAGAAAGACACCTGTTTTTGCAACAGATTACAGACCGCAAATCAAATTTGATTTTGACGATATGCAGACTTTAGGACAACAAACATTTATTAACAAAGTAATTGTTTATCCAGGCGAAAAAGTAGAAGCGAAAATAAAAATATTATCACCTGACTATTTTTCCAACTGTTTGACAGAAGGTATGAAATTTGAATTTAGAGAAGGTTATAAAGTTATCGGAACTGGAGAAATAAAATATATTATTAATGACAGATTAGAAAAAGCCAGCAGGTAACATTGCCTAAGCAAAATGAAGACGAAGAAGCTATTCAATCATTTGGAATTCTAATGATCTTTTGTACATTTGTTAAGTTTACATTCTTTAATCCCCGCACTTCGCTTAGGCAAAAACCGTTAGCAAGCCATTATAATGAGACGACAACTTTACATATTGACACTTTTATTTTTGACTTTCGGTTGCGAGGACAAAAAGACAATTGACAAGACCAATAATGTTGACACATTTGCAGTTGAGGAAGCTGACACGACAGAGGTATATTCTGATAATGTTTACAAATCCGACAGCGTGACAATAGACATTAAAAATGATAATTTCAACTTCTTTATAGTTTTGACAATTGGAAGTCAAAAAAGGGAATATGACCTGACGAAATTGAATATTCCAACTAAAACTCCTTGTGAAATTCAATGGGCGAACAATGAATTTGCTTGTATGATGACTTGGTGGTCGCAGGCACAATCTAGACATATTTTCATTCCGACAAAAAGGACAAATGAATTAATCTATCTTGACAAGGACATAGAAGAAACCGATAGCGTAAATAACAATATTGTTTATATAGACAGCATATATAACGACATTGATAAAGTTGTTTTCAAAGTAGAAAACTTATTAACAAGAAAATCCAAGACTTTAGAACTGATTATAAACGAGCAAAACGGTATTTACCCGTTTTATGACAAAATAGTATTGACCAAAAACAAACTGTCTATGACAACAGCAACCGAAAAGAAGAGTATTGATATAAAAGAAATAAATAACAGCTTGTAACAGCACCTACCCAAAAGTGGCAGTTCAGTTGTTAAAACCATCTTTATGCTTCTATACAAGTTTGTGCTTGGTTGACAGTGAAATGCTTCGAAGTCGCGAGCTGAGAAAAGTTAGCAGTAATTCAAAACATACAAAAACGATAACACTAAATTAAAAAACAATGCAAACAATTTTAGGTTCAGGCGGAGCCATTGGGATTCCATTAGCGAAAGAGTTAAAAAATTACACCAATAAAATTCGGTTGGTTAGTAGAAATCCGAAAAAAGTAAACGACACGGATGAATTATTTCCCTGCGATGTGAATGACTTAAGTCAGCTTAACAAAGCGATTGAAGGTAGTGAGATCGTTTATGTTACCATTGGTTTTGAGTATAATACTAAAGTTTGGGAAAAAGTTTGGATTCCATTTTTACAAGCAGTCATTGATGCCTGTAAAGAGCATCATGCAAAATTGGTATTTTTCGATAATGTGTATATGTATGCAAAATCATCCATTCCGTTTATGACCGAAGATTCAGAAATTATGCCTTCAAGTAAAAAAGGAGCTATAAGAAAACAATTGCAGGATATGATTATTTCAGAAATTGAGAAAAAAAATCTCACGGCACTTATTGCCAGAGCTGCCGATTTTTATGGTCCCGACAACAAAAACAGTGGATTGGAACAAATGGTCGCACAAAGATTTTTACAAGGAAAAGGTGCTCAGGCATTGGGCGATATCAATAAAATACACACGTATACCTATACCCCTGATGCAGCAAAAGCTACGGCTATATTAGGCAATACACCCGACGCCTATAATCAAGTTTGGCATGTTCCCACAACAAAAGAAAAGCTAACTTCCAAACAATGGATAGAATTATTTGCCAAAGAAATCAAAATTGAGCCTAAAATTCAAGCTGTTCCCAATTGGCTCATACATATATTAGGATTATTTATACCGATAATGAAAGAGTTTCCTGAAATGATTTATCAATACGAACAGGATTATATTTTTGACAGTACCAAATTTGAAAAAAGGTTTGGCATTTTTGCCTCTTCACCGAGCGACGGGGTTAAAACCATGGTTGAGAGTTTGAGAAAGTAAATTGGGTTTAAAATGTAAATAGATAAACTTGATAAAGTATTTGGAATAAATGCAAGAGATTTCATTGAAATAACAAAGGAAAAAACCAAACTTTAAGACTTTGCTTATCCGTAATTTATGCAGATTTATTCCTTTTGATGCTTTTTCATTTTTAATAATTGACTCAAAAAACAATGCGATTGAATACGCCAAAATAATGAATAGCAAAAAACCCTGAAATAGAATATTGGGTAGAAAATAATAACAGAAATACAGTTTTCTATATTTCGCAGAAAGAAATGAAATATTATGACTAAAGAAGAACTTAACAAAATAGAAGAAAGAGTGAATAAGGCTCAAAAGGGAATTTGGAGAGCCTATATCGAAGGTAGAGACCATACAAGTGGTTCAAGTTTTATAATGACAGGAATTGGAACGGAAAGAGGAAATGACATAGAAATGTTTGGCGCAACGGAAGCGGATTATGATTTTATTGCGAATGCTAAGCAAGACATTCCAAAATTAATTGCTGAATTAAGAAGATTAACAGAATGTAAACTAGTATAATCCTTTTACAATGTTTAAATTTCAACAAATAGTTTATTCATTCTTTTTTGTATTTGTTTCAAGCAATTTGATTGCCCAAATAAATAATGAAAAAACCGACTGTAATAGAATCATAATAAATGATTCATTAACAGTGAATGATGGAGATTATGTTTTAGACAAGAAAATTAAAATTGAATTAAATAAAACTTTTCTTGATTCTACCAATATTAAATCAATCTATGTAATAAAAAATCCTTGTTCCAATTTTCACAGTGGATATAGAGGGGCTTATGTAATAGAAAGAAAATTAGAAAATCCATTAGTCGAATTAAATGAACTTGTTAAAAATTATAAAGCCAAATATCCTGACTTTTCAAATTATCAGATTGTTATAAATAAAATAGTCATTGAAAATTATGAAAACTATTTAATTGAGGTAACAAATCGATTTGTAATAAATATTATTCAAGACGAATTGAGAGAAAGAAAACTCACTATATTCATTGAACAGTAGAAATATTACATCAACTATCAAAGTATTACTAAAAAGTCAGGTTTAAGGAATTTTTTGAACTTTTTATTACATTTGGACTTTAGTACTTTATAAACCGTACCTTCAACAAGCTCCCAAACGTTATTCGATTATTTTAGTAAAACGACAAAATGAACTACAACGATAAAAAATTCCGACCGATTAGCAACACTGAAAACGGAGAAACTTCAAACGAAACGCTATTTCATTACAAGCAAGTCGGAAATATTCTTACTTCTGAATATTCAGGAGGTAAGATTAAGTATGGACATTTAATTGGTATAGTTGATCATGCGGGAAATATAGAAATGCGTTACCATCAAGTAAATGACAAAGACGAATTGATGACTGGAGTTTGTTTTTCAAAACCTGAAATTCTAGATAATGGAAAAATTCGCCTTTACGAAAATTGGGAATGGACTTCGGGAGATAAATCAAAAGGAACATCCATAATTGAAGAGCAATAAACTTAATTACAATGGCGCACGAACACAACTACCAACTAACTGCGGTATGGACAGGGAACAAAGGTGACGGAACCAAAAATGTACGAACCTATGACCGTGGCCACACAGTTACCATTCAGGGAAAACCTGAATTATTCCTAACGACGGATCATCCCGCTGTGGGGGACCAATCAAAATTGAATCCTGAAGATTTGTTGGTTGCAGCCCTTTCATCTTGTCATATGCTTTCTTACTTGTATGTTTGTGCTATGGAAGGTATTATAATTACAGCTTACACCGACCATGCTACAGGTATTATGATTGAAAAATCAAGTGGAGGTGGAAGTTTCAAAGAAGTAACCTTGAATCCAATTTTCTATGTATCTGATGAAAGTATGGTAGCAAAAGCCATCGAATTGCACCATAAAGCACACGAAGTATGTTATATAGCCAATTCTGTGAATTTTGAAGTGAAATGTAATCCAACCTGCAAAGTAGAATCAATCATCAAATGAAAATTTGTATCGCACAGACAGAACCCATAAAGGGGAATGTTTCAGCCAATATTGAAGCACACAAAAGGTTTATTGAGCTTGCTTTGACATTACATGCGGAAGCCATTTTTTTTCCAGAACTTTCATTAACCGGTTATGAACCAGAACTTGCAAAAAAATTGGCAACCAATCAAAATGATATTCGTTTAGACATCTTTCAACAAATCAGTGATCACAACCGTATCATTATCGGACTTGGATTGCCGACTGTGACTGAATCTCAAATCCGAATTAGTATGATCATTTTTGAACCCAACAAACCTAGACAGACTTATTCAAAACAGCAACTACATGAGGACGAATTTCCATATTTCGATAATGGTATTGGACAAATAATAATCAAAACGAACGATAGGAAAATCGCACCAGCAATTTGTTACGAAAGTTTACAACCGACACATGCAGAAAACGCTTTTAAACTTGGTGCTGACGTTTATTTAGCAAGCGTAGCAAAATCTTTAAATGGGGTTGAAAAAGCTTATGATTATTATCCGAGAGTAGCAAAGCAATACGCAATGCCTGTATTAATGTCAAACTGCGTAAGTTTTTGCGACAATTTTTTAAGTGTTGGTAAAAGTGCTGTTTGGACAAAAGAGGGAGCATTAGTTGGACAACTAGACGACACATCTGAAGGAATATTAATTTTTGATACAGAAACAGAAGAAGTAACCAAAAGAATGCTAAAAAACAACCGCTAAAACTGTGTTTTTCCTATAACTTATGTAGGGTTTTTAGGATGTTTTTGTAGTTTGGTGGAATTTTGTATTTTTAACGAAGCTAATTTTTGAAAAGTTTGCTGTTTCGCTTACAACTTAATGATGACATAATTTTTAAAACCAGAAATATGAAAAAACAATCAATTTTAATTCTCGTTATATTATTAATGAACACTGGGATTTTTGCACAGAAATCAAAGTTAAATATTGAAAATAATGAAATTACAATACCCCTAAATATAGAATTGAAATTAAGGGTAGAAGAAAGAGATGGAAGACTAGAAGATTTTCAATTAATAAATCAGTCAAAAGTAAATAAACCGATTGACATGATGAATGCACTAGATGATATAGAAAAAGTGGAAATTATTTCCAACGAAATAGATTTAAAATTCTGTTACGCTGATTTCTTAGGTTCAAAAATAGTTGTTTTAACCACAATTCATCATCTTGAAAAACCAATAACTTTTAAGGCAAAAATTAAAATAAAAGGAATATCGGAATATATAGAAACATCAATCGTTCACATTTATCCAAATGTTATTTCTATAGAGCAATGGCAAGATGAAATTGAGAGCATTTTTTTATATGATTTTAAAATAGTTACCGATTAAAAAATAAGCCCAACACATGGAATCGGGTATGTGTTCCATGTGAATGGGATAGGGTTTTTAGGGCGTTATTGTAGTTTGATGGAATTTTGTATTTTTAACGAAGCTAATTTTTGAAAAGTATGCTGTAACGCATACATCCTAGCCTTATGCAAAAAACAATAAAAAAAATCAATTCTATCAAATTCACTGTTGTAACCAATCTAATAGGTGTATTGCTTATTTTTTTAGCTATAAAAGTAATTGTAGAAGCCTATTACAAATGGGATTTTTTCAACAATTATCTTGAACAACACATCCCGGAATTTGAATTTTACACATCAATTCTCTTCATTTTTATAGCACTCAAACTTTTCACACAAAAAGAAATATTTTTAAAAATAATTGTCATTTATAGTCTTATAGTTTCATTATTTTTTTTAACTAGTAGTATTTTTCTATACCTCATTATGCGATCAAATGGGGCTATATTTTCAAATAATTATAAACAAATATTTGAGTGTTTTGGGATTTTCGGATTATCTCTTATATTCTCAGAATTTTACAATTATAATTGGAAAAATACCCTCAAAAAATTTGGGTTTATGAGAATATTTTTTGGCGTTATTGTATTATATACGATAAGAGTGATAATTATTACACTAAATTTTTAACTGATTAATTAATCAATAAATCAATATGGAAAAACTTGAATTTAAGAAAATTGTAGTATTAATCTCAATTGTGATTATGATAGCGGGAGTTGCCGGCATGTTGTATTGTCTTCCATTTTTATATTCAGCGCGGATTGAGGATATAGTTGGCGCAGGATTTCCTTTTCTTGCTGGTACTATAATGTTGATAGACGGTTTGATTAGTATTGCCATTATTTCAAAAAAATACAATTGATTATCTAAAATGGAGATTTTAATACCATCTGATCAAAACTGGAAAAAGTCGGTAATTTTCGGACTGATTTCTTTGACATTTTTAGGAATGACTGTGATTGCAAGACCTACAATGTCAGGATATGCACCTCATATGTATGTTTTCAATATTGGATTTTTCCTTCCCATGATGTTTCTGTCATTTGGATTTGGTATTGCTGGATGGATAAGCTATTTGCGGATTGATAAATTAAAAAGAAAAGAATATGGTTTCATTTATAAACTGATACCCATTTTATTGATTGCACCTATCGGAATCAGATTTTTATTAATGATTATAAATATTGTAATTATTTTATTCACTGAATAAAAAAAGTACGATGGACAACACTATGTATATTGCATAACCTATAAACAATAGTGAGATTTGTTTCATCCATTTTATTTTATATTTTTGAGGTCGGAAAATAAACCGAATGTTTTGGGTTCCTAAATCGGCAACTGTTCAATAGATTGGAAACGATTGTCTTATTAGGAAAAAAACCTGAAACTGAGTTTGAAGTCATTTTTAAAAAACATTTTATCAACTATTTACAAAATTTTATTCCAATGAAACAAATTTTTTCAACCCTAGTATTATTGATTGCAACAGTAACTGTGTTTTCACAAGATATAAAGCTTAAAGATGGAATCGTATTGTTGGATGGAAAAGAAGTTTTTACTTACGAAAAACAAAACTGGGGTGACATGGAAATCCACTTGTATGCTTTGGGAACAAAAGATGCCGTTTTATACATGAAAAAGAACAGTAATGAAACTCCAACTTTTTATGACGATGATTTTACACAAATCAGATTTTTAACTTTCGGAAAGTTATTGGAAACTAAAACCGACAAACCATGGCCTAAATTAATAGAGTGGATTTTTCAAAATAAAGTTTTCGATCAGACAGGACAATTCAGTGAAGAAAAAGTTGATTTGATGATTAAAAACTATGACGAAAACATTACTGCACGAACAGTTAGGTAAAAACAATTGTCAGGTAATAAGAAATCCGAAGATTATCTTTGGAACAAAAATTATTTTTGATAAGACTAGAATAGAAGTTGAAAAACTTGCGTTTTATGCAAAGATTTAAGTCATTAAAATGATCTTAAATTGTTTAGGTTTTTGTATAACTTCGAGTTTTCAAGATGTTTTTTTGGTTGAATTTTAAAGCTAGTTTACCAATCGCATAAAACTTTATGTATTTTCAAAAATAAAATTCTTATTTTTTCAAGAATTGGTTACATTATTCAATATATTACCTCAATATCATTACTATTTATAACCATTTCAATCATTTCTATTTACATATTCAAACAAAAACTCATCTTTGCCATGCGAATTGGTAGTGAATCGTATGTCATTGATTCATGTGTCCATTTGTTAATGTCCTAATTTGCCCATGTGCAAATTCTAATTTCTAATTTCTAATTTCAATATTCACCATGTGCGGAATCGTAGCAACCTTTGACTTAAAGAAAAAACCGGAAGAATTACGCCAACAAGCGTTGGAAATGGGTAAGAAAATCAGACACCGCGGACCGGATTGGTCGGGGATCTACTTGAATGAAAAGGCTATCATGGTCCATGAACGCTTGTCGATTGTCGATCCCAAATCGGGTAAACAACCTTTGTACAGTAAAGATGGCACGTTGGTCTTGACTGTAAACGGGGAAATATACAACCACAAAGAATTGCGCAAAACCTTGCAAGAACCTTACGAATTTTTGACCGAATCGGATTGTGAAATCATCTTGCCTTTGTATCGTGAAAAAGGTGTTTCCTTTATCGATGACCTCGATGGCATGTTTGCTTTTGCACTTTACGACAGCGAAAAAGACGTGTATCTCATCGCCCGAGATCACATCGGTATCATTCCCTTGTACATGGGTTGGGATGTGTATGGTAATTTTTATGTTGCTTCGGAATTGAAAGCCTTGGAAGGAACTTGCAGTAAAATTCAGGAATTTTTACCCGGACATTTCATTTACAGCAAAGATGGGCAAGAATTGCAACGTTGGTATGAACGCGAATGGAAGGATTATGAAAATGTGGAGCACAATACATCCGATATTGCCGAATTGCGTAAAGCTTTGGAAGATTCCATTCACCGACATTTGATGTCCGACGTGCCTTATGGGGTATTGTTATCGGGTGGATTGGATTCGTCCATTACTTCGGCTGTGGCTAAAAAATATGCTGCCAAACGTATAGAAAGCGGTGATACTGCCGATGCTTGGTGGCCCCAACTCCACTCTTTTGCCATCGGTTTGAAAGGCGCTCCCGATTTGATAGCCGCTCAAAAAGTAGCCGATGCCATCGGTACCGTTCATCATGAAATCAATTTTACCATTCAAGAAGGTTTGGATGCTTTGCGCGACGTGATTTATCATATTGAAACGTATGATACCACTACCATTAGAGCCTCTACTCCTATGTACTTATTGGCGCGTTACATCAAATCTATGGGAATCAAAATGGTTTTGTCGGGAGAAGGAGCCGATGAAATATTCGGCGGTTATCTGTATTTCCACAAAGCCCCGAATGCGCGTGAATTTCATGAAGAAACCGTTAGAAAACTGAGTAAATTACACAAATACGATTGCTTGAGAGCCAACAAATCATTGGCTGCTTGGGGTGTAGAAGGTCGGGTTCCTTTCTTGGACAAAGAGTTTATGGATGTAGCCATGCGTTTGAATCCAAAAGACAAAATGGCGGGTAATGGGAAAATTGAGAAATACATTTTGCGTAAAGCTTTTGAAGATTATCTACCTCAAGAAGTGGCCTGGCGTCAAAAAGAACAATTCAGTGATGGCGTTGGGTACAATTGGATCGATTCTCTGAAACAAGTTACTTCGGAAATGGTCACCGACGACGAATTGAAAAACGCCCAATACCGTTTCCCTATCAATACGCCTACCACCAAAGAAGAATATTACTACCGCAGTATCTTCCACAGTCATTTTCCTAGTGATGAAGCAGCGCGATGCGTTCCGTTTGAAGCCAGTGTAGCGTGCAGTACTTCGATTGCTTTGGAATGGGATAAAGCCTTTAAAGAAATGGCTGATCCATCTGGACGGGCAGTGAAGAGTGTGCATGAGCAGGCTTATGATTAGTTAATTTGCTAATTTATTAATGTGCTAATGTGCTAATTTGTTCCGATAAATATCGCGATACGCTTCGTTTCGATTTCTCACTTCTAAATTCTAAGTTCTAATTTCTAAGTTCTAAGTTCTAATTTCTATTTTCTAAGTTCTTATATTTGTCCCATGATTACAACGGACCAACTCAAAGACTTAATAGATCGTGTGGATAAGCTATACGATTACCTCAATATTGAACAAAAACGCATCGAAGTGGCTAATGACGAAGAAATCTCATTGGCACCCGATTTTTGGAATGATTCCAAAGCTGCCGAAGCGCACATGAAAGTGTTGCGTAGTAAAAAGAAATGGGTGACGGACTATGAAAGTGTTTTGAATGCCAAAGAAGACTTACTGATTCTAGTTGATTTTTATAAAGAAAATGCGGCAACGGAAGCTGAAGTGGATGAACATTTTCAGACTACTTTGGAACAATTGGAAGCCATAGAATTCCGCAACATGCTATCGGAAGAAGGTGATGATATGAGTGCGGTGTTGCAAATCACTGCCGGAGCCGGTGGTACTGAAAGCAACGATTGGGCAGAAATGCTCTACCGCATGTATCTGATGTATTGTAATCGACAAGGTTTTAAAACACGCGAACTCAACAACCAAGCGGGTGATGTAGCCGGAATTAAAACAGTAACGATTGAAGTGGATGGCGAGTTTGCCTTTGGTTATCTCAAAGGTGAAAATGGGGTACATCGATTGGTTCGCATTTCACCATTTGATTCCAATGCCAAGCGACATACGAGTTTTGCATCCGTTTACGTTTATCCCTTAGCCGATGAAAGCATCAACATAGAAATCAATCCGGCTGATATCACTTGGGATTTCTCACGCAGTAGTGGTGCCGGCGGACAGAATGTCAATAAAGTCGAAACCAAGGTACTCCTCACCCACTTACCTACCGGTATCAGAATTACCAATTCAGAAACCCGATCCCAATTAGACAACCGTGAAAAAGCCATGCAGTTGTTGAAATCTCAATTGTATGAAATCGAATTGCAAAAAAAACTAGCCAAACGGGAAGAAATAGAAGCCGGTAAGAAAAAAATAGAATGGGGCTCTCAAATTCGCAATTATGTCATGCAACCTTATAAATTGGTCAAAGACGTTCGTACCGGACATGAAACCAGTGATGTGGATGCTGTGATGAATGGGGATTTGGATGCGTTTATTAAGGCTTATTTGATGATGGAATGATTTAGTTTAAAGTTTAAAGTTAAAAGTTTAAAGTTTAAGGTTTTAGTTTCACGTTTGGAGTTAGTTGTTTTTACAACAAAATCAAATTCCATTATTCAATTACCCAATTAACTAAATAACTTAATAACTTAATAACTTAATAACTTTATAACTTTATAACTTTATAACTTTATAACTTTATAACTTTATAACTTTATAACTTTATAACTTTATAACTTTATAACTTAATCAACCCAATAACTAAGGCTCCTGTTGAATATTTTCTTTAAGATAGGTTTGTACTTTTTCGGTATATAAATAATTTTCGGTTTTCAGGATTTCGAGATACTTTTGAAATTCAATAGCTGCTCTTGATTGCGGATATTTATCTATCATTATTTGCATTTCATCGATGAGTTCCTGACGGAATTTTTCATTATCAAAATCAAAAGCCGGTGTGTTGTCCAATCCGGTGAACAACAAATCCAGATTGCCGTAATACGAGTTTTCTACAATATTTTTATACTTGGACTCACCAACTTGGTCCATCAATTTGCCCCATACATACACCCGTTGTACCAATTCTTGATCGGTGATGACAATACCGGCATCTTCACAACAGGTAAAATCCAATTGACGGGCATATATCTTCAAGAATGAGGCTGACAATGGATCTAAAAACGGCATCACATTTTGACTGATGAATGCACCACTTTCTCCTATATATGCCATCCCTTCAGAAGCCCTCAGTTCAAATCCGCTTTCATTTACTTTTTTTTCGAAAGCCTTTGCCATAGGTAATACTTCTTCCGGGTCATAGTAGAATGTATTGATGGAGTCGTAATAAGGCAAACCGTACAATTTGTCATTGAAATCCTCACTAAGCTTGGAATATTTATCAATAAACTTTGTTATCAACACATCGTTGGAATCCTTTTGCAATTGTAAATCCGTCAATAATTCCATCTTCAATTGAAGCGCCGCATTCCATTTAAATTCACGAAACGCATAGGGTGAATTGGTTGCCAAAGTATCTCCAATCGGAATGGAAAAGACTTCAATTTTCTTTTCATTTTTACAGGAAAATAAAACGATTGCCAAACTTATAAAAGCCAAACCTAGAAAGGTCTTTTTCCAAAATGCATTTGTATTTGAATTTTTATTCATCTGTTTATAATTATTTATTTTTAATGGTCAGACCCGCTTCGCAGCGAGGCGAGTGGAATGTCCAAATAAACATTGCGGTTGGTATGCAACTTTGCTTATGGACATTTCATCTGTTTATTTTTATTTGTTTTTTAATGGTCAGACCCGCTTCGCAGCGAGGCGAGTGGAATGACCTTAATAAATATTTCGGTTGGTATGATGCTTATCTTATGGTCATTTCATCTGTATATAATTATTTGTTTTTTTAAGGTCAGATGTAATTCGCATATTCATTTTCGGTTGTTGTCAACTTTTTGTCATGCTCATTTCATGTGATCGTATTTATTATTTAAAATTGATTTCAAATTAAATTCGGACGTAGATTTTTCGCTTGTCCATGACATACCCAACACTCCAACACAGGAGCATATAGGAAACAGCCATTAGAAACGAGCCTAAGTACATTCCAAAAAAGTTACTGAATACATGATCATAAACCCACGTAAATAAAGTTGTATTCCCTATTGGAATCATATAAAATACTACCAATAATAATTCAGATAATAAATAAATGACCAACGGATTCTTTCCCAATACCTCAAAGAAAAAGCTTCCTTTAGTAAACTTTAAGAAATCAAAATAATAGATGATAGCCGAGAGAATCATTAGATCAAGACCTACAGTCAGTAATACAAAGGTTGAGGTCCACATTTTTTTATTGATGGGCATTTGATAATTCCATAAGAAAGCCAATGCCAATAATCCGAATCCTATCAACAGCAATTGGCTCAATCCTTCGAAGGTTTTACCTTTTTTCTGAATAAAGTGTCCTGCACAAAAACCGGCAATAATATTGGTTACGGAAGGCAAAGTACTCAATAGGCCTTCGGGGTCAAAACGGATGTTGCTATCTACATACATATGAGATTCCCCCAACATCCACAAATCCAAGTCCCGCACCGGATTGTTTCCCATTTCCCAAGGGCCATAGATGATGAGTATCAGTGCATAAACTGCTAAGAATCCAACTCCTATCCACACGGCCGGTTTGAGTTTGAAATAATATAATATCAATGCTGCTATCCCATAAGCCAAACCGATGCGTTGCAATACGCCCCATACACGTGTATCAGAAAAGGCCTTCCCTATGATTTGATGTTGTTCGTCCAAATAGAAAAACGGGAACCAATACATAAGATAACCCAAAAGAAATATCAAAGCCGTTCTTTTGAATATTTTCAACAACACCTGGCTTTGAGACATCGAAGCCCATTTGAGCATGACAAAACTCATGGCATTACCAACGGCAAACATGAAAGAAGGAAAAACCAAATCGGTTGGTGTAAATCCATTCCATTGGGCATGTTGCAAAGGGGCATATACATAACCACAACTTCCGGGGGTATTGACAATAATCATGAAGGCGATGGTCATGCCTCGGAAGACATCTAGTGCTAAAAACCTTTCTCTTGTTTGAACTTGAACCATAAAACTAAAATGTTGATGTTTATTAATTTCCTTCCAAAATCAAAGGAGCGTATGTATTGAATAATTCACGACTGATTTCTTTGGTACTTCCTACGGGTTTGGCATTGTATAATTGGTGTTGGGAAGTCCATTCCCATGCAAAAGCATCTACTTGATCAATGACTAATTCATTAGAATATTCTTCCCCATTTTGCACCGCTTTTAAAACTTCGTTTACAAATATTTGCCAACGAGCAGCATAATAATCACGCATCAATCCGGCAATGGAACGATTGGCATAATCATTCAAACCACGTCCTTCTCCACCCCATGTTGTGATGATTCTGCGTGCATTAGCTTCATAATAGTCTTGTTCAATTTTATTTTCTCCCATAGATTTGGCATCTTCCAACCATTCGCCCAAAAGGGTATTGGCATTGGCAGCCAACAATCGATCAATATCATACATCAATTGTAACATGGAGGCTCCTAATTCTTTAATTTTTGCTTCATCCCTTTCATAAAAAGCTATAGCAAACTTATCTCGAATGATGGGAAAGTAATTCCCTAATACTTGTTTGCCAACACTCGTCAAATCGAAATAGTAGGTATCGGTTTGCGCATCACTTTGCAACATCAATTCCCAAACTTTCAACAAATCTTTGTTATCATAAAAATATTCTTGGCGTACGGTCCAATTGTAATTATGCTCCATTACCGGTTTGGAATTGGTCAAATCGCCATGCCCTACATCTGAAATTCCATTGTAAATTTTATCTTCCATCAAATGCCAAGCTTGTTCCAGTGCAATATCGGATTGGCCACTCACACTTTGGGCATATACCTTAGTATAATCGGAGGATGTCGTGTTTTTCCATGCTTTTTCCAACACGTATTCATAGATCATTCTGTTGTTTCCAAATCCTTCCAAAGTGGCACCCAATCCCCATAGATTGGGACCTCCTTGTTGTATTACGTTTTCGATTTTCGTATCGATATCTTTTAAATTTCCTTCCAATACCGTATTGCCACCAAAATTTCCGAGATAACTCCAGATGTAAGGTTGTCCGAAATAAGATTCCGTTTGCTTCCATACTTCTGTATTTTCACAGTAATAGTCCAACAATAACATTTTATCTTGTGGAACAGCTTTTAAAAAAGCTTCGATGCGTTCATTGGTCCAATTGTGACGTGCAAAAAAGAAAATCCAGGTCATTTGGAGCCATGTAGCATCGGGGTCAACATTGGTTAGAGATTGGTATAAATTATTGGAAACACTAGCCAGATACTCGGGTTCCCAACTAGGAGGCGTCACTTCATTAAACGGATCGATGCCATAGATATGGTCGGTTCCGAAGCGTTTAGTTTGAGCTTCCAAATACGCTTTTTGAATTTTGGCAAATAGCGGATCAAAAGAATCGAGGAAATAGCTTTGATATTCTTGATCAAAATCACCCCATTCACCCAATGAAGTGATGTTGATATTCGGATAGATGCGTTTTAAGGATTGGGGAACGTGTCCGGCAAAAGCCGGTAAAACGGGTTTCATATTGAAGGCTCTTTCACGAGCTACAATTTTTTGTTGCAATTCAGCTTGAGCATTTATCCAAGACATGGGTAAAGGGCCTTCCCAATGATCGATGTTTGACATTCTATGCCAAGGCAAATACGCCGGACCTGTAAAATAACTTCTGATTTCTTCATCTTTCAATCCAAATTGTTTCCACACATCCAACCAAACTTTCTCTTGACCCGTAATTGCCAAAGGTAAATTGACCCCGTTCAAAGCCATCCAATCGATGAAACGTTCCCAATCTTGCCAATTCCACCAAGTCATGGTATATCCAAAGGTGCAATAGTTGAGAAAAAAACGTTGTGAAACCCTTGCTTCGGTTCTTTCATTCATTAGAATGATTGGCATCACTTGAGGCAAAGCTATTTGATCATTCACATACCAAGATACAGTAACATGGCAATACTTTTGAAGATATTCATTGAATCCAACTGCCATGGAATTGGCGTTGTTGGCTGTAATAAAAAGTTGGTTTTGTTCCGTTTTCAATTCGTAGTAATCCTTAAAATTGGAAGCTTCTTTTTGAATAAAAACGATTTGGGAACTGTAATCCGGCGCTATACGATGCACCAAATCCTGTGCAGTTTGAATATCATTGGATTGTGAAAACATTTGAAAGCAAGTGAAAATGAGCATTATAGATAAAATGACCTTCATAAAATAAAATTTGTAAAAGGTACTACTAAATTTGAAATTATTTTTATTCAAATTGCATTTTTTACTTGTAACATTTGATAAGGATTGTTTACTTTTGGCAATCATCTTACATTGAAGATTAAACATGCTATCATGTCAACAAACGGATTTATTTTATTTCTTTTTTTAGGAATGTTTACAAGTTATTCACAAACTCAAATCATCGCGCACCGTGGATTTTCCAGTCAAGCGCCCGAAAACACATTAGCTGCCTTTCAAAAAGCCATTGATTTGGGAGTTCCTTATTTGGAATTGGATGTACATCAAACAGCCGACCATGTCATCGTAGTCATTCACGACGAAAGTGTTGATCGGACTAGCTCCAATACTCAAAAAGGAAAAGTATCCGACATGACCTATCAGGAATTACAGGAAGTGCGCGTAGGCTATACGGAGCGTTTTGATACTGCATTTGCTGATGAAAAAATCCCTACTTTGAAAGAAGTACTTTTGTTGGCCAAAGGTAAAATCAAAGTTTGTATAGAAATCAAGGTTTATGGTATCGAACAAGAAGTTGTCGACATCATTCGAGAAACCGAAATGTCGCAAGACGTCGTAGTATTTTCTTTTTATTATCCCGTTTTAGCAAAAATCAAATCCCTTCAACCGGATGTAAAGACCTTATTTTTAATTTCAAAAGCCAATGAAGATACGGCTGATTATGCTCAAATAATAGGTTGTATGGCTATCGGTGTGGGTAAAGAAACCGAAATAACTCCCGAGTTTGTTAATAACGTACACAAATCGGGTTTGCAATTGTGGCAATGGACCATCGATGATCTTGAAACGATGCAAAAACTGATTGATTTAAAAGTAGATGGGATTATTACCAATAAACCGGATTTGTTGGTAGATTAAATTGCTAGTATTGTTAATTTTAGATTTTGGATTTCCGATTTTAGATTTTAGTCCCGATATCTTTCAAGACGCTAATCTAAAATCGTCAATCGCCAATCTAAAATCGCCAATCCAAAATCAAAACTAAACTTTTCTACTTATCTTTGTAATGGTTAAATTTAATAAAATGACAACCTATTGTTTATATAACAAACCCTTATGAAGAAAACCACCATCATCGACCTTCTCAATGAAAGTGTCGAAAAGTATGCTTCTAATCCCTTTCTCTGGGAAAAAACACAACAAACTTACCTTTCAACTTCTTACGCCGAAACCAAGCAATTATGTCATCAGGCTGCTGCAGGTCTCATGGCTTTGGGTGTACAAAAGGATCAAAAAATAGCTCTTTTGTCTGAAGGTCGCAATGCTTGGATCATCGGGGAATTGGCCATCCTTCACGTAGGTGCGGTCAATGTACCGCTATCTATCAAACTCGAAGAAAGCAATGACTTGATCTTCCGACTCAAACATTCGGAAAGTACTTACCTACTTGTATCGGGTACACAATTGCGAAAGATCAGAGCGATACTTTCCGATTTACCCAACATCCAAAAGGTCATCATTCTCGATGATCAAGATGTTTATGAAGACCGTGAAATGAGTTGGAATCAATTGATGGCCATGGGGACATCCTATCTCACTGAACATCCCGATGCTGTCGTTCAAAGTGCTGCATCGGTACTTCCCGATGATTTGGCCAACATCAGTTATACTTCGGGAACCACTGCCGACCCTAAAGGAATTATGCTCACGCATCGCAATTACACCGCCAATGTGGAGCAAGCGCTCACTTTGATGAATATCCCTACCTCCTATCGCACGTTGATCATTTTACCTTTGGACCATTGTTTTGCACATGTTGCCGGATTCTACAGCTTTATGGCATCGGGTGCGAGTGTAGGAACGGTTCAGGTGGGCAAAGGCGGTATGGAAATCCTCAAAAACATTCCGATTAACATCAAGGAATTGAAACCCAATTTGCTACTCAGTGTTCCTGCATTGGCCAAGAACTTTAAAAAGAACATCGAAACAGCCATTCAAACCAAAGGTGGTATTACGGAGAAACTCTTCAACTTTGCTTTACATACAGCCTATGCCTATAACAAAGACGGTTTCAATAAAGGTCAAGGGATTCAAATCTTAAAAAAACCTTTGCTGTGGTTGTTTGACAAAATCTTGTTTTCCAAAGTGCGCGAAGCTTTTGGTGGGCAACTCGATTTCTTTATCGGTGGAGGTGCCTTGCTCGACATCGAATTACAACGATTCTTTTATGCCATTGGCGTACCGATGTTTCAAGGATACGGACTTTCGGAGGCTACGCCTATCATATCGTCCAATAGTTTGAAACGACACAAACTCGGTTCGTCGGGACATTTGGTCCAATGGTTGGAATTGAAGATTTGCGATACCGATGGAAACGCTTTGCCACCCTATGAAAAAGGAGAAATCGTCATCCAAGGTGAAAATGTCATGGCAGGATATTATAAGAATGAAAAAGCTACTGCCGAAACCATTCGTAACGGTTGGTTACACACCGGCGATATGGGTTATACCGATGTAGACGGTTTCTTGTACGTCACCGGAAGGTTTAAGAGTTTGCTCATCTCCAGCGACGGAGAAAAGTACAGTCCGGAAGGGATTGAAGAAGCTTTGGCAGACGGTTCGAAATACATCGAGCAAGTGGTGTTACACAACAACCAAAGTCCCTATACTACAGCATTATTGGTTCCCAACAAAGAGCTATTGAAACAATACGTTCTCAAAGAAAAACATTTGATGTGGGATGAAGCAGGTAAAAAAGCCGCTTTGCTCAAACTGCAAGAGGAGATAAACGAGTATGTCAAAGGAGGTAAATACGCCGGGCAGTTTCCCGAAAGATGGTTGCCTACAGCCATCGCTGTCATCAGCGAACCTTTTAGCGAACAGAACGGATTGGTGAACAGTACCATGAAAATCATGCGTAGCAAAGTAGAAGAACGCTTTGCGGATCGGATTGCCGCTTTGTATCAAAATGGGGCTAAGGATATTGGGAATGCTTTGAATATGGGGGCTTTGGGGTAGTTAATTAAATTTATATCACCTTATTTAATATAATTTCTTATTTCAACAAATTAGAAATGTGATGAATTTGATTGATCAAATGTTCCTATTTATCAATCCTTTGAATATCGTAATCGGTAAGTTCAAATTTCAAATCTTTACCTTGAATGATATGTTCTTCATCTTCCCAATTGATTATAGGTACCTCTTGAAATTGTAAAATCAACTTATCATTTACACATACAAAATCGCAATAGTCTGCAATAGAATTACCATTATCAATAGCTACAGCATAATCTAAATAACCGAGAGGCAGAATTTTATTATTTTTGATAACAACTATTTCCTGTCCCCAACTATATTCTGTAGCAATTTCAATCATAATGACGCATATGGATTGATCTGAATTACTAAAAAATTTAGGTTTAAAAATCATTGCATCCGATTGAGAGTCATCATCTGCAAAAGCTATTGCATTTGTATCTTTTCGTAGAATTTTAAACTTTAAATTATTTTCATATTTTCCATTATAACAATAGTAATCTCCCAAATCAAATTGCACATAATTTTTATATTCTCCATTTTCCAATACTGTTTCAGGGAATCTTTTTGTTATCAAACATTTTTCAATCGAATCATATCTTATTTGTCCAAAAGTAAAATGGGAAATAAGTATTAAAATAAGTAAAATCTTATGTTTCATAAAGAGTCGTTATTAAATTGGTTTCATTATGATTTTCATTTATCAAAGTTGCCTTTAGTTTTTAATGAATATACCTTGAATGATTTCGAAAAAATTTCTCAGATATTCAATCTCATCCAAATGCGGATACGTTTCAAAATAAAAATCGGGATTACTTATCAATATTTGATTGAATGTTCCGTCGTTTCTTATTTGGATTTTATAGGTAACACCATCATTTGGGGGAAGATGAATTAACTGAGTCATAACATATTTTCCATCTACGTATTCAACCATTGGTTCATTAAACTTCCATTCAATTTCTTCGATTTTGGGCATTTCCAGTATTCTTGTTGCCATCAATTTCAACCATTTAAATTCCATATCATCGGGAGTCGAGATGCGAATTTTGGTAGGTTTGTGAACTGTCATGCCGATAGAATCTTTTTGTTTCGACACTTCATTATATTCAACTATTTGATAGGTTTTTGGGGACTCAAAATAACGATGCGTTTCAATTACCCATTCCATGTCATTTTTATACAATCTCCATAACTCACTTTCTTTATCAAAACTATCTGAAATATAAATTCTCAATTCCTTTGTATAGGATAAAGAGTCGGGAATCCCCAATTGCTTGTTGATTTCTAAATTACTTTGAGAAAAAATAG
>JADZFW010000159.1 GCA_020854235.1 Flavobacteriaceae bacterium
AGGTAAAGGGTTGTTAGATTGGACATGATTTTAGAAAAATTAGAAACAGAGTAAAGGGACGATTTTGTCAAATATCCTTTCTCACATTTAAAGTCTTGAGTTTGTCCCCTAGATTTCAACTCATCGATAAACAAGCGCTGGCCAGGCAAAAATGGCTGGGGCGCAAAGGCAGTGAATGGTTTTTTACATCAAATCGTAAATGAAGCATAAACGTCCAAAAAACCAGAGCGGGAAGCTTTATTTTTGCCTTGTCCCGAAGTATATCGGGATTGTAACTTTTTGATCAAGCAAAAAGTTAAAAAGAAAAACAAGCCTATTTTTGTAATTATTCGTGACATTATCAAAAGAATAGTCTTATATAATTAATATTTCAATCACTCCATAAACACAAAGAATATCACAAACAAATGAACAAAGATTACGTCGTCATCACAGGAGCCTATGGTGGATTAGGAGAAGCTATGGCTTATCGCTTTGCACAAGCCGGTTTTGGTATTGTACTATTGGGTAGAAGTCCGGAGAAATTAAAAGCTTTGGAAACAGATTTACAAAAATATACGGATGTTTTATCTGTAACTTGTGATGTGAGCGATTGGGAAAGTTGCGTCAAAGCCCATGGACTGATCGAAGCTTCCAATCTTTCCGTAAAGATTTTAATCAACAATGCCGGTATTACCTATATCCATCGCTTTGATGAAAACTATGACATCCAAAAATTTCAAAATCTCGTTTTAACCAATTTGAATGGATCAGTCTATTTAACCAAACTTTTTTTAAAAGAATTACTGTCCAAAAAAGGTAGCATCATCAATATTTCCAGCGTGATAGGTTACGCTCCGGTAATCGGAAGAACGGCTTATGCTGCTTCCAAATTTGGCATGGAAGGCTTTTTTAGTGTGCTTGCTGCCGAATGGGAACAAAAGTTACACATCATGATGGTGTATCCTACTTTCATCGCTACGCATATTCGTGAAAATACAGTTGGAAAGCAGGAAGTCAATGAAATACTGACTCCCGAAGTAGTTGCCGAACAAATTTTCAAAGCCTTCCAAAGTAAAAAAGAAAGAGTTTATATAGGCAAGACAGCCAAGCTTTCTAAACTCATGTATAAATTTTTCCCCAAATTGTACGTACATTTGATG
Source organism: Flavobacteriaceae bacterium (assembly GCA_020854235.1). Lineage (GTDB taxonomy): Bacteria > Bacteroidota > Bacteroidia > Flavobacteriales > Flavobacteriaceae. The sequence goes on from JADZFW010000159.1 coordinate 1,143, forward strand.
CGTCAAAAGATATCTAAAAACCTCTGATTAAAAAACACAACTATGTTTAACCGAAAGGCTGCCTTCTAAATATACTTTTTGGCCGGCCTATTAATTATTAAAACCTATTCATGGAAAAAATTAGAGGTTTAAAACCACTGTATAGTTCCCTACTACAAGGCGTTGGCAATACTCCCTTAGTCAGACTCAATCACTTGAGCGAAGAATTGGGATGTGAAATTTACGGAAAAGTGGAAGCATTCAACCCTTCGGGCTCAATCAAAGACCGAGTGGTCAACTACATCATCAATAAGGCGGAAATTGAAGGCAAACTCAAACCCGGCATGACCATCGTCGACGCTACCAGCGGCAATACCGGCTTGTCCATAGCCTTAGTTGCCTTGATCAAAGGATACAAATGCATCCTGACGATTAAAGACAATTCGGCTCCAGCCAAAATAGAACAATTGCAATTGTACGGTGCCAGAGTTATCAAATGTCCTGCCGATGCCAAACCCGATGATCCATTGTCCTACTATTCCATGGCGCAAAAAATAGTGAATGATAATCCCAATACTTTCTTCTTAAATCAAAATCACAACGAAAACCACTTTTTGGCACATTTCAACAGTACCGGAAATGAATTGTGGCAACAAACCCAAGGACAAATTACCCATTTCTTTGCCAGTGCCAGTACCGGTGGAACGGTTTCGGGAACTGGCGCTTTTTTAAAAGCTCAAAATTCTAAAATCAAAGTGATATGTGCCGATAGTAAAGGCTCGGTGCTCAAACCCTATCACGAAGAAGGCATTTATTTGAAAGATTTGAAAAAAGCCACTTCGCTGGAAGGCGTTGGAAAAGACATCATCCCTTCGGTATTTCGCAAAGACATCATCGATGAATGCATGGAAATTGACAATGATGCCAGTATCCAAAACGCCAAAGATTTGTTGGTTCAAGAAGGAATTTTTGCAGGAGGATCCAGTGGAGCAGCCATTGACGCTTTAAAATTGTACATCAAAAAATATCCTCATGACAAAATAGGCATGGCCGTATTGAGTTTCCCCGACCACGGAATCAAATACATGGGCAAAATTTACAAGTCTGATGCACCAGCCGAAGACGCTGCCGATTTTTTCAAATAAATCAAACCGTTTTTTTTACTTTTCATCCAAACGGTATTTCATTTTTTGAGATACCGTTTTTTTTGATTCGTTAAGTTTTATTTTCACCTTAAATCCGAAAGGATTTAATATTAGTGCTTATATATCAGCAGCTTAATTTAAATTTTTAAGCACTTTTTATGAATTATAAATTCGTGAACCCGCCTAGTCGACGAGGCTGGTTAGTGGCTTTTAAAAGATCTCTTGCGAATTTAAAGGTTTAATAAAACCATACTAGAAATGCCAATTTCTATACCTAAGTATAGGAGTTTATATGTTCCTTTTCGTATCTTTGCCTCTTTATTTAACATTTTGGAAATAAGAAATTAACTTGTTCCTAAAACCTAATACCTTACTTAAAAAGATGGATTTATTTGAAAAGATTAATAAAAAACATGGTCCCTTAAAAGATTATGCATTATCTAGTGAAGGCTATTATATGTTTCCCAAATTGGAAGGAGATATCGGCCCTAGAATGAATTTTCAAGGCAAACCGGTCATCACATGGAGTTTGAATGATTATTTGGGATTGGCCAATAAACCCGATGTGAGAAAAGTAGATACCGAAGCAACGGAAAGATGGGGATTGGCTTACCCAATGGGAGCCAGAATGATGTCGGGTCAAACCGATTTACACCTCCAATTACAATCCGAATTGGCAGCATTTGAAGGAAAAGAAGCAGCCTACTTATTGAATTTCGGATACCAAGGTGTTATTTCCATTTTACAGAGTTTGGTGGATCGTCACGA
>JADZFW010000160.1 GCA_020854235.1 Flavobacteriaceae bacterium
AAGATATCAATATGACCTTACCTTCAATGGTGTTGAATATGGATCGTATTTATCCATTTGCTCCCAAAAATGGAAGTAAAAAGAACGCCATTCATCGGATCAGTTTGAATTACAATCTCAATGGTCGTTATGATATCAAAACAAATGATGAAGATTTTTTGAGTAAAAGAATGTTTGAAGGCGCTCGAACCGGGATGAAACATACCGTCAGTTTGAGTACCAACATGAAAATGCTTACCTATTTTACATTAAATCCATCGGCCAACTACAATGAATATTGGTATTTGGATTACATCAGTAAAAGTTTTGATGTCAATACCAATAAAGTATTGAAAGATACTATAAATGGTTTTAAATCCATAAGAGATTATAGTATGGGTGTAGGTATATCCACCAATATTTACGGGACATTTAATTTCAAAAAGGGAAGATTGAAAGCCATTCGGCATACCATTTCTCCATCCGTTTCTTATAGTTATAGACCAGATTTTGGTTTTTATAACAAAACCTATTACGATCCTTTGAAAAATGAATATGTTTCCTATTCACCTTTTGAAGGAGCCATGTTTGGATCACCTGGATCTGGTGTTTCCAATAGCATTGGAATCAATATCAGAAATACATTTGAAGCCAAAGTGATGGAAAAGGATTCCACCAAAACAGAACCCAAACGCATTTCCTTGTTGAATAATTTAAATATTTCGGGATCCTATGACATCACGAGAGATTCCTTAAGATGGTCAACTTTGGGACTTACAACAGGTGTAGATTTATTTGATAAAAAGTTGAGAATCAACATGAACGCAACGTTGGATCCCTACGCCATCAATGCAGCTGGTAATAGAATAGATACCTTTAACATTGCCAATGGTGGCAGTTTATTTAGAATGACCAATGCCGGGATTACCTTAAATTACAGTTTGTCGGATGAAACTTTTAATGGAGATAAATCCAAAGATGAAGATAAATCAAAGGATACTTCCATTGATGAAGGAGAAATGATGGGAGGAGATTTAAAAAGTAGGAATAATCAAGGGAATGGGGAACAAGAAAATGTAAAGAAAGCCAGATTGTATTATCTCAATATCCCGTGGAATATGAATTTGTCCTATTCACTTCAATTTTCAAATCAAGGGGCAGATCAAGGGAAAATTACGTCCAGTTCTCTGATGTTTAATGGAGATGTAGAACTTACTCCCAAATGGAGTGTTGGTTATAGCTCAGGTTATGACTTTAAAAATAAAGGTATTACTTATACCCAACTCAATTTTCAACGCGATCTGGATAGCTGGCAGATGAGTTTCAACTGGGTTCCTTTCGGAGCCAGATCCACTTATTACTTTTATATAGGGGTCAAATCTTCTGTATTAAGCGATTTGAAATATGAAAAACAGAGTTTGCCGGATAGAAGATTGTTTTAATTTATATATATTTATTGTCATGAGCAAAATCATTATCAAAACCGCCAAAGCACCACTACCCATAGGCCCTTATAACCAAGCCGTATTAAGTGGAAATACCCTTTTTATTTCAGGTCAAATACCTATGAATCCTGAAACGGCTACATTGGTTGTGGATGACATCAAAGCTTCCACATTGCAAGTGATGAAAAATCTCGAAGCCATATTAAATGAAGCAGGAATGACTTTTGAAAATGCAGTTAAAACTTCCATTTTTTTACAAGATATGAATGACTTTGCTCAAGTCAATGAAGTCTATGGAAGCTTCTTTCAAACCGAAACTGCACCTGCGAGAGAAACCGTTCAAGTAGGCAAACTTCCCTTGGGAGTTGGTGTAGAAATATCTATGATTGCTGTATTGTAAAGTCCTCTAAATTGCCTTGATGAGCAATTCTGCTGTAGCAGGATTGGTTGCCAATGGAATATTGTATACATCACAAATCCTCATCAGCATGATGATGTCGGGTTCATGTGGATGTTTATCCAATGGATCCCTGAAAAATAAGACCATGTCCATCTGTCCTTCTGCTACTTTGGCAGCAATTTGAGCATCTCCACCTTTGGGGCCTGATAGAAATTTGTGAATGATTAAACCGGCTTTTTCTGCTTTTTCACCTGTGGTACCGGTAGCAAATAAAGTTACTTTTTTTTGTGATAAAACCACTTTATGATCCATTAAGAATTGGACCATTTCTGCTTTTTTACCGTCATGTGCAATTACGGCAATATTCATATTCATTGTTTTAGTTTTTAAAATGGATTTTTAACATCCCTAAATTGTAATTTCGATAGTTTTCGATAAGGGCTGTTAAAATTGAGGCAAATGTAATATTATTCTTACCTTTGTTTATATTAATTTTCAAATACCTAAAAAAATGAAAAAATATTTAGCTGAATTTTTTGGAACTTTTGTGCTTGTTTTTATCGGAACAGGTAGTGCAGTAATAGCCTGAGCTGATATCGGGGTTCTCGGAATTGCGTTTGCTTTTGGGATTGCTGTATTGACTATGGTTTATGCAATTGGCCCTATTTCAGGTTGCCATATCAACCCAGCCATCACGCTGAGTATGCTATTTGCCGGAAAAATAGGAGCAAAGGATAGCCTTTTTTACATATTGTCTCAGATATTTGGGGCAATTGTCGGATCGGGAGTCTTGTATTTAATTGCAAGTGGACAAGAGGGTTATGATTTGTCAATCGATGGACTGGGACAAAATGGATGGGGATTAGGCTATTTAGGGGAATATTCTATGACCGCAGCATTTATTACCGAAGTAGTACTTACGGCTATATTTTTATTGGTAATATTTGGTGCTACTAGTGAGAAAGCTAATGCAAAATTTGCCGGAATTGCCATTGGTTTAGCTTTAACAATGATTCATATTGTTGGTATTCAGATAACCGGAACTTCTGTAAATCCTGCAAGAAGTATTGGTCCTGCATTATTTGTTGGTGGAAATGCCTTGAACCAATTAGGGTTGTTTATCATAGCACCTATTATTGGAGGATTATTAGGAACTGTTATCTATAAATATCTTTTAAAAGAAAAATAGTTTATTTCAAACGCAGTAATGTTATCATATTCAGGTTTTTGTTTCGGATTTATTTGAAACTTAAACCTGTTTTTTTATGACACCAAACCGTTTTTTTTAACATTATTTCTTGTGTGAATCAATTTTTTTATGGAGGTTTGCCAAAAATAAAATCGACAGATGAGTTTAGTTTCCTCTAAAGATATTGCTAAGGTTTTAAAGTTACATAAGTTAGGTTTTTTGGGTACTTTTATAGGTTGGTTTCTACTAAAAATTCTGCGAATTGATGGTGTAAACAAAGTCTATGATTCTGTAAAAAATTTGGAAGGGAAAGCCTTCTTTGAAGGACTCTTGGATAAATTTCATCTCAAAGTGGAATTTCAGGAAGAAGAATTAAAACGCATTCCCAAACAAGGTTCTTTTATCACTATTTCCAACCATCCATTGGGTGGCGCTGATGGTATTATTTTGTTGAAAATTTTAACAGAAATCAGACCTGATTTCAAGATAACAGGCAATTTTTTACTTACCAAAGTTAAACCTATAGCTCCCTACATCATAGCTGTCAATCCTTTTGAAGATAGAAAAGATCTCAACCGTACCATGGGTGGGGCTCAACTTTCCCGAGAACACCTAGCTGCAGGTCATGCATTGGGTTTTTTTCCGGCGGGTGAAGTGTCAACAGTCAAGGAAAACAATATTTATATGGACAGACCTTGGAGTAAGAGTGCCATTAAAATTATCCAACAAGCTGGAGTCCCTGTTATTCCCATTTATTTCCACACGCGCAACAGCCGTTTCTTTTATTTGTTAGCTAAAATTAGTGGCATATTTAGAACTGCTAAATTGCCTTCTGAGTTGCTCAATAAAGCAAACAAACCTATTAAATTACGTATCGGTAAAGCTATTCAACCATCCGAATTGGATCAACATGAAAGTCTGGAAGATCTCACGCAGTATTTGAGACAAAAGACATATTTGTTGGCCAATGCATTTCAAGTGAAACAAAATCCATTGGAACAAGCTAAAGAAAAGTTGAAATTACCCGAAAAACCACCCAAACCCATCGTAAAAGCTATTGATAAGGAAAAAATAGTACATGAAATTGAGTTTTTGAGAAATTCAAATAAGCGATTTTTGTCTCTCAAAAATTATGAGATTTATTTTACCAAAACCAAAGATATCCCCAATATTTTGATGGAAATTGGGAGATTGAGAGAAATTACCTTCAGAGAAGTTGGAGAAGGTACCAATAACCCGATTGATTTGGATAAATTTGACAATTATTACTATCATCTCTTCTTATGGGATACGGATTCTCAACTCATAGCCGGTGCCTATAGAATGGGTTTGGGTCACGAGATTTTCCCTAAATATGGCATGAAGGGATTTTACATCAATAGCTTGTTTAAGTTTGAACCCGAACTCAACAAAATGATGTTGGAATCAATCGAAATGGGAAGGGCTTTTGTCATCAAAGAATACCAACAGAAACCGATGCCCTTGTTTTTATTGTGGAAGGGAATTATTCATGTTACCTTGCGCTATCCGGAGAATAAATATTTGATTGGTGGAGTTAGCATCAGCAATCAGTTTTCCAATTTCTCCAAATCCCTGATGATCGAATTCATGAAATCACATTATTACGATCCTTTTGTGGCTCAATACATCAATCCGAAAAAAGAATACAAAGTTCGCCTCAAAGATGCCGATAAAGATTTTGTCTTTGATGAAGCGCAAGCCGATATGAATAAATTTGACAAACTCATTACCGAAATTGAACCCGAAGGATTGCGTATTCCAGTTCTGATAAAAAAATATGTAAAACAAAATGCGAGATTGGTTGCATTCAATGTGGATCCCAAATTTAACAATGCCATTGACGGCCTAATGTATATCAAAATAGCCGATTTGCCTGAAAGCACTGTTAAACCGGTCTTGGAAGAGTACCAAGCAGAATTACTACAAAACTTAGAAGAAAAATAATTATAAATTTAATCCGATTACTATGGCATTTTTTGACGCAAACAGCTTTTTTATTGACGAAAAAGTAAATTTTTTTCAATTTGAGAATTCCTATAAAATTTTTAATGAACAAGGTGTTCAAATCGGAAATGTCAAACAAAAATTGACTGCTGGTCAAAAGTTTCTGAGACTTTTACTCAATAAAGCAATGCTTCCGTTTAAATTGGAAATCAAAGATAATAGCGATAAAGTATTGGCTACTGTTTCCAGAGGTTGGACTTTTTTTATGTCCAAAATCAATATTGCTGATTCTTACGGCAATAACATTGGCTCTATCCAACAAAAATTTAAATTATTCAAACCCAAATTTACCATACTCAATGAGTTGAATCTGCCTATAGCAGAAATCAATGGGGATTGGAAAGCTTGGGATTTTAAAATAACAGATACAAATCAATCTGAAATTGGAACGATCAGTAAAAAATGGGCTGGAGCTGTTCAGGAAATATTTACCTCAGCCGATAAATACAATGTGAGTATCAAGGGTGGTTTCAAAGATGAAAAAACCAGAATTGCCATCATTTCAGGGGCTATAACTATCGATATGGTCTTGAAAGAAAGTAAATAAAATAGAATGAACCGATTAGTTTATTAGGTTGTGAAGTTTTTAAGATCCGTTAGAATGGAATCGGGTTATTGTTTTAGGATAGCCAATCTATGGCCCCCATTCAAGATTGTTGCATCGACTTAACTTACTTACTTTTCAATAATTTTAAATCAATTCCATATTTTTTTAACCCTCGTTACAGTTGGCTTTAGCTGTAAAAAAATTTGTATGTTCAAATACATTCAATAAATTAGAACCTGTATATCATTCAATTTTACTACTACAACCCGTAGTGCATTATCAATAATTTTATAAAAATTAGGTTATTAATAAATTAAAAACTAGCCACTAATACACTAATTAAAAGTATTTTAAAACTTTGTGAATGAAAAAAAATATTCACACTAATGAATTGAATGCTAAGCATTCAATTATTCGTGAAAATTAAAAAAAATTCATTATTTTAATAAATATTCGTGAAATAGTGGCAAGTATATAATGCACTACGGGTTTTTACAATTATAATGTTCAGGTCAATACTATTACCCCATTCCATAGAGAAATCAAACAGCCAGATACCCTATCGTACTCCTGTAAACCTACATTCAAATTTCCGCTTACTATATACTTGACTTAATTCAGAAGAGCGGAAACTATTTTCAGTAAGGCGGAAATAGATTTCACTAGAGAGGAAACATATTTCAGTAGGGCGGAAACTAATTTCACTAAGGCGGAAATTGATTTCACTAAGGCGGAAACTAATTTCACTAAGGCGGAAACTAATTTCAGTAGGGCGGAAACATATTTCAGTAGAGCGGAAACTAATTTCACTAAGGCGGAAACTAATTTCAGTAAGGCGGAAACTAATTTCAGTAGGGCGGAAACATATTTCAGTAGGGCGGAAACTAATTTCACTAAGGCGGAAACATATTTCAGTAGGGCGGAAACTAATTTCATTAAGGCGGAAATAGATTTCAGTAAGGCGGAAACTAATTTCACTAGAGCGGAAACTAATTTCAGTAGGGCGGAAACATGTTTCAGTGATTCAAATGAATAATTTTTAAAACCTTTTTAATTCATATGGTTTTATCAAACTATTTTAAATCATAATTTATATAGTAAACATGTTTAGGATAAAAACATATCGACCGTTGTAGTTTAATTACAACGGTCGACGGTTATCTTTTAAAACAAATGTTTAAATATTTATAAAACAAATGGGTCTATATATCTGTTTTGAACTTATTTAACCTTTTCATCAATTATCCTAATCAGTTTTTTCAATCCTACAATTAGTAAACCCAAAAGTTATGCTGATTTCAAAGCATTTTCAATGGCTGCTCCAAATAATTCCTCCAAAGAAATTCCTGCCTGACGCGCTTGCTGAGGTAAAATACTTTCATTGGTCATGCCTGGAACGGTATTGACTTCCAAAAGGTGAGGAATCCCATTCTTAAAAATGTATTCACTTCGAGTAAAACCTTTCATCCCTAATGCCTTATATGTTTTAGCAGCAATTTCGATGACTGCTTTTTCTTGTTCGGCTGTTAAACGCGCAGGTGTGATTTCTTGTGATTTACCCAAATATTTGGCTTCGTAATCAAAAAAGTCATTTTCCGAAACAATTTCTGTTATCGGTAATACTTTTACTTGTCCTTTGTAGGTAATAACACCTACCGATACTTCAGTCCCATCTAAAAATTCTTCTACCAGTACCTCGTGATCTTCTTGAAAAGCATTTTCAAAAGCTTTTTCAAAATCGG
>JADZFW010000161.1 GCA_020854235.1 Flavobacteriaceae bacterium
TAGCACTATCGGGAATGATATTTTCTTCGTTCATCTTGGAAGCAAAGTAATTGCCGCCAAAGTTCTCTTCGAGGTTGGAGAACTGAGCGAGGTGACCTGTAAATTTCAATCTTACATTGTCCAAGCCACCAGTACGATGTTTGGCAATGATGAATTCGGCTTGGCTGGCACAAGGGGTTCTTTCCTCGTCATCCCATTCGGTAAAACCGTAGTATTCGGGACGGTAAATAAATGATACGATATCGGCATCTTGCTCAATCGCTCCCGATTCACGTAAGTCGGAGAGTAGAGGTCTCTTGGTTCCACCACGGGTTTCCACTGCACGAGACAACTGAGATAAAGTGATCACCGGGATATTCAATTCTTTAGCTAATGCTTTTAAATTTCTAGAAATTGAAGAAATCTCTTGCTCGCGGTTTCCGGGACCTTTTCCGGCACTTCCGCCGGTCATGAGTTGGAGGTAATCTATGATGAGAATCTTTACGCCGTATTGAGAAACCAAACGGCGGGCTTTGGCACGAAGGTCAAAGATGGATAGGGAAGGGGTATCATCGATATATATAGGTGCTTTGGTCAAGTTTTTCACTTTGACATTCAATTGTTCCCATTCGTGGGGCAACAAATTGCCTTTTCTCAATTTCTCGGAAGTCAGTCCGGTTTCACTGGAAATCATACGGGTAATCAACTGTACGGAAGACATTTCCAAGGAGAAAATAGCAACGGGCATATTGAAGTTGATACCAATGTTTTTGGCCATGGAAAGTACGTAAGCCGTTTTGCCCATCCCCGGCCGAGCTGCAATAACAATCAAATCGGAGTTTTGCCAACCCGATGTGATGGCATCTACTTTCTCAAATCCTGAAGGTACACCGCTCATCCCTTCTTTTTTGGAGATTTCTTCGATGTGTTTGATGGCTTGGGAAACGAGCGTTTGGGCATCTTCGGAACTCTTTTTCAAGTTGCCTTGAGAGATTTCAAAGAGTTTGGCTTCTGCTCCGTCCAATACATCAAATACATCAGAAGTTTCATCAAATGATTCTTCTTCTATCTTGCCTGAAATGCGAATCAAACTACGTTTGATGTATTTCTCCAATACGATGCGGGCATGATATTCTACGTGAGCCGTTGAAGCAACTTTTTGCGTGAGGTGAATCAAGTAATAGTCGCCACCTGCTGCTTCTAGGTTTCCATCTTTTTTGAGTTGTTCTGAAACCGTCAATAAATCTGCAGGTTGTGAAGTTTGGAAAAGCGTAAAAATCGCTTTGTAAATATGTTGGTGTGCTTCTTTGTAAAAAACATCGGGATGTAGGATGTCGATTACGGTATCAATAGCTTCCTTATCAATCATCATAGCACCTAAAACAGCCTCTTCCAAATCGAGAGCTTGTGGTGGTAACTTACCTTTTTCCAAAGAGATAACGTTCCCTTTTCCGGAACGATTTTTAGTATTGAATTGCACGTTTTCCATTTCACAAATGTAATATGTGAAGTGAATGTTTTTACAATTTCAAAATATTTTTTTCTTTACAAAGGCTGTTTATAAGATGAAAAACTTGTTGATAACCTCGTTTTTTTGTTGATAAGATACTCGGGGCACGACTCTAAGTCGTACCCCGAGTATATTATTCTAATTTCTAATTTCTATTTTCCATACATTTGCCCTCACAAAAATCATATACATGAACAATTATATACTCAACCGCACTTTGACCACACTATTAGGTTTGCAGATTATTTTGGTTGGTTGGGCTTCTCGAAATCCGCATTGGGTTGAAAAATATTATTCGCGTGGTATTTATCCCGAAATATCAGGTTTTTTGCGACGTTTATTGGGTTGGATTCCTTTTTCGGTGGGGGATGTTTTGTATGGCTTATTATTCGTAGCACTATTGGGTTGGTTTTGGTATTTATATGAAACCCGTTTTACGCCTTTTTTAGATCAAATCTATAGAATAGGTGCTTTTTTGTCCTTACTGTTTTTTGCTTTTCATTTTTTATGGGGTTTGAATTACTACCGTGTTCCATTGCAAGAACAAATGGGTATCAGATCTTTACAATACGATACCATTGCGCTGCAAAAAACTACAGAGATGCACATAGCCCAACTCAACAATTTGCACAGTGCCTTGGTCAAAAATGATAGTTTAGTCGTCGAAGTTCCTTATTCTAAAAGGAAAATAGCCCGAATGGCAGCCAAACAATACCGACATTTTCAGAACGATACTTTGGATTTCCATTTCCGTATCAAATCGGTAAAAAAATCGCTGATCAGTGTGCCCTTGTCTTATATGGGATTTGCCGGATATCTCAATCCGTTTACCGGAGAATCTCAAATCAATCGCAAAATTCCCATCTCCACTTATCCCATTACGGTCACTCATGAAATGGCACATCAGTTGGGATACGCATCCGAAACCGAAGCCAATTATATAGGTTATCTGGCTTGTACCCAACATCCCGATTTGTACTTCAAGTATTCAGCAGAGTTTATGGCTGTCCGATTTTTAATCAACGAAGTTTCACATTATAACCCACTTTTAGCAGACCGATATTTTCAATCGTTGCATATGGGAATTCAAGAAAATATCCATCACAATCAGGATTTTTGGGACAGTTACAGTACCCCAATCAAACCGATTTCACAAAAAACGTATGATCAATTTCTCAAAGCCAACAGTCAACACGCAGGATTGAAGAGTTATAATGCCATGGTAGCATTTTTAATTCAAACACCTATTCAAGTAGTAACTTATAAGGAATTGTAACTTTAGGGGTCAAGTTTAAATTTTATAACTTCTAATTTCTAATTTCTAATTTCTAACTTCTAATTTTTGTAATATTGTATAATCGTTTATTTTTTAAAACGCAACATTTTTTTGATCTAAATTTAATTTAAAAATGAAAAGAATTTTAACAGCAATCCTCGTATTTTGTTCTATCTATGGATGGACACAGCAAAAAATGAAACCTGGTACTTATGTTTCAGACATATCTGTCGGGCAAAGGTTATTACTGCATATCAATGATGATAGCACATTTGATTTAGTTGTTTTTCATGGTAAATTTGAATATGTTGGGGATAGCATCAAATTGAAAACCAATGCTTATTCAGATCAAAAGTTTATTGTGAGAAAATTAGCTACTGATACCAAGTCATCTTCTAAACTTACTATCAAATTGGGTGAAACCTTTTATTTTTATACTAGTCAGATTTATATTGGTTTGGATTCTGAAACAGATTTGAATTCATTGGAAAGTTATTTAAATACCGAAGAAGGTGTCGATTATCAAAATATGACTTTTGAGGTAGACCGACCACAATATTTATATTTGTTGGATTACGATAGTGAAGGTTCTGATGTTTCCAAATTTGAAATTCCAAAAGATGCCAGTGAAATTGATATTATTTACAACGGTCAAGCGATGTCTAAAGTTGCCAACCTCAACGCAATAATAGATCCTGCTAATCCTGATCAAATCATCATTTCGGATGGTAAAATGCCGTTGGTTTTTAAACTGGCTGAAAATGGAGCTGCAAGTTATGTGGATGTCAATGAAATAAAATCTCAAAGTGTTTCCAAAAACACGACTTTTAAAGCTCCGGAATTGGAAGATTCCTATGGTGAAGTCTCCGATGTTGCCGTAGAAGCGGTGGATGTGTCAGATTATCAAGCCGTAGAATTGCCTTCGTTCAATAGCTTAAAGGAAGCTCTAAAAGCACTCGAA
>JADZFW010000162.1 GCA_020854235.1 Flavobacteriaceae bacterium
GCAAAATTATGCACCGAAACCAACGTTCCTGCTACTTGCAACGGATTGAGTTCGGCATCTTTCATACTGATTCCCGAAGTAAAAGGGGAAACCGTTAGGTCATACAAAGGGTATGTAGCAGTTAAATCATATTGAGATAATTCTGTATGATGTACATCGCCAGAAAAGAAAACTACCCCATTTATTTTCAATTTTTTTATCTTTTCAATGATATAAGCACGTTCCATAGGGGCTATGTTTTCATAAGTTTCCTCAACTTTCATAGGATTTATAAATTGACCTCCCATGACTACAAATTTGAATGATGCCGTACTATTGGCCAAACCATCTATCAACCATTCCAATTGCTCATTCCCTAATATCGTTGGATTTGCTATATCAGTTCGTACATCTGGAGTTCTCCAAGTACGATTGTCCAACAGGAAGAAATCGCAATCTGCCCATTGAAAAAAACTCACATTACCTTGTTCAAATATGTAATTGGGATTGGGAAAAAAGTCTCTGAAAACGGTTTGGGTGGTCTTTTTCATAGGGAAACTCCTGTCGGAATTATTGGAACCGTAATCGTGATCATCCCAAATAAAATAATGATGGGTACTTCCCCATAATGCTTGTAATTCGGGTAGCGAATGGGCTTGGGTAAATCGATGTTGAATACCGGTTTTACTATCCCAATCGGCTTCTCTTAAATATACGTTATCACCCAACCAAAGCATAAAATTTGGATTTGAATGATGGATGGCTTCAAATATTTGATAATTACTGCCATAGGGTGTTCCGGGTCGATCATAATCACTTTCGTTGATGTATGCGCAACTTCCGGTAGCAAATGAAAAGTTGGGCGCATCACCTCTCCATTTCCACAAAGGTGTTGTTTCAAATTCTAATGAATAAGGCAATTGAACCAACTTTTGATTGATGTAAACTTCATATTGGTAAGCATGAGATGGCTCCAATGGCGCTGCCAACAAATGGGCAATGAAGGCATTGTCCTTTTCGGTTAAAATGGTTTCTGTCTTGAATTTTTTCGCAGGAACTTCCTTTTGCCAATATTGAATATATACTTGCGCCGATTGTTTGGTTTGAACCCAAAGTTTGACCTCACGCATGGTAGCATAAGTCGTCATAGGACCTGATTGCAAGACGCTTGTTTGTGCAAAAGTACTTGTGAATAGAATTGAAATAAAGCCGATTATGAATAATTTGACAACTCGAATCATGGTAAAATTATTTAAATAATGAAGTTCAGTTTAAAGGATTAAAGGTATTAAATATAATGGGATGAGCAAAAATCCAGACATTTAAAAATTAGTTTTTCCGAAAACGATTTCGTCAATTTTTCATTACCTTTGTTGCGCTTCGTTTATGTTTGATTTATATCAACAAAACTAAGTACAAACCTATGAGTATGGATTAATGTAAATTTTATGTCATATTTAAAACGATATCTCCAATTCATAAAGTTATAACACATCTCATCCCGTCCCGATATAGCTATTAACTCAATAACATCAAACCAAAATGCCCAACAGTCTCAAAACCCTCGGAGAGTACATCATTGAAAATCAAACGCATTTCCAATATGCAGAAGGCGAACTTTCTCGCTTGATGAATTCCATAACCCTTGCTGCCAAAGTAGTCAATCACGAAGTAAATAAAGCGGGTTTGGTAGACATCACCGGTGCTTCCGGAAATGAAAACATTCAAGGCGAACAACAACAAAAACTCGACGTTTTTGCCAATACCGTTTTTATCAATACCCTTAAACGAAGAGATATCGTTTGTGGTTTTGCCAGCGAAGAGGAAGATGATTTTGTAATCGTTCCCGAAGAAGAAGGTGGTTTCCATCACAAATACATCGTGTTGATTGATCCCTTGGATGGCTCTTCCAATATCGATGTCAACGTGTCGGTAGGGACTATTTTCTCCATTTACCGCAGGGTTTCACCCGTAGGTACTCCTGTAAACCAAAGCGATTTTCTTCAAAAAGGACGCAATCAAGTGGCTGCCGGTTATATCGTGTACGGAACTTCTACCATGTTGGTTTATACTACCGGTCATGGGGTCAACGGGTTTACTTTGAATCCGGCATTGGGAACTTATTATCTGTCGCATCCCAATATGCAATTTCCCCAAACAGGCAAAGTCTATTCCATCAATGAAGGCAACTACGTGCATTTCCCACAAGGAGTCAAAGATTATATCAAATATTGTCAAAGAGAAGAAGAAGACCGACCTTATACATCTCGTTACATCGGTTCGCTCGTTTCCGATTTCCATCGCAATATGATCAAAGGTGGCGTTTATATTTATCCGACCAGCAGTAAAGCACCCAAGGGCAAATTGCGCTTATTGTACGAATGTAATCCCATGGCATTCCTCGCCGAACAAGCAGGCGGTAAAGCATCCGATGGGTACGTGAGTATCTTGGATATAGAACCTACCGAATTACACCAACGCGTTCCTTTCTTTGTAGGTAGCGTCAAAATGGTGGAAAAAGCAGAATCATTCATGGCCATGTACCCACATGAACATTGAGTGGAGATGTCGTTAGAAGTTAGAAGTTTGGGTAATTAATTAATAGTTTCGATAGCATATCGGGATAGTTATTAACCTGAATTTGATTAAGTAAAAAAGATTCCACCTTTCTCCCGATAGCTATCTGGAGAAAAGAAGAATCTAAAAAATAAGAATAGCACTCAGGTTCTTAATTCTAATTTAAAATTTCTTTTCAAAAGCAATCGATACTTATTTCTAACTTCTTCCCAAAAACAAACGAGACTACTTTCTACTTTCTACTTTCTAATTTCTAATTTCTAATTTCTAATTTCCACATGCAAGACACCTCAAGATCAACCATAGAAAACCTAATTGCCAATCAACGCTCTTTTTTTGCGACCCATCAAACCAAAGATATTGCTTTCAGATTGACCCAATTGAAAAAGTTCAAAGCGGTTATTCAACAATATGAAACGCAGATTGCCGAAGCTTTGTGGTTGGATTTACACAAGAGTTTTGAGGAAGCTTACCTCACCGAAATCAGTATGGTTGTACAGGAATTGGACAATCACATCCGTCATTTGAAACAATGGAACAAACCCAAGCGCGTACCAACACCGCTGCATTTAATCCCTTCCACGAGTCGTATCTATTATGAGCCACTAGGCGTTTCATTGATTGTCGCACCTTGGAATTACCCGTTTCAATTGCTGCTCAACCCATTGGTTGGGGCCATTTCTGCCGGTTGTACCGCTTTGTTGAAACCTTCACCCTATACGCCGCATATCGCCCTGTTAATGGAAAAAATGTTGGGTGAAATCTTTAATCCCAACTACGTAGCATTTGCGCAAGGTGGGCGCGAAGTCAATCAAATCTTATTGGAACAACGCTACGACC
>JADZFW010000163.1 GCA_020854235.1 Flavobacteriaceae bacterium
ATAATTTCTTTACCATTGGAATTGTTTTAAAATCCAAAACTAACCAAATATCCTGATTTTAAAAATAAATAAATGTTAAAAAGAAAAATGTTAATGGGCAATATAAGGCAGAGAAGAATGGTGTAAATTGATGAGTAATTGACCTTCTTTTCCTCTGATGTAACCAAAGGTAAATTCTACATGTACTTCCTTGTCGGTATTGGCATCGGTGAAAAAGTAGTTGCCCATGGCTATCGCGTAATCGCCCATCAATAGAAAATCTTCATTTTCAAATCGCACTTGACTCCAAGGTTGCAAGGCAAAACCGTGATCTTCATCGATCAATCCTTTGACAAAATAGGAGAGTGCTTCTTTTTCTGTGCCTCGAAATTGGTCACTACTGGCTTTGGTGGGTTTGAATAGAACGGTGCCTTCATCGTAGGCATATAGTCGGTCGATGAGATCATGAGCCACTGCCACATAATCGGCACCTTCAAGGTAAGTTTGCCCTACATGTACAATTGCTTCTGCCCATTTTTTTTGCGCTTCGAGGACGTCTTCTCTCGTTATCATTTGAAATTATTCTTTTACAAGGGTTGTGTTGAAATGAACCTTTTCCAACGGATTTTCCAATCTCAAAAAGTAGACTCCTGATGGGAATTTGCTCATGGAAATAGTAGCTTGTGATGATTCTATTATTCCTTGCTGCAACATTTGTCCATACGCATTGAATAAGAAATAAGATAAGGGAGTCGTATTTTCCGGAAGTTGAATTTTCAGCACCTCTATTACAGGATTGGGAAAAATTTGGATGTTTCCGATCCATGCTGTGTCATTTGATAAAGAAGCACCTGTGGCGAATGCCCAAACGTTGGACCATGCAGATTGGCTGTACGTATTGCGAATGGCAACCCGCCAATAGTAGGTTTGGTTTAAAGTCAGTCCGTTAATCGTCACTTGGGAGATATTTGCCCCTAAATTGCCGGTTTGAAAATTGGGAGAATCAAAACTAGGTTGTGTATCCAATTGGTAAACATATCCGTTATTACCCGTAAAAGAGCTCCAATCCAGCGTCAAAGTTGTTGTTTGATTGACCGCACCATTGGCAGGTGTGTACAATGTTACTTGATTTCCTGTTGTAAAATTAAACACAGTTGACCAACCCGATTGACCTGTTGAGCCCATCACAGCTGCTCTCCAGTAATAGGTCGTATTGAACGCCAAGTTACTGATGTAGATTTCAGAAGAGTTGGCAACAGTGGTATTGGTAACAAAATTGGGAGAATCAAAAGTATTGACCGTGTCATATTGGTATTTGTATCCGGTATTACCTGTGAGCGAACTCCAATCCAAGGTAAGGGCGATGGGTTGATCGATAGTGCCATTGGTAGGCGTGTAAAGGGTAATGCTGTTGGCCGTTTTAAAATTAAACACAGTTGACCAACCCGATTGACCGGTAGCACCCAATACAGCTACTCTCCAATAATAGGTGGTATTGAACGCCAGGTTACTGATGTAGATTTCAGAAGAGTTGGCAACAGTGGTATTGGTTACTAAATTGGGAGAATCAAAAGTATTGACCGTGTCATATTGGTATTTGTAACCGGTATTACCGGTGAGCGAACTCCAATCCAAGGTTAGGGCGATGGGTTGATCGATAGTGCCATTGGTAGGCGTGTAAAGGGTAATGTTGTTGGCCGTTTTAAAATTAAACACAGTTGACCAACCCGATTGACCGGTAGCACCCAATACAGCTACTCTCCAGTAATAAGTCGTATTGAACGCCAGGTTACTGATGTAGATTTCAGAAGAGTTGGCAACAGTGGTATTGGTAACTAAATTGGGAGAATCAAAAGTATTGACCGTATCATATTGGTATTTGTAACCGGTATTACCGGTGAGCGAACTCCAATCCAAGGTAAGGGCGATGGGTTGATCGATAGCGCCATTGGTAGGCATGTAAAGGGTAATGTTGTTGGCCGTTTTAAAATTAAACACAGTTGACCAACCAGATTGACCGGTAGCGCCCAATACAGCTACTCTCCAGTAATAGGTCGTATTGAACGCCAGGTTACTGATGTAGATTTCAGAAATGTTGGTTGCAGTAGTATTGGTAACTAAATTGGGAGAATCAAAAGTGTTGACCGTATCATATTGGTATTTGTAACCGGTATTACCTGTGAGCGAACTCCAATCCAAGGTAAGGGCGATGGGTTGATCGGTAGTGCCATTGGTAGGTGAGTAAAGGGTAATGCTATTGGCTGTAGTAAAATTAAATACGGTAGACCAATCGCTAGTGCCGGTAGCTGTTTGCGTTTTTACGCGCCAATAATAGGTCGTTCCGAAAGACAATCCATTGATTGTAACTTCCGAAATGTTGTTAGCGGTAGTATTTGAAATCAGTTGAGGAGAGTCAAACGTGCTGACGGTATCTATTTGATAGGGATATCCGGTATTGCCGGAAACGGAAGACCAATCCAAGTTAACGCTGATGGCTTGGTTTGTTGATCCATTTGCAGGAGTAAATAAGGAAGGAGGCGTTTGAGAAAATGCGGTATGAATAAAAAGGAATAAAGCGACAAAAAATACAGGGAGCTTCATTTTGAAATTATTTAGGTTACACATTAAATCTAAAATGCATGATATCGCCATCTTGAACGACGTATTCTTTGCCTTCCACGCCTAGTTTTCCGGCTTCTCTTACTTTGGCTTCATTTCCATAAGAAACAAAATCTTCGTATCTGATTACTTCGGCACGGATAAAACCTTTTTCAAAATCGGTGTGGATGACGCCGGCAGCTTGTGGGGCTTTGTCCCCTTTGTGAATGGTCCAGGCTCTCACTTCTTTTTCTCCGGCTGTAAAATAGGTTTGCAAATTCAACAAATGGTAGGCGGTACGAATCAAACGAGCGGCTCCGGGTTCTTCCAATCCCAATTCGTCCAAGAATAATTTACGTTCTTCATAAGATTCCAGTTCATTGATATCGGCTTCGGTTGCAACTGCTAGGACCAATAGATCGGCGGCTTCGTTTTTGACAGCTTCTTTGACGGCATCAACGTATTTATTGCCGGTGATGGCAGAACCTTCGTCCACATTACAGAGGTAAAGAATGGGTTTATCGGTTAATAATTGCAAGGGTTTGACGAATTCATTGCGTTCTTCTTCGTGTAATTCAATCGTGCGAACTGATTGGGCAGCCTCAAGACTCGATTTAACTTTTTCTAAAGTAACCAATTCTTTTTGAGCAGCTTTATCACCGGTTTTGGCGGCACGTCGCACTTTTTCCAATTTTTTATCTACTGTTTCGAGGTCTTTGATTTGGAGTTCGATGTCAATGGTTTCCTTATCTCTCACCGGATTGATCGAGGTGTCGACATGGGTGATGTTGTCATTGTCAAAGCATCGAAGCACGTGAATGATGGCATCGCATTCGCGAATATTTCCCAAGAATTGATTACCCAAACCTTCCCCTTTACTTGCTCCGCGAACCAAACCGGCGATGTCAACGATTTCCACTACGGCAGGTTGAACTCTTTGCGGTTGAACGATTTCAGCCAATTTGTTCAATCGAGGATCGGGAACATTGATGACCCCGATATTGGGTTCGATCGTACAAAACGGATAATTAGCCGATTGTGCTTTGGCATTGGATAAACAATTGAATAAGGTTGATTTACCTACGTTTGGGAGACCTACTATACCGGCTTTCATATTTTGAAATTAGAAATTAGAAATTAGAAATTAGAAATTAGCCCTTCGACTGCACTCAGGGTGATAAGAAATTAGATTTGCGATTCATCGCTAGAATTATGTAGCAATAACGTCAATATTAATGAATTCCGATTGAATTCAAATTTCAGTCGGCAAATGTAATGATTATTCTGAGAATTTAGTTCTAACTATCACGGACTCTAAAATACCTTAAATCCGCAAAGAATATGTAAAAGCCACTAATTCACGAATTTATGATAATTTATTAAAATTATGTAAATTGTATGTAAGTTGCTGATTTATATACACTAATAAAAATCCTTGCGGATTTTAGTAATTATATGCATGAACATCTAAGGGTTAATCTTTTGGATTTTGATTGTCTTTTTGGCTGAAGTATTTTGTTGATTCTTTGAGTTCTTTATAGGTTAAATTGACAATTTTTTCTTTCCAAAACTCAGTTGGGGTGTTATTTTTCAAAGCTTTAAGGGCAAAGTTTTCCGGATAGACTTTGCCTGAATCGGGTGTCCAAACCATCAGATCGTTTGGTTCACAATTGAGGATGTCACATAGACGTTCGATATGATCCAATCTCAACACACGGTTTTTATTATTGAGAATATTGTGAGCGGTATGATTGGGGAAACCCGATTTCACAAGATAAGAGAAGGGTCTTTCAATGCCACGGGCTTTGATAATGGGTTTGATGTTGAAATATAGCATATTGTTGAAGGTATTATAAAATTAGACAGCAACAAAAATACAATAAAAATATTTATAAATATTTAATAAATATGCAGAAAAAGAAAATAAATATGAAATATATAAAAATACTATATTTATTTGAAAAAGTATCATTGTATTATTATAAAATATATTATACCTATTAAAAAATAATATTTTAATATTAAAAAATATATTATCTATATTTAAAATATATATATTGTTAATTCAAAATATATACGATATATATAAAAATTAATAAGAAATATTACAAAATAATATTTATAAAATTACAAATAAGTTGTTATATACTAAAAATACGGTGTTATATTCCAAAAATATAATGGTATAAACTAAAAACATTATAAAGGATATACAAAAACTGCTTAAAAAAAGTAAAAATATATCGGTAATAACTAAAAACACATTAGTAGTTCCAAGAAATAAACATGTATTTTCTTAGAATAGAGATGTACTTAATTAAATGTAATAGGTAGTTATATTGGGACGACTCTACCTATTTGTTTGCATATTCAAACAAAATTTGACTCAAGCTCGTTTTTATGTTTTACCTTTTTCAAACTGTCTTTTGTAGTAATTTATATTAAAGATAGCTACCCAAGTATGGCAAATTCATGCCGAGTATTCAAGAATTTATCGGGATAAAAGGGGCGAGCTATCCATTAGTTGAACTAACTATAAGCTAGAGCAAATTGAATCAGAACTGAATCCATTCAATGGGAATTAAAAATTGTTTTGAATCTACAATCGGATGAGAAAGTCAAGGGTATCTACACCATCGGCGTAATCCCAGAGTTGAGGATGTTGGGTTTGACCGAATGTGACACTTTCGGGTGTGAGGGAATCGCTTACCAGGCATTGGATCAAATCTCGGTCGGAATTTAATTTAAGTTTCAGCAAAGCCAAAGAATCGTAGTATTCATAAAACAAAACTGAAATAGGAGAGGCGTAACCGGTATCTTCTTTTAGGACTAAAAAGCCATTTTCCAGTAGTGGAATTTGGCTCATCAGATAGACGGTTTTGTTGTAATCGTAATTGTTTTTGTACTTGTTATGATCTAAAATGATTTGGTGTTTGAAAACCGCTTTGAAGAGTTGGTCGAAATCGTAATTTTTGGGAACAAAGAGTTTGGAAACACTTCTGCAACCCAATCCGAAGTATTGGAAGATGTCGGTTCCCAAAGCTTCCATTTGGGTTTCACTTTCCTGGCCGGTCAAGACGGCTACAGCGTTTCTATTTTTACGAATGATGTGAGGCACTTTGCCAAAATAGTATTCAAAATATCGAGCCGTATTGTTGCTTCCGGTAGCGATGACGGCATCGTAATGTTCGAGTTTTTGATCTGTAAAGGTGATATGCGATTTAAAACGCGGTTCGAAACAAATCAACAATTGCGCGATGATGGGTAGTAATTTTTGATCGCTTGAGGATTGTTTGATAACCAATTGATGACCTGAAATCAAAACCGAAATAAAATCATGCATGCCTACCAATGGAATATTTCCGGCGGTCACGATGCCTACGGTTTTTTTTGAAACACTAGTGAAATCATAGGCTGCAGTCCATTGGATCAGATTTTCTTCAGTCAAAGCATTTGCCCAAGATTGGATGGAGAAAAGTACATTTTCTCTCGTAAACCAACCATTGTGATGAACGGATTGGTTGATTTGATTATGAAGATTATCCCAACAATCTGTCAAGCAAGCATTGGTATTTTCAAGTTTGTCAACATTTACACGATGCAAAAAAACACCTAGTTTGGTAAAAGCAGAAATCCTTTCTTGAACAGTCATCGGGTTTGAAATTTGGAGGACAAAGGAACAAAAAATAAGTGTAAACCCCAAGGGTTTTTAATATCCTTGGGGTTTGGTTAATTTAATGATTTCTAAACACCAATTGGTCATCAAAGGCATCCAACAAAATGGATGATTGGGCATGCACTTTTCCGGCTAAAATTTCTTTTGATAGCGCGTTGAGTACTTCTTTTTGAATTACCCGTTTGATGGGTCTTGCGCCGTATTGCGGATTGAAACCTTTACGGGAAAGACTTTCTGCGGCATCGGGAGTATATTCGAAGCTGATGCCTTGGGTTTTCAACATTTGGGTCAATTTATCCAATTGTAGTTTGACGATTTGCATCACTTCAACCTGATTGAGCGGCGTAAACATGATGACTTCGTCGATTCGGTTCAAGAATTCGGGGCGGATGGTTTTTTGAAGTAATTCGAGAACTTCTTCTTTGGCTAATTCCGTAACCTCGTCTCGATTTTCCATTTTCAGATTTTCAAATCGGTCTTGGATCAGATGGGAGCCCATATTGGAAGTCATGATGATGATGGTATTTCTAAAGTCGGCGGTGCGGCCTTTATTATCCGTCAAACGACCTTCATCTAGGACTTGCAATAAAATATTGAATGTATCGGGATGTGCTTTTTCGATTTCGTCCAGTAGCACAACCGAATAAGGTTTGCGACGAACGGCTTCGGTCAATTGGCCTCCTTCATCATAGCCAACGTATCCCGGAGGCGCACCTATCAAACGGCTGACGGCGTGGCGTTCTTGGTATTCGCTCATGTCGATGCGGGTGAGGGCATTTTCATCGTCAAAAAGATATTCGGCTAAAGCTTTGGCCAATTCGGTTTTACCCACGCCGGTAGTACCTAGGAAGAGGAATGTTCCCACGGGTCTTTTTTGATCTTGCAAACCAGCTCGGCTGCGACGTACGGCATCGGCTAGTGCTTGAATACCTTCTTCTTGACCTACGACCCGTTTGTGTAATTCGGCTTCTAGATGCAGAAGTTTTTCCCTTTCACTTTGCAACATTTTTTGCACGGGTATACCTGTCCATTTGGCGACCACTTCGGCAATATCTTCGCTGGTTACTTCTTCTTTGATCAAGGAATGTTGTTGGTTTTGAGACATTTTTACCTGAACTTCAGCCAATTTATTTTCGGCATCCTTGATTTTACCGTATCTCAATTCGGCTACTTTTTCATAATTGCCATCGCGTTCAGCTTGATCGGCTTGCATTTTAAAGTTTTCAATCTCATTTTTGAGATTTTGCATATTTTCCACCACTTCTTTTTCACTGATCCAGCGGTTGTGCATGATGTTGCGTTCGGCTTTGAGGTCGGCCAATTCTCTTTGGAGGTTTTCGACTTTTTTTTGGTCTTTTTCTCTTTTGATGGCTTCGATTTCGATTTCCAATTGCATGACTTTTCTATCTAGAACATCTAGTTCTTCGGGTTTGGAATTGATTTCCATACGAATTTTAGCAGCCGCTTCGTCCATCAAGTCGATGGCTTTGTCGGGTAAGAAACGGGAAGTGATGTAGCGTTGTGAGAGTTCGACAGCCGCAATGATGGCATTGTCTTGAATCAAGACTTTGTGGTGGGCTTCGTATTTATCTTTGATTCCTCGAAGGATGGAAATGGCACTTTCCATATCGGGTTCGTCAATCATTACTTTTTGAAAACGGCGTTCGAGGGCTTTGTCTTTTTCAAAGTGTTTTTGGTATTCATCCAAAGTGGTTGCGCCTATAGAGCGTAATTCGCCACGAGCCAAAGCCGGTTTGAGAATATTGGCGGCATCCATAGCGCCTTCACCGCCGCCGGCACCAACTAAGGTGTGGATTTCATCGATAAACAAAACGATTTCGCCTTCGCTGGCGGTTACTTCTTTGACAACTGATTTCAAACGTTCTTCAAATTCGCCTTTGTATTTGGCTCCGGCAATCAAAGCGCTGATATCTAAAGAATACAATTGAATATTTTTCAAATTTTCAGGCACGTCACCTCTGATGATTCTGTGAGCCAAACCTTCGGCAATAGCAGTTTTACCTACACCCGGATCACCGATGAGTAGCGGATTATTTTTGGTACGACGGGCTAGGATTTGCAAAACCCTTCTGATTTCTTCATCTCTTCCGATGACAGGATCCAGTTTGCCGGTACGAGCCATTTCATTGAGGTTTTTGGCGTATTTGTTTAAAGAATTATAGGATTCTTCGGCACTGGCAGACTGCACTTTGCTGCCTTTTCTCATTTCGGCAATAGCTGATTGGATGGCGTTTTCAGTCAGTCCGGCATCTTTGAGCATTTGAGATGTTTTGCCACCCGAATTGAATATGGATAGGAATAAATGTTCGATAGCCACGTATTCATCTTTCATTTTTTTAGCCAAATGAACCGCATCTAAAAGCGTTTGATTGGCTTCTCTGGAAAGCATGAGTTCACCACCGCTCACTTTGGGGAAACCGGAGAGAATGGCATCCAAATTTTGTTTGATTACAGGTGAAATTGCCCCTGATTTACTCAAAATAAAAGGCACTACATTTTCGTCAATGTCAAAAATTCCTTTGAGTAAATGGGCATTTTCAATTTGTTGATGACCTAGTTCTTGAGCGATGATTTGGGCTTGTTGAACTATTTCTTGAGATTTTATGGTGAAATTGTTTAGGTTCATGTTTTAGAAATTAGAAATTAGAAATTAGAAATTAGAAATTAGAAATTAGATTTTTGGATTCTAATTGGGAATAGGTTGATATTTGATATTAGAGAGTGATTGGGTAATGAAATATTATGAGTATCCGTTTGCATATCTAAAGCGTATAAGGAAAAGTTACTCTTCGTTCCGGTTTGGTAAGCTTACTTCGACAGGCTCAGCACATCGCTCTGTGTCGCTTTGCGCCTACTTTGCGTAACGCTGCGGTTAAATTAGTTTAAACGCAGAGAATCGCAGAGTTTCTACGCAGAGGATCGCAAAGTCATAGTTTATGTACACATCTTTTTAATCCATCTACCGAAAGCAACACATTAATGTCTCTTTAGGGATCCAAGCGGATAGTCATATAAAATATTAAAATCATTTTTGAATCACTAGCTTCATAAACCTCCAACTTTTCAAACTTTACAAACTTTAAAAACTTTATAAACTTTAAGAACTTTAAGAACTTTGCAAACCAACTACGACTACCGAATCGGCAATCATTATTCCAAAGGATAAAAGTGTGAAATTTGAGACAATTTGTCTTGAAAAACAGTTATATACTGACTTTATTTCATTCAAAAAGAGAGATTTTCTAGCAATTTGACATCAAAACTACTCGTCATACCTATTTTAAAAATTGAAACAAATATTTCGGTACTATCAAAAAAATGATGTAATTTGCGGGTTAAATCAAAATTATGTTAGAAATGCCGCTTAAAATGGAATATAATACCGAACGCAATATCATGGCTATCCCCGAATATGGGAGGCATGTTCATAAGTTGATAGACCATTGTAAAACATTGGAAGACCGAGAAGAGCGTAACCGAATGGCAAGAGCCATTATAGATGTGATGGGCAATTTGCAACCGCATTTAAGAGATGTTGCCGATTTCAAACACAAATTGTGGGATCAGTTATTTTTCATGGCAGATTTTGCTTTAGATGTAGATTCCCCTTATCCAATTCCAACTACAGAAACCATCAAAGGGAAACCCAAAACCCTTGCCTATCCAAAGTTGTCATCCAAGTATAAATATTATGGAAACAATATACAAACGATGATCGAAACGGCCATCAAGTGGGAGGAAGGCGACATGCGAGAAATGCTCACCTATGCCATTGCCAATCACATGAAAAAATGTTATTTGTTGTGGAATAAAGATACCGTATCTGATGATATCATCAACAATCATCTCATTGAATTATCTAATAACCAATTGAGCATTGATGCAGAGAATCATCCCTTAACCGATTCCCAAATTTTGACAAGAATTCAAGATGGTACTATGGGAAAAGTAAAGCCTAAAAAGAAGAAATAATCAATTTTCTATTTTGGGTTGAACTGAATTAGAGTTC
>JADZFW010000164.1 GCA_020854235.1 Flavobacteriaceae bacterium
AGAAAACACTTTTTGCGCAGGTGCTTCTTTTGATGAACTATTGGCTATTCAAAATCCCCAACAAGGGGTTGCTTTTTTCAGTGGATTTGGCAAAGTTGTCAATGCCATGAGATTGTGTACCAAACCCATCATCGGGCGTATTCAGGGTAAAGCAGTAGGTGGCGGCGTCGGACTGATTGCAGCCTGTGATTATGCCATGGCTACCGAAGCGGCTTCCATCAAACTTTCGGAAATCAGCATTGGCATCGGACCTTTTGTAGTCGAACCTGCCATTACCCGCAAAATGGGAATTGCTGCCGTGAGTGAATTGGCATTGAATCCTACCACTTGGCAAACAGCCTATTGGGCCAAAGAAAAAGGGCTGTATGCTAGGGTCTTTGAAAACTTAGAAGAACTGGATAAAGAAGTACTTGTTTTAGCCGAACAACTCAACTCCTACGCTCCCGAAGCCGTTCAAAAACTCAAACGAGTCTTGTGGGAAGGTACCGACCACTGGGACGCACTGATGGAACAAAGAGCCCATATCTGTGGAAACCTCGTGTTGAGTGAAACAACCAAAACCGCTTTGCTAAAATTTAAACAAAAATAAATTCCATCCCTGCTTTCGCTGTGCCGAATTACCAATTCCCAAATAACCCCATAACTTTATAACTTTACAAACTTTACAAACTTTACAAACCCAATAACCCAATAACTTAATAACCAACCCAACCACATGTTACTACCAAACTTCATAGCACTCCAAGCCAATGTTGAACAAATCAAAGATAAAATTGATACCGCTCCCGATAAAGGTTATGAAATCGGAGTGGCTATTGGTACATTTTTACCTTTAGTGATTTTGATTGCCTTAGCCTATTGGATGTATAAAAGCGCTAAAAATCGAAAGGATTTGTAATTTTTTTTTACATTTGTTTACTAATAATCAAATGTATATGAAAAATTCAAACCTCTACCTTTCGCTTTTTTTGTTTTTTTATTTCAGCTTTTCAAATATCTTGAATGCACGTTCTCATGCTGTAGATGGTTTTTATTTAACTTATATTACTTTTTCACCTAGTTATGCTTCATCAGCCGGAACTACGGTCAACCTGACTTTGCAAATTCAAGCCTCTGACATTCATAATGTAAATGTCAATTCTGTTTATGGTACGTTTACTTATCTTTCTGGTGACACTAATGCCAATGGCGTTCTCAATTACAACGAAGAATGGGTTTATACGGCTGTTTATATAGTTACTACGGATGCTATAAACGGTAATGGATTGGACGTAAACGGCATTCCCGACGGAGATTATGACATTGATTTTTCAGCCGACATTACCGGTTTGGATGTGTCCAATAATCCGGTTTCGGCAATGGCAACATACTATGGTTACAACGTTTTTCAAATCTACTCCGACGACCCCACTGCCGATACAGATGGCGACGGCGTTCCCAATGGGGATGAATGGAATGATGATTCAGATCCGCTTGATCCATGCGATTTTGTAGTGGAACATATAAGTTTATCACCAAGTCCAGCATGGTTTTCAACGGATTGCGATCAAGATGGTGTAACTAATGGAGTTGAAATTGAAAATGGCACAAATCCACATGACCCATGTGATTATATAGTAGCCGATATTACTGTACCAAACACAGCCGGAGATGATTGCGATGGAGATGGGGTGTTAGATGTAACAGAATTAGCTAACGGCACCGACCCACATGATCCATGTGATTACAATGTAGCTGATGTAACACATGCCAATACTGCAGATGAAGATTGTGATGGAGACGGCGTCTTGGATACAAATGAACTAGCAGAAGGAACTAACCCTCACGACCCTTGTTCATATCACCCAGAAAGTATTTCTGAGACTCCAAGTGTTTATTGTAACTATAATTTAATTCAAGGTCAAGTAAGGTTGGATATGGATACTAATGGCTGCTCTAGCACTGATGTTCAACTATCCGGTTTCCCTGTTCAAACAACAGATGGCTCAAACATATATACAACCTATTCTCAAAATGGTGGTTACTTTTTACCAGTTACTTTAGGTTCTTACACTACTTCTGTGATATCCAATTATCCTTATGTTAACGTCGTTACATCGCCATATTCGGATAACTTTTCAACATTAAACAACACGGTAGCCCATGATTTTTGTTTGATGCCCAATACTACGGTCAACGATGCCAACATCGTGTTGTATCCAATAGGATTAGCTAGACCCGGGTTTAATGCCAATTACAAACTCATTTTTAGAAATGTAGGAACCACAACTTTAAATGGTTCGGTGAGTCTGCAATTTGATGACTCCAAACTTTCATTTGTCAGTTCCAATATTTCTGTGAGTAGTCTTACCAGCAACACCCTAACATTTGATTATACAGACTTACATCCTTTTCAAAATCGAGAAATAAATTTGACTTTCAGTGTTTTTGCACCGCCCATCGTAGAAAGTGGTGATATATTGGTTTTTACTTCTCATATTGAACCGGTTTCCGGCGATTTGACACCTATCGATAATACTTTTACGTATCCACAAAACGTAGTCAATTCATTAGACCCCAATGATATGGAAGTATTGGAAGGGGAAGAAGTGTTGATAGAAAACGCCGACGAATTCTTGCATTACCTCATTCGATTTCAAAACATTGGGTCTGCAAGTGCCATCCATGTCCGGGTTGAAAATCAATTGGACACGCATTTGGATGATGCCACTTTACAGATGGAATACATCAGTCACCCCTGCGTGGTTACCCTTACCAACGGAACGGATTTGAAATTTGATTTTGAAAATATTGAACTACCCGGAAATTACGATGAACCCCATTCGCATGGATATATTGCCTATAAAATAAAACCTAAAAGCACGATTGCTGTGGGCAACCATATTCCCAATCTAGCCAATATATATTTTGATTTCAATGCCGCCATTCCGACCAATTCCGTTTCCACTACTTTTGTGAACAGTCTAGGTATTGAGGATTCAATTGAAAATCAAATCCAATTGTCACCCAATCCGGTTCAAGATATCATGTTTATCTATGGAAATTTCAAACCCAAAAATGCTAGTATTTATTCTGTTTTAGGCATTTTGGTTGATCAAGTGCATTCGGAAAATGGTATTACTCAACTAGATTTAAGCTTGCTGAATACCGGTTTTTATTCCATCACTTTTACCGATGAACAACAGCTTCAAGTAACTAAAAAAATTCTGGTAAGTCACCATTGAAATAAATTGTATTAAAAAAAAGACAAGGCATGCCTTGTCTCTACTCAATAACCTTCCTAGCGGCAAGTCAGCCCCAATAACCCAATAACTTAATAACCTAATAACTCAATAACCTTCAATAAAAAAACCCCGGAAACGATATCCGGGGTTTGTATTATTACTGAGCCAAATTCTCCAACATCACCTTCACAATATCAACCGTTTCAAAATCATGTTTCCAATTCCACTCTTTGCGAGCTAAGGAATCATTAATCGTTTGCGGCCAAGTATCGGCGATACGTTGACGGAAATCGGGATTGTAAGTAATGCTAAAGTCGGGGCGAATTTTTTGAATTTCAGCTGCCAATTCTCTTGGATTGAAACTCACAGCTGCCACATTATACGCCACATAAGTGTCAAATAATGGAGCGTCCATAATATCTAATGTTGCTTTCAA
>JADZFW010000165.1 GCA_020854235.1 Flavobacteriaceae bacterium
CTCTCCCATATAAAACCATTTGATTAAATCCCTTTTCATCCTCAGTCAACACATTTTTTTCTATATAATCAGAAATCTGATCTATAAAATAAGGCTCATCCCCATATAAAAAATAAATGGGTTTGATAAATCCTTTGTTGATTTCACTGATGATCTCTTCGGGTGTCAAAATGTGGATTTGGGTTTGGGTTAATGGTTACAAGTTATTTCGGAGTTTTTAAAAAATATCTGTATGCTCCAAAAATATCAAATGTTCAGGATTAAATAAAAACTTTAAACAACACAATATTTAATTTCAAAGGTATTGAAAGAAGCTGTTTGGGAAAATCAATATTCCTGCTTATCTTTCTTATTTTTCCAATTGTCAAAAACGGGAATGGCTTCTTCGCGAAGGATTCGCAAAAAGGGAATTTCTCGTTTTTCGATGGCTTTTTCCAATTCGTCGTAAATAAATTGGTCGTCAAAATCTACAGCAGCAGCATCGATGCGATCACCGGCAAAAAATACCTGTTTGGGTCGCGCCCAATAAATAGCTCCCAAACACATCGGGCAAGGTTCACAGGAAGTATATAACGTACAATCGTCCAATTGAAATGTATCCAATTCCTTACAAGCCCTGCGAATAGCTGTGACTTCTGCATGTGCGGTAGGGTCATTGGTCGAAGTGACTTCATTGTGGGCTTCTGCTATGATTTTGCCATCTTTAACAATGACAGCGCCAAATGGGCCACCTGCATTCTTATCTATTCCGCTTTGTGCCAATTCGATGGCTCGTCGCATGAAAAATTCGTGGTTGTCTGACATTTGTGATTTTAAAATTATAATTTAAATCTCCCTATTTCGGGATATTTGGCTGCACTTGTCGCAGCCTTGAAACAGAATTCTCGCCACTATTTATTTTAATATTATCGAAAATCCCTTTCATTTTGCTTTTTGAAAAGCCAGCAAATTTAAGGCTTTTTTCTCAAAAATCACTTCAACACCAAACGATTTCCTCGCATGATTCCATATACTTCTCCTTTCATTTTCTTGCCTAAAAATGCTGCGTTTTTGGAAGTCGATAGGATGTCTTTTTCTGAGAACACCCAAGTAGAATCGGGATTGAAAAAGGTCAAATTGGCTTCGGCGCCTTCCTTGATTTCGGGTATAGGCAATTTGAAAATGATTCTTGGATTGGTCGTAATGCATTCGATGATTTCATCCAATTCCAGAACGGTATGTACTGCTCCAAAGAAACTCTCCAACCCGATGCTGCCAAATTTGGCATAAGAAAACTCCTTCATCTTATTGTCAATATCCAAAGGTTGATGGTCACTGGTCAACAACGCAATCGTACCTTCTTTGACGCCTTTTTGAAGCGCTTTCAAATCTTTTTCATTGCGCAAAGGTGGATTGACTTTGAAATTGGTATCAAAATTTTCCAATTCAGCATCTGTCAATACCAAATGATGTGCGGCAACACTGCAACTCACTTGCAAACCTTTTTTGTGGGCTTCCTTGATCTGCTTGACCGATTTTTCTGTAGAAATGGTAGGAATGTGTAGTTTCCCTTCTGTGTATTCCAACAACTGCAAATCTCTAGACACTTGCAATGCTTCGCTTAAATCGGGTGTACCTTCAAAACCCAGGCTCAAAGTAAAGGCGCTTTCATTGGCCTTATTGCCGTAGGAAGTCGACACTTCTTGCGGAAAACTCATCAATAAACCGTCAAATGATTGGCAATACAACAAACCCATTTTCAATAAATTGGCATTTTGAATAGGTTTTTTTGAATCGTAAAAAGCAATAGCTCCGTTTTGCTTCATGTCATACAATTCAGCCATATCACTTCCATTAGCCGATTTGGTAAAACAACCAATGGGATGCACTTCGGTAGCCGCATCCTGACTCTTGAATTTCAAATAATTGACACCACTACTGTCATCAATCATGGGATTGGAATTGGGATTCAACCCAATGGCGGTAAAACCACTCAAAGCGGCTACCCGCAAACCATTTTCTAAGGTTTCTCGCTCTTCATATCCCGGTTCGCCAAAAGAAACACTTGGATCCATCCACCCAATAGAAATATGTAAATTGGGCAAATTAATCTCGGGGTAGGCTTCCTTATTTTCAATCTTTTGAGCCATTTTTTGAATGACCCCATCTGTGATGAGCAAATCTCTTTTTTGACGGTGCAATGGATGTTGAGGAGCGATAATAGTAGCTGATTTGATGAGATAGTTCATGAGTTAAAAATTTCGGTAAGGTTACATATACTTGATTAAAGCTATTTCAATCAACAAAAATAGCAGTGCCAAAGCCATAAACCACTTGAAATAAGTCAAGATATTTTGAGTGTCAGACAAAGCGGTTAAAGCTGATTTTATTTGGTTAAATTGATGCGTATTCGGGTTTTGAGTTGTGATTTGATCTACGTTCCAATAAGCCAATCGACTTTCTTCTTTGGGGATATTAAATGCCAAAGATTGTAAGACTTTATCGGCGTATTGGACTTGATAAAAACCTTCTTTCTGCGGCTGATCTCCCGTTGTCAAAATGACTTCTTCTTCGTGTATTTGTTGCGCAGGGATAACACTTTCGGCTCCATTGACCAAAGTGAGTACTTCGTCTTTGTGCAATGTGACCGAAACAGAAATGGGCTGCATGGTTCCGATGCGGTAACTCAATTGATTTTGCAAAACACTTTGCTTACCCATATTGTAAAAAACGGGTACAACCAGCGGTGAACTCGTAAAGTTGCTAAACGCTTTTTGCATTGGTGCAGCCACCCAAAACACCTTGCCGGCACCGATATTGAACTGAGCAATAAAAGGACTTTGATCGGCGAAACTCAATACAGGAATTGCCAAATTAAATTTCCCTACAAAATAGGTATTTACATCAGGATACTGGAAATTGGTTACTTCTTTCTCAAAAACCCGCTCCAATAAAGGATGAGAAAAATGTATTTTGGTTATAGACAAGGTGTCTTTCCGGACACTTTGCAAAGTCCCTATTTTCAAAACTGAAAACAATGCATTGAGATTTTCAAGGGAAGTTGTTGCATTGGGAATAAGCGTCAGAGAACCACCTTTTTCAACAAACTCCAATAATTTGGAATGTAAACTCGATGGAATTTCGGCTACTTCATTCATTACGATCAATTGATTCTCATCAATAGATTCAAATGAAACCTGTTGGATGGATTTGGAAGTCACCTTAAATTCGTCGTCCGTATAAATTTTATTCAAAAAAGAAGTTTCTTGTGTAGCGAGCAACACATTTATAAGGGATGGTTTTTGAAAAGCGATGTAATAAGTATTGTCAAATGGGAAAGTATCCTCGTAGTTCAAAACCAATTTCACCTGATTCAAATCGCCGGAAACGCGCAAAGTCGTTTCTATTGTTTGATTTTCGGGAACAGATACATTGGTTTTAGCCAATAAAATGTTCTTTTGAAAAGCACTTATGGCTACCTGATCAGCTTTTTCTCCTTGATTTTGAACGCGAATGGTCAATATTTGATAATCGGTGGCATATTCAGAGACGTAAACCGAATCGATGGCTAAGTTTCGTTTGAGTTTGGGATGCAAAGGAATGAAATCAACTTCGAAATCGGCAAAATCAGGTAAGGTTTCTGATTCGGAGTGCTTTTGAAAATCGGAAATCCACAAAACCTTGTAGTTCTTGTTGGGATTGCGTTGGATGTGTTGTTTTATTTTGACAATCAAGGAAGCCATATTTGACTTTTGATTGCTGTAATCGAGCAACATCAAGGCTTCTTTCAAAGCATCTCTATCCAAATCCATTTGAAATTGGTCATGAGTCATCAAGGAAAAACTACCTACGGAAGGTACATTTTCCATGACATCTTGAGCCGCTCTTTTGAGCAAAGCCCCTTGTTCACTTTTGGCTTGCAAACTGATGGAATTATCGATAAAGATGATGGTTTCCCAATCTTTGGCAGTATCTGATTTCGAAAAATATGGTTGGGCAAAAGCCAGAATCATCGCAGCCAGAGCAGCCATTCTACTCATCAGAATCAACCATTTTTTTAAACGAGAACTCTTGCGCGTTTGCAATTCAATTTCCTTTAAAAACCGAACATTGGTAAACGGAATTTTGACAAACCGTTGCAATTGGAATAAGTGAATAAAAATGGGAATCAGTAAAGCGAATAAAGCGTAAAGTATTTCCGGGTGCTTAAATTGCATTTTCTAAAGATTTGTCAAAAATAGAAATTATTTTCACATTCTCAAAACAAATCCAACAATTGGCTTATAAAAATGAAAAGTTCATGGCGTGACTGTGGTGAAAAAATAAATTATCGACGAGGTTTGTTTCGATAGGGCTGTCTATTGAATTCAGAATTATGAACCACGTGCACTTGCTCCTCAAAGTATCCCGACTTTGTGGCACCCGATAACTATCGGTATCTCAAAGCGGAGGAACAAGATCAATATAGGAATTAATATACAATCCCAATAGGATTCCTACAACTAATCTATCCTATATGCAGAATGCCGTGAAACGATTTTTCCGTTTTTTGCATTGATAACAATGACATCATAAACTCCTGGTCTACTTTCTTGCATAAGGGTCCAAACTATTTTATGCGTATATTTTTGTTTTTTTTTATTTTTAAAATAATCAAGATTGTACGTTGTTATTTTTTCATAATTGTATTTTTTTGCTATAGCTATTGCTTCATTTAAACTAATTAATTTACCTTTTAATAATTTAATTTGTGGTTTAAGAAATTTTTTATAAAAAAATTTTTCCAATTTTTCTTCTTTTCCTTTACAATCACAACTTGGATAAAAACTATAAAATACTGAATCCTTAGAAGATTCATACATTTCAATACCTAATTTAACAGTTCCTAAACAAAGTGTATCTATGTAGCTATAATTATGATTAAAATCCCCTCCATCAAATATAAAATGTTTATCAACTAACAATTTCCCAAATTCTTTAACTAATACTTGATAAGTATTTTCTTTGCAAGTTTCAATCACTAAACTATCATTTGAAATTTGACCAGAAACCGGAGCAAAGCAATATAATGCGAATAGTAATAAAATTAATTTTATTTTTATCATTTCTTTAAAAATTAGTGGTGTACCAAACGACCATTTGAAGAATCAGCTTATATTATCTTTTAATTCCCAAGCTCCACTAGCTCTCCCAATCCGATAACTATCGGATTTGCAGAATCCAAGTACTTAAATTTACCTTTCTCCAAAAATAATAGTTTATTCGATACAATGGTTTGGTTTGATGGTTTTTTAAATGGCACTACAAAGTATGGAGACATTAAAAACAAAACTTCGATATTTTAAACCCCAAAGGGTCATGGAAACCCGCACGCATTACTTTTTTAAAAAACGCACACCTATTTATATAGCAATTGCATCTATTCTACAAATATAATTCAGTTATTAATTACTGTATTTTAGTTTTATTTAGTTTTATTTTCTTTTTGTATAGTATATATCATCATTATTTGAAATATTATTCTATTTTTGCCCTGTATAAATTAATGTCAATATGAACCTTTCTTTTACATACCTTATCAATATGATGATGCAACGCTCAATAACAGCGGGGATTATGTATTGACATTTTTTTAATAATTGTTTCAAAAACCGCTGCAGCCTCCCTGTAGCGGTTTTTTTTTAATCGTAAATCAAAACTCGATAGATATCAAGGACTAAAATCTAATCCCGATAGCTATCGGGACTAAAATCTAAAATCTAAAATCGTAAATCTAAAATGAACACACATCAATTCGCCACACAAGCCCTACACCAAGGTTATCAATCCCAAGACGGACAAAGCGCCATGGCTGTTCCCATTTATCAAACCACTTCGTATGTGTTTAAAAGCACCGAACACGCCGCTAATCTCTTCGGATTAAAAGAATTGGGCTACATCTATACCCGCCTCAACAATCCTACAAACGCCGTGCTCGAAGACCGACTCACGGCGCTTCATCACGCTGCCGGCAGTGTTGTCACCGCTTCGGGTACAGCAGCCATTGCCACTACCCTACTCACATTGCTGAAAAGCGGTGATACCCTGTTGTCTGCTTCCAGTTTGTACGGCGGTACCTACAACCTCTTTGATGTTACCTTGAGAAGATTTGGCATTCAAACCGATTTTGTGGATGCTTCCCAACCTGAAAACTTTACCCATGCCATTACGCCTACTACCAAAGCTATTTTTGTCGAATCGTTGGGTAATCCCAAACTCGACGTTTTAGACCTTAAAAAAATAGCACAAATTGCTCATAAACACCACATTCCTCTTTTGGTTGACAACACCATCGCTTCTCCTGCCCTTCTCAATCCCATTGCTTACGGCGCCGATATCGTTCTCTATTCGTTGACTAAATACATCGGTGGCAACGGCAGTAGCCTAGGTGGTGCCATCGTCGATGCCGGAACTTTTAATTGGGCCAATGGCAAATTTCCCGAATTTACAGAACCTTCCGCAGGTTACCACGGTCTCGTCTACTGGGACGCGTTCAAAGAATCTTCCTTTATTCTGAAAGCCCGCCTCGAAGGTTTGAGAGATTTGGGCAGTGCCTTGTCTCCTTTTAATGCCTTTCAAATCATTCAAGGATTGGAAACATTGAGTCTGCGTATGGTAAAACACAGCCAAAATGCCCTTCATTTGGCTACATGGCTGCAACAACAACCTGCTGTGGCTTGGGTCAATTATCCCGGTTTACCCAATAATGCCTACCATGAACTGGCACAAACCTACCTCCCCAAAGGTCAAAGTGGCATCATTACTTTCGGATTGAAAGGCGGATATGCTGCCGCTCAAAAAGTAGCCGATCACACCGGTTTGTTCAAACTGCTCGCCAATGTGGGAGATTCCAAATCACTCATCATTCACCCGGCTAGCACGACTCATCAACAATTGAGCGAAGCTTCTCAAAAAAGTACCGGAGTCACTGCCGATTTAATTCGATTATCAGTAGGCTTGGAAGATGTGGAAGATTTGAAAAACGATTTGATTCAAGCTTTTCAAAAGATTGATTGAAAAACAACTGATATGACCTCATTACACCATACTGATATTCCTAACTTCACCCTGCAAAACAAAACCCAGGTGAACCTTTCACTCAGTTATGAATTGTTTGGGAAACCTTTGTTTACAGCTCCGATTGTTTTGGTAAACCATGCCCTTACCGGTAATTCATCGGTGGCCGAAAGTGAAGGTTGGTGGGGTGATATCATCGGAGCCGGTAAAGTCATCGATACCGATAGCTATACCGTATTGTGTTTCAATATTCCGGGTAATGGCTATGATGGCCAGACGTTGGAAAACTATACGGACTTTATTACGTTGGATATCGCCGGTATCTTCATCAAGGGTTTGGAAACCTTACAAATCACCCGACTACACAGCATCATAGGGGGATCTATCGGTGGAGCCATTGCTTGGCAAATGGCACAGTTGGCACCCACCTTGTGTACGCATTTGATTCCCATCGCTACGCATTGGAATGCCTCCGATTGGGTTTTAGCCAATGTACATATTCAAGAACTCATCCTCAACAACTCCAAAAGACCTTTGGAAGATGCCCGTATTCACGCCATGCTGACCTATCGAACGCCCGAGTCATTGAGTTATAAGTTTCAAAGGAGTAAAAACTTGGATTCAGGTGAATTTCAAATTGCCAGTTGGCTGGAACACCACGGGAGCAAACTCAAAAAGAGATTCAAGCTCAACGCTTACAAACTCATGAACCAATTGCTCAAAACGATTGAAGTCACCCATCAGGCCATAGATTTGAAAGGCATTGCCTCGGATATCCATCTCATCGCCATAGACACCGATTACTTGTTTGTCGCTGCCGATCAGGAAAAAACCTATCGAGAACTGCTGACACACAAGGAAAATATTTACTATCATACCATTCAATCCATCCACGGACACGACGCCTTTTTAATTGAATACCCTCAACTGGAACAAATTTTAAAACCCATTTTTCAATGTACCAAAGCATAAATACGCCTCATACCGGTTCGTTTTCATCTGATTCATTTGTCCCCATTTATCAGAATTTACACCATGAAAGTACCAAAAACCACAAAGTGATCCACTTGGCTCTATTGGGTAAAGGACAAGTGGGTAAAGCCCTCATTGACCAAATCACGAGCAATCAAGCCAAGATATTATCACGTAAAAACATCCATTTAAAAATCTTTGCCATAGCCAATAGTCAAGGCATTTGGTTGGACGCGACTGGATTACAATCAAATTGGGAAAATCAAAGTCCATTTACTTTGGCCCCGAACTACCAAGCCCGAAAAGTAGTTGAATTTGCTAAAGAAGAACATTTGGAAAATCTTATCTTAATTGACAACACGGCCAGTAAAGCTGTTGCCTTGCAATATGAGTATTTTGCCGAAAACGGATTTGACCTCATTTCTTCCAATAAAATACACAACACCTTATCATTGGAACAATACAGAAGTTTGAGAAAAAAATTACAACAACATTCCAAAAATTATTTATACGAAACCAATGTTGGAGCCGGACTTCCTTTAATAGACAATATAAAATTACTACATTTGTCGGGTGATAATATTTTGAAAATCAAAGGTGTATTTTCAGGCTCTTTGAGTTATATTTTCAACTCTTTTTCTGAAAGTGAAATTCCTTTCAGTGACATGGTTTTGAAAGCCAAAGACTTGGGTTTTACCGAACCCGACCCCAGAGAAGATTTATGCGGACAGGATGTTGCCCGTAAATTGTTGATTTTGGCGCGCGAACTGGATTTTGAAATGGAGTTGGCAGATGTCCAAGTAGAAAATCTGATTCCTGAATCGTTGAGAGCCTTGAATCAAACTGATTTTTTTAACCGATTGGAGGAGATGAATCCCATCTATCAAAAGATTAAGTCAACACAACAAGACCAATATGTGTTACGATATGTGGGCGAATTAGAATGGAATCAAATCTTGGAACAAGGTTCGCTAGTCGTAAAACTGGTTTCCGTTCCCAAGGCGTCTACTTTGGGCAGAGTCAGTGGCTCGGATTCAATTTTCGAAATATATACCGAATCCTACGGGCAAAACCCCGTTATCATTCAAGGCGCAGGGGCAGGCGCTCAAGTAACTGCCAGAGGTGTTTTTGGAGACATCCTTAAGATATCAGAAATTAAAAACTAAAATATGTCGTCAATAGAAGACTGTTTGAAAAATCGCATACTCGTATTAGATGGTGCCATGGGAACCATCCTACAACGCTACAAATTTGAGGAACCCGATTTCCGAGGTGAACTGTTTAAAGATAGCATCATTCCCTTAAAGGGTAATTACGATTTACTCTCCCTTACAAAACCTGAAGTAATTTCAAAAGTTCACGAAGACTATTTGGAAGCCGGTGCCGACATCATCGAAACCAATACCTTTTCTGCCAATGCCATATCCATGGCCGATTACCAATTGCAGGACTGGGTGTATCAACTCAATTATCAATCGGCTCAACTAGCTCGAAAAGCTGCCGACAAGTATACTCAATTGACTCCCGAAAAAAAACGATTTGTAGCAGGTTCCATAGGTCCGACCAACAAAACTGCCAGTCTTTCTCCCGAGGTCAACAATCCTGCCTATAGAGCCATTACATTTGAAGACCTCAGAATTGCTTATAGGGATCAAGCATTAGCTTTAATAGATGGTGGCGTGGATGTATTGTTGGTGGAAACTGTTTTTGATACCCTCAATGCCAAAGCTGCCCTTTTTGCCATTGACGAAATCAATGAGACCAGATCAAATAAAATCCCCATCATGCTCAGTGGCACCATTACCGATGCATCCGGGAGAACCTTATCCGGTCAAACAGCAGAAGCCTTTTTAGTTTCCACCGCACATATTCCATTGATGAGTATAGGTTTCAATTGCGCTTTGGGCGCACACCAACTCACGCCACATTTGGAAACATTAGCCGAAAAGACGCAAATTCCCATCTCGGCGCATCCCAATGCCGGATTACCCAATTCCTTTGGTCAGTATGATCAAACGCCGTTGGAAATGGCAACCCAAATCGAATTGTATTTACAGAAAAACTTAGTCCGAATCATCGGTGGTTGCTGTGGTACCACACCCGAACACATCCGAGCCATCGCCGAAACTGTGGAAAAATATCAAACCCATTTAAAAGTATAAAGATGGAATTGAAAAATATAAAACCGCTAAAATTAGCCGGACTTGAACCGTTGGTCATTACTCCTGAAAGCAATTTCATCAATGTAGGCGAACGCACCAATGTAGCCGGATCCAAATTGTTTCTCAATCTCATCAAGGAACATAGATATGAAGAAGCTTTGCAAATTGCCCGAGATCAGGTAGAAAACGGCGCCCAAATCATCGACGTCAATATGGATGACGGTTTGATAGACGGTGTACATGCCATGACTACTTTCCTCAATTTGATTGCCTCGGAACCCGATATTGCCAAAGTTCCCATCATGATAGACAGTTCCAAATGGGAAATTATTGAAGCTGGACTTCAAGTTATACAAGGCAAAGGCGTAGTCAATTCCATCAGTCTCAAAGAAGGAGAAACAGATTTTATTGATAAAGCAAAAAAAATCAAACGATATGGAGCGGCAGTTATCGTCATGGCATTTGATGAAAAAGGGCAAGCCGACACTTACGAAAGACGCCTCGAAATTGCCCAAAGATCTTACCATATATTAACTCAAACGGTGGGTTTTCCACCCGAAGACATCATCCTCGATCTCAATATTTTTCCGGTAGGAACCGGTATGGACGAACACCGTAAAAATGCTGTACATTTTATAGAAGCCACCCGATGGGTGAAGCAACATTTACCTCATTGCAGTGTAAGCGGTGGTGTTAGCAATGTTTCCTTTTCTTTCAGAGGTAACCAAAGCATCAGGGAAGCCATGCACGCTTCTTTTTTATATCATGCCTACCAAGCAGGGATGAATATTGGCATCGT
Source organism: Flavobacteriaceae bacterium (assembly GCA_020854235.1). GTDB lineage: Bacteria > Bacteroidota > Bacteroidia > Flavobacteriales > Flavobacteriaceae. The sequence continues at coordinate 10,969 of JADZFW010000165.1, forward strand.
CAATCCGGCACTTTTAACCGATTACGATTCCATACCTAAAGATCTCTTGGAAAAAGTAGAAGATGTCCTTTTTGACCGACATCCCGATGCTACCGAAAACTTGTTGAAATTTGCAGAGAACCTCAAGAGTACTAAAAAAGAATCCAAAATCGACACTTCTTGGAGAAAGCTTCCTCTGGATGAACGTATCAATTGGGCTTTGGTCAAAGGTTTGGATCAGTATATCGAAACAGACGTAGAGGAAGCCAGATTACGTAGCAAAGAACCTTTGGATGTCATCGAAAATGAGTTGATGAACGGCATGAAAAATGTGGGCGATTTATTTGGATCCGGGAAAATGTTTTTACCTCAAGTCGTCAAATCGGCACGAGTCATGAAAAAAGCCGTAGCCTGTTTAACTCCTTTTATTGAAGCCTCTAAAACTAAGAAACGAGCCAATGCCGGCAAAATTTTATTGGCAACTGTCAAAGGAGATGTGCACGATATTGGTAAAAGTATCGTCGGGGTAGTATTGTCATGCAATGATTTTGAAATTGTAGATTTAGGAGTGATGGTACCAGCCGATCAAATTATAGAAACGGCAGTACGCGAACAAGTGGATCTCATTGGATTAAGTGGATTGATAACACCTTCATTGGATGAAATGGTTCATATTGCCAAAGAATTAGACCGATTAAACCTCGATATTCCCTTGTTGATTGGTGGTGCTACAACCAGTAAAGTACATACAGCAGTAAAGATTGCTTCTGTTTACAAAGGAAGTGTCGTACATGTTCACGATGCTTCAAGAGCAGTACACATCGCAGGTAGTTTGCTGCAAAAATCCATACAAACCGAATTTAAAAAGAGTATTTCAGCCGAATATACTGAAATCAGAAATCATTATTTACATCAAACCAAACAGAAAAAACTACTTAGAATTAACGAAGCAAGAAGAAATCGACTTCAAATTAATTGGCGCGATACTCAAATTGAAGTACCCAAAACACTAGGTATTCACAGTTTGGAATGGGATGTCAAAACGCTCCTGCCTTTTATAGATTGGACCCCATTTTTTCACAGTTGGAATGTATCGGGAACCTATCCAAAGCTATTGGAAGATAGCCTTGTGGGTGCTGAAGCCCAAAAGCTTTATCAAGATGCTATGTCCCATTTGAATCTCCTTGCAGCAGATCCTCATTGGAAAGCACAAGCGATATTCGGCTTATTCAAAGCCCAATCCTTACCCAATGACATCATTGAGATAGAAAAGAACAAATCGGAAAAGGTCAATTCTTATACGTTGCGTCAGCAATCATCTAAAGGAAATGCAAAACCAAACTTGTCACTTTCCGATTTCATTGCGCCCGTTGACAGTGGTATTCAAGATTACATCGGTGCATTTTGCGTAACTACTGGTAATGGAATAGAAGAAAAAGCCCAAGCTTACAGTCGGGAAAACGATGATTACAACGCCATTCTCATCAAACTCGTAGCCGACCGATTGGCAGAAGCCGCTGCAGAATACTTGCATCATCTCGTCCGAACAGATTATTGGGGCTATGCACCACATGAAAAACCTGAATTGGAAACACTTCTTCAAGAAAACTACCAAGGAATCAGACCTGCGCCGGGTTATCCGGCTTGTCCGGACCATTCCGAAAAAATGCAAATTTGGAATCTATTGGCAGTTGAACGAGAAATCGGAGTATCACTTACTGAAAGTATGGCTATGTATCCTACTGCCAGCGTAGCCGGATATATGTTTTCCCATTCCGAAGCCAAATATTTTGGAATCGGAAAAATATCAGAAGAACAAGCCGAAGATTATGCCAAGAGAAAAGGCTTTCCTTTGACAGAAGCCAAGAAATGGTTGCGTCCGAATTTACTAAAAGAATCATAGCAAATAATACTAAAAGCGTTGACCTTACACGCTACCCTACATAATGAAAGTAACAGATCACATTCAAAAATCAAAAGGTAAAACACTTTTTTCATTTGAAATCTTGCCACCATTGAAAGGACAACACGTTCAAGAAATTTTCAAAGCCATAGATCCGCTGATGGATTTTAAGCCTTCGTTTATAGATGTAACATACCACAGAGAGGAATTCTATTATAAGACCCATCCCAATGGTTTGTTGGAAAGAAAAGTAGTTCGCAAAAGACCTGGAACGGTAGGTATCTGTGCAGCGATTCAAAACAAGTACAAAATAGACGCCATTCCGCATGTTTTGTGTGGCGGATTCACCAAAGAAGACACTGAAAATATGTTGATTGATCTCAATTTTTTGGAAATTGACAATGTCATGGCATTGCGTGGCGATCCTACCAAGAGCGAAACTTATTTTATACCCAGTGAAAATGGACACCATTACGCCAGTCAATTGGTAGAACAAATTCAGCAATTGAATCAGGGAATCTATCAAGATGATTCGGTAGAAATCAAATCGAAAACCGATTTTTGCATTGGTGTGGCAGCTTATCCCGAAAAACACAATGAAGCCCCAAGTTTTGACGAAGATCTTTTAAAACTAAAGGAGAAAGTGGCCAATGGAGCCGATTATATTGTGACGCAAATGTTTTTTGACAACCAAAAGTATTTTGATTTTGTAGCCAAATGCAGCGCACATGGTATTGACATTCCTATCATTCCAGGAATTAAACCTTTGACTACAGCCAAGCAAATGAGTATCATTCCACAACGATTTCATTTGGATTTACCCAATGACTTGATAAAAGAAATTCAGAAATGCACTTCCAACCAAGCCGTTCAAGAATTGGGTATTGCTTGGGCTACCCACCAAAGCAAAGAACTCCTTAAAAAAGGAGTTCCGGTGATTCATTATTATTCGATGGGCAATGGACTGAGTATTCAAAAGATTGCCAAGGAAGTGTATTGAAAAAGTTGAAATTAATTCAACTGAACAATCTGTTCTCTATCAGGTCCTACAGAAATATAGGTCATTTTTACACCTAAATAATTTTCGATAAAGGCAATGTAATCCAATAAAGTACTTGGAATTTCATTGGCACTTTTGATTTGGGTCAAATCTTTTTCCCATCCTTTTAATTCTGTATACACGGGTTCCACCAAGTCTTCATCAATAGAATAAGGGAAATGAGAAATCTCTTGGCCCTTGTATTTATATGCCGTGCAGACTTTCAGCGTTTCAAATCCTGAAAGCACATCGCCTTTCATCATAAGTAACTGAGTAACGCCATTCAATTGAACAGCATATTTTAGGGCAACCAAATCCAACCAACCGCAACGTCTTTTGCGTCCGGTAGTAGAACCGTATTCATTCCCGACTTGGGCAATTTTCTCTCCAATTTCATCAAATAATTCAGTTGGAAAAGGCCCTGAACCAACACGAGTCGTATAGGCTTTCATAATTCCGTATACTTCGCCTATTTGGTTTGGTGGCACACCCAATCCGGTACAAGCACCTGCAGCAGATGTATTGGAAGAAGTAACAAAAGGATACGTACCAAAGTCAATATCCAACAAAGTACCTTGAGCACCTTCTGCTAATATTTTCTTTCCATCTGATAGGGCTTTATGAATATAAGCTACACTATCAATCAATTGGAATTTTCGCAAAGTTTCAATCCCTTCAAAAAAGGCAACTTCCAGTTCTTGCATATCATAATCCAATTGGACCTCATAGTGCGAAATCATTTTCAAATGTTTCTCGACTAATGCTCTATATTTTTCCTCCCAATCCGGAAGTTCGATATCTCCCACTCTTAAGCCGTTTCTTCCGGTTTTATCCATATATGCAGGACCAATTCCTTTCAAAGTCGAACCAATTTTAGCTTTACCCTTACTGGCTTCACTGGCTGCATCCAACAATCTATGGGTAGGCAGAATCAAATGTGCATTTCTAGAAATGACCATTCTTTCAGTTAGAGCTAGATTAAAGGGTTTTAAATTTTCAATTTCCTTTTTAAAAATCACCGGATCAATGACGACTCCATTTCCAATGATATTAACTGCTTTTTCATGAAATATTCCGGAAGGAATGGTATGTAAAACATGTTTATGTCCATTGAAAACTAAAGTATGACCAGCGTTTGGTCCACCTTGAAATCGGGCGATAATGTCATGTTGAGCTGTAAATATATCTACAATTTTTCCTTTTCCTTCATCTCCCCATTGAAGACCTAACAGTAAATTGACTTTTGGCATTTTATTTAGATTTTGTACCGTAGAATAAAAGTGAATGTTTGTGAATTTTGACATTAAAAACCTGTTCGATAGTTTTTTTAATAGTTTCAATTCTAGGATCACAAAACTCAATAACTTCGTTTGTATCCTCTATGATTAAATGGTCGTGTTGTTTGTCAAAATAAGATTTTTCGAAATACGACTGACTCTTTCCAAATTGATGTTTCCGAACCAAGCCACATTCTTGTAATAATTCAATGGTATTGTACAAAGTTGCTTTGCTAACCCGATAATTTTTACCGGTCATCACAGCAAATAAAGTATCAATATCAAAGTGTTCCTGATGCAGATAAATTTCCTGCAAAATAGCATAACGCTCAGGTGTTTTACGATGTTTGTGGGTTTCTAAATAATCAGTAAAAACCTTTTCAACAATCTCATAATCTTTCAGTTTGGACATAATCGGCTTCTAGTTAGTTTTACTTTTATTTTTAAAAATTTTGATTTTAAAAATCTCAATAATTATAAAAGGATTAGTTTGACAAAAGTAGGAAAGTTCATACTTGTTTGAAGTTGCACACTGAGAAAAGTATTCAAAAGTTATGCACAATTCATTGTAATATGGGCTAAAATATTGGAATTATTTATTCTTTTCTCGCTCCACTTTCATAACTCCATCAATTTTTTTGAGATTATCAATCATCTCATTCAATTGAGAATTATTTTTCACACTTACTCTGATATGACCCTCAAAATAACCGTCTTCACTGTCAATATTAATTCGCTGAATATTGACATTCATCGTATTGGATATCACCAAAGTAACATTATTGACAATACCAACATTGTCTATACCACTTACATTAATATTGACTTTAAATTCTCTTTGGGTAGAATCAATCCATTTGGCTTTCATGATTCGATAGCCGTATTTGGCTCTCATATCAATAGCGTTGGGACAATCTTCTTTGTGAATTTTAATTCCTTCATTGATGGTAATAAAACCAAACACCTTGTCTCCCGGAATAGGATTACAACATTTGGCCATAGAATATTGCAAGGTTTCTTCATCTTTTCCGAATACAATCAAATCGTATTTATTGGTAATTTCATCATCATCAATAACATAGTTTGATTTGGAGCGTTTAATTCCTTTTTTAAATAGCGAAACTAATGCATTGCTTTGTTGATTGGCAAATTCTCGTAATTCGGGATTCGAAATAGAACCATTTCCAACTCTGAAAAATAAATCCAAACTGGTTCTCAACTTAAAATAATTGACCAAGTCATTGACCATTTTCTCATTGAAATTGAGTTTTAAGGATTTGAGTTTGCGTTGCAACAACTCTTTCCCTTCTTCACCCATTTTCTTTTCATCCTCTTTTAGAGAATTTTTAATTTTGGTTCGGGCTCTCGAAGTTACAGCATAATCCAACCACTGTAACTTGGGTTTTTGGTTGGCTGAAGTAATGATTTCTACCTGATCTCCACTGTTTAATTCGCGAGATAAGGGAACTAATTTCCCATTAATTTTGGCACCTCTACAATGAAAACCTACTTCGGTATGAACGGCAAAAGCAAAATCAATAGCAGTGGAACCTTTGGGTAAATTTTTGATTTGACCATTTGGCGTAAAAGTGTATATCTCTTTAGAATAGAGGTTTAAGCGTACGTTTTCCACAAAATCCATAGCATTGGCCTCAGTATTCTCCAATACGTCCTTTAGTTTGTTGAGCCAGCTTTCAATAGTAGTTTCCCGTTCTTCGCCCTGTTTATATTTGTAATGAGCAGCATAACCTTTTTCTGCAATTTCATGCATACGCTCCGACCTGATTTGCACTTCTACCCAATGGCCTTTGGGTCCCATAACAGTTGTATGCAAAGCTTCGTAACCGGTAGATTTGGGTTGGGTCATCCAATCTCTCAATCGGACCGGATTTGGTGTAAAGTGATCCGTTACAATGGAATAAATCTTCCAAGCATCATGCTTTTCATCTTTACTTTTGGGTTTGAATATGATTCGGATGGCAAACTTGTCATATACCTCATCAAAATCAACTCCTTGTGACATCATTTTTCTGCGAATGGAAAAAATAGATTTAGGCCTTCCTTTGATTTCAAATTCCATTCCTTCTGCGTTCAAGGAATCATATACTACTTTTGAAAATTCAGCGATGTATTGATCCCTCTCAATTTTAGATTCATTGATTTTGTTGAGGATCTCATAATAAACATCGGGTTCGGTAAATTTCAATCCCAAATCTTCCAATTCGGTTTTGATGGTATAAAGCCCCAATCGATGTGCTAAAGGAGCATAAATAAACAACGTTTCTGAAGCAATACGTGCTTGTTTATCGAGAGGCATATGCTCTAGCGTTTGCATATTGTGATAACGATCGGCTATTTTAATCAGAATTACCCGAACATCATCATTCAAAGTCAAAAGCATTTTCCTATAATTCTCGGCTTGAATGGAAGCTGTTTCTTTATTGAGATTGGAAATTTTGGTCAAACCATCCACAATGTGCGCGATTTTAACCCCAAATTCTTTTTCAACATATTCCAAAGTATACTGTGTATCTTCAACGACATCGTGTAAAAGAGCTGCAGCAATGGAAGTTGCTCCTAAACCAATATCATTGGCAACAATTTTAGCAACGGCAATAGGATGATATACATAAGGTTCTCCCGATTTACGCCTTTGATCCTTATGAGCTTCAACTGCTAGATCAAATGCTTTGCGTATCAATTTTTTATCTTCATCAGACAACTCTTGATACGAGCCTTTGAGCATATCTTTATAGCGACGAGCTAATTCTTTGGTTTCTTCTTCTATGTTGATTTGATAAGTCATTGCGTAAAAATAAAGAAAAAAAATTGATATAAAAATATGTTTCTTATAAAAATAATAATCCATTAAACCTTTTTACTTTTACAACGTCTTAGCCAAATATTTTTTATGGGAATGGACGAACGACTATTAGTAGCTCAATTACAAGATTCACGAACTTTAGATGCTGCCTTCAAAATTCTGATGGCGGAATATAAAGAACGTTTGTATTGGCATATTCGGAAGATAGTCCTCAACCACGATGATACGGACGATGTATTGCAAGATACTTTCATCAAAGTTTATAGAAATATAGGTAATTTTAAAGGAGAGAGTAAACTGTATTCTTGGATGTATCGTATTGCTACAAATGAAAGCATTACATTCCTTACAAAAAGATCACGAGAAATGAAGATAGATAATGAAGCTTTACATTCATATATGGTAAACAATCTCACCAGTGATGTGTATTTTGACGGAGATGAAATCCAATTAAAACTACAAAAAGCCATTGCATTATTACCAAAAAAACAGCAACTTGTATTTAATATGCGTTATTTTGAGGAGATTAAATATGAAGAAATGTCTGAAATATTAGAAACCTCTGTGGGTGCACTTAAAGCCAGCTATCATCATGCCACGAAAAAAATAGAAGAATATTTAACTAAAAATTAAACTAAGTATCCAAAAAAAAGTCAAATCGACATGTCAAACGAGGAAAAAAAATATAACACACCATTATTGGATCAATTGATAGAAAAAAAATCAGGATTTTCAATTCCCGAAGATTATTTTGAAAATGTTGAAAGTTCTATTTTACTTCAAATAAAAAAATCAGAATTGGCTTCAAACCCTTTTAATACTCCACAAAATTACTTTGAAAATGTTGATTCTAGGATATTAGCTCAAATAAAAGATACTAAATCAAACACCATTTTTACATTAAACCGTTTTTGGATTCCAATTTCCATTGCTGCTATGCTAATTCTAAATATTGGTATTTTTACTTTCCAAAAACAAGAACAATCATTTGAAATGGCAGATATGGAAAATTGGTTAGAAAATGGCACTGTAGATCTGAACACATATGAAATTGCTTCCGTATACGAGGAGGAATTAGAGAACATCGACCTCACCGATTTTATAGAAACAGAAGAAATTGAAGATTATTTATACAATGATATGAATGAAATACTTTATTATGAATAAAACACTTGTACCCATGAAAAAAATCATACTTACAACAATCATTCTAATGAGTTTTAGCAACTTATTTGCACAAAAATTTGAAAAAGTAAAAGCACTCAAAACAGCTTTTATTACTGATCGCTTAGACTTGTCTTCTGATGAGGCGGAAAAATTTTGGCCGGTTTACAATCAGTATGAAAAAGAATTACACCAACTCCAAGTGGTGGAACGTATGGCCATTTTAGACCAAATAGCAGAGAAAGGTGGTGTTTCTAAAATGACCGAAAAAGAATCTTCTGATTTGTTACAAAAGATTTTGGATCTCAATGAAAAAATAAATTTAAAAGAAAAGAACAAATATTTAGCACTCAAAAAAGTGATTTCATCTCAAAAAATTTTAAAACTCATTAAGGTAGAGGAATCTTTTAAAAGAGAACTTTTCAAATTACTTCAAGAGCAGAGAAATAAAAAAGATTAGGTTTTGTGATTATTAAAAAAATGAGGATACTAAATATTCTCATTTTTTTTTACTCATTTATTAAATCATTTATTAATTTTCTTGTTTTAGCAGTATCCCAATCTGCTCTAGAAGCTTCGATTACAATTTCACCTTTTTTATCCACTAAAAAAGTTTTAGGAATTGTACTAGTTTCAAACTGAGGTGGATTGGAAGATATTTGATTGTAAATAGGCATTGTAAAGTCTTTCTCTTTCATAAAAGGGATAACTTTTTGAGGCGAATCGGTTGTAACCAATACAAATATTATTTTATCTCCGAAATCTTTGTATAATGACTCTAAACTAGGCATTTCTGCCACACAAGGGGTACACCATGTTGCCCAAAAATTGACAATTACAACCTTTCCTTTAGCTTGATTAAAATCCATATCAGGCACATTAATACCCTGTAATTGCCAATCAAAGGTACTTAATTTTGCTCTTTCAGAAACTTTTTCAACAGACGGTGAAAAAGACAGCATTCTTAAAAAATATACTCTGGTTTTGGGATATATTAAAAGTGCCAATAAGACAATGTAAAAAATATTGCTAATTAGTTTTTTATTGAATGTCATATTATATGTTTTAAGTGGTAAAAATAGTAAAAACAAAAACTCTTTCTGTAACAATAATTGCCATTTCAATTTCAAAATGTCAATATAATTTTCTTACTTTTACCTCTTTGGCATTTTTATAATGTAATTTAATATAACTTATTTAAAATCAACAAATTTACTCGATATGTTATCAAACAAAAAATTCGGTTTAAGTATTCTTACAGCTTTACTCTTATTTATTCCTTCAAATATTTTTGCTTTTCCTACATTAGCGGTACCAAGTTTAGTTGGAATTCGTTTGGAGTTTATCATTTTTGCTTTGACTTTAATTGGTGTTGCCTTATTTCACAACAAAACCATGTATGTGGCTTTAACTGGATTGTCTGCACTTCTTGTTTTAAAACTTGTATTTGATTCGGATTTTTCTTTAATTGAACATGTTGTAGGTGGTCATGGGCATGAAGGGGAATGGCGCGTTTTATTGAATTTATTAGGACTGTTGTTAGGATTTGCCATTTTAGCAAAATATTTTGAAGAATCGGGTGTGCCAGAATGGTTGCCTAAAATATTACCTGACGATTGGAAAGGTGGCTTGTTGTTGCTATTTATTATCATGGTATTATCTTCATTTTTAGATAATATAGCTGCAGCTATGATTGGAGGAACTATTGCTATGGTAGTATATCGAGGCAAAGTGCATATGGGTTTTCTGGCTGCCATTGTAGCCGCTAGTAATGCAGGTGGAGCTGGCTCTGTAGTTGGTGATACTACAACCACTTTGATGTGGATTGACGGAGTTAGCCCACTGGATGTTACCCATGCATTTATAGCTTCAATTGCTGCGTTTGCCATCTTTGGAACTGTTGGAGCCATTCAACAGGACCGATACAATCCTATAGAAAAAGATCCATCTGCTAATTTAAAAGTTGATTTTATTAAAATTGGAATCGTATTTTTTATTTTAGTTTCTGCAATTTTCACAAATTACTATTTTGATTTCCCAGCATTGGGAGTATGGGTAGCCATATTAGTGAGTAGTTTGATAAGAAAGGCACCTTGGCATGAACTTAAAAATTCAATGCAAGGCACCATTTTTTTGATGGCATTGGTAACATCAGCATCTTTAATGCCTGTGGATGAATTACCGGCTGCTTCTTGGCAATCAGCCTTTTCATTAGGTTTTATTTCTGCCGTATTTGATAATATTCCTTTGACCAAATTATGTCTGGAACAAGGTGGTTATGATTGGGGTATTTTGGCATATGCAGTTGGATTTGGTGGATCTATGTTATGGTTTGGTTCATCAGCTGGTGTTGCTTTATCCAATATGTATCCTGAAGCCAAATCTGTAACTAAATATGTAAAAAGTGGATGGCATGTAACGGTTGCCTATATCGTAGGATTCTTTGTAATGCTAGCTGTTGTCGGTTGGAATCCTCATGCACCACATAAAGTTAACCCTAGTAATAAAATTGAAGCAGTTACTGAACAACACCCAATCAGTGACGTAATTCAACCTGAATAAATAAAAATATAAAACATTTTTTCAAAGGGTATAAGACTATAATTCTTATATCCTTTTTTATTGATAAAAAAATAGAATTCAATATAAATCTTTTTAACTTAGAATGATAAAATTTAACAAATTTCAGTATTTCTTATATATTTAAAAAACCTATACCTATACGCATAAAAAAAGGCTGAATAACTTCAGCCTTTTTATGTATAATGTATTAGAAAATTATTCTTCTACAGATTCAGATTGTGGTTCAATAGATGGTTTTTCTGTCTTTGCATCAGTTTTTTTACGACGACTTCTTCTGGTTGTTGATTTCTTCTCTTTACCTGAAGTATAAACTGTGTTGTAATCTACAAATTCAATCATGGCCATATCAGCAGCGTCGCCCAAACGATTACCCAATTTGATAATTCTCAAGTAGCCTCCTGGTCTGTCAGCAACTTTAACAGAAATATCTTTAAATAATTCGGCAACAGCATATTTATTATTCAAATATTGAAATACAACACGTCGATTGTGCGTAGTATCAGATTTTGATTTTGTAATTAGAGGTTCCAAGTACACTCTCAAAGCTTTTGCTTTAGCCAATGTAGTATTGATTCGTTTGTGTTCAATCAATGAAATGGACATATTGGCAAGCATAGCATATCTATGTGATGCTTGTCTGCCTAAGTGATTTATTTTTTTTCCGTGTCTCATGGTTATATGATCATTATTACCACTTTGTAGTGGATTTTAAATTCAAATTAATCTTTATCTAATCTATATTTGGATAAATCCATCCCAAAGTTTAAGTTTTTAGAATCTACTAATTCTGTCAACTCTGTTAATGATTTTTTACCAAAATTTCTAAACTTCATCAAA
>JADZFW010000166.1 GCA_020854235.1 Flavobacteriaceae bacterium
GTGGACTATTTTCCCAACAATGCTGCTTTGGTTGAACCCACTTTGAGTTCCCAATTTACAACAGCCTTACAAGACAAATTTTTACGTCAGACCAATTTGAATTTGGTGACTTCGGGAGGCGAATTACAATTTGAAGGTGAGATTACCAACTACACGATTAATCCCACTTCGGCTACAGCAGAACAAACTGCAGCCATGAACCGCTTGACTATTACGATTAAAGTAAGGTTTTACAACAGTCTCAATGAAGCCGATAATTTTGAAAAGAGTTTTTCGCATTATTATGATTATGGTGCCAATGTTCAGTTAAGTGGCAGCACACTTGAAGACGCCTATACTGAAATATTTGAAAGAATTACGCAAGATATATTCAGTGAATCGGTTGCGAAATGGTAATTTTTTATAGATTTGTATTTTATTACTCCATATAAATGACTAAAAGTGAATTCATCCGGATTTTGAGAGACCCATCGTTGATGTCAAAAGAGCATACTTTTGATTTGGAAGATGTGGTTAGTGATTTTCCTTTTTTTCAAGCAGCTAGAGTGCTTTATCTAAAAGGGTTGAAAAGTCAAAACAGTTTCAGATACAATCAATCTTTGAAAACTACCGCTGTTTACACCAATGAACGGAGTATTTTGTTTGCTTTTATTTCATCCAATGATTACAATCTGCCTTCCCAACAGAAGAACGAACAACAGATTATTAATGATATCGTCTTACATGATCAAAAGGTTTTAGATCAAATATACAAAAAGGAAAATGAAGATGCCATTACGGAACTTCCCACTTTGGAAAACGAGGCAGAAATGCATTCCAAATTGGAAGAATTATTTGGAGCAAACCAAATTGTAAGTCCTGAAAAATCAAACAAAGTTCAAACAGAAGAAGAAATATTCCAAGAACTATTTCACAATGAACCCAAAGAAACTGTTGAAAGTGATTTGGAGCTTCCAGAATTTGAACAAACCTCTGATTTTTTCAAACAACCCATTTCCAATCCATTTCCAAATACCGAAACACCAGCCGAAATAGAACAAACAGGTGTTGATTCTGTTGCTGAGACCCCTGAAGAAACTTTCGATTTTAAATTTACACCAGAATCGGATGTAACTTCGAAAAGCAAATTGTCTTTTGATAAAATTCAGGAAGAAGAAGCCGTTTTTTTTGAATTATTTCATAAAAAAGAAACCACTCAACCAGAAGAAGACACAAACGAGGTTGATTCCGATTACTTTAAAGAACAAATTTCTCATCGTTTTCCGGGCGAGGAAGCTCATGCCTCTGAGTTAGAAGAAAAAGCCATTCAACACGATAATTTCTTTGCATCTGACCACAAGACTTCTGAAAGTACTCCACTTACGGATGCCAAAATCAAGGATGAAGAAGCCATTTTTTTTGAATTATTTCACAAAAAAGAAACAGTTCAACCAGAAGAAGACCTAAACGAGATTGCTTCTGAATATTTGAAAGAAAACATTTCCCATCGTTTTCCGGGAGAAGAACCAATTGCTTCTGAGTTGGAAGAAAAAGTTGTTCACAACGAAACCATATTTACATCTGATCATTCAAATACTACGTCTAATCCACTTTCGAATGACAAGATTAAAGACGAAGAAGCCATCTTTTTTGAGCTTTTTCATAAAAATCCTGAAATTGAAAAGGAAACAGAACCTGTTTCTGAATTTTTCAAGGAGCATTCCGGTCATACATTTCCTATAAATGAACCCGAAAATGATTCGGAAATTGACGAAATAGCTAATGCATTTCTTCACAAATTGGAAGCTGAGGATCAAACCGATTTTGTTGAGGAAACGCGCCATCACAAAAGCATCTTTAGTGAAGATACAGATAGTAAACCAGAAGTTTTTAAAGATCCTTTCTTCCCTTCGCACGAAGAACAACAAGAGCATTTTTTGAAATCGCAAACAACGCATTCAGAAATTGGAAATGTGAAGGATATATTTAATATTGACGTGACCAAAGAAATTGTATCGGGAGATATTGATGAAATTGCAGATGCATTTCTCAAACAATTTGAAGCTGAAAATACGCCCGAAAAAGTTCCTTTGGAAAAACCCTATGAAGATTTTGATACAATCCTACAAAACGAGTATTCTCAACCAGAAGTAAAAGATCTCGAAGACTTGGAAATACCCGTTTTTCTATCTTATGATCAAAAAGAAGTTCCAGAAGTTCCAGTTGTTCATGAAGCCATAGAAGAGCCTGTTCAAGAACAAGAAATTGCAAACGAACCTGAACTAGAAATTACCGAAGAACCCGTTTTCAATATTGCAACAAAAGAAGAATCAAATGTTGACAAAGTTGAAGATAAGGTTGATTCTGAGCCAAAAGATGAATTTACATTTGAACTATTACCCAAAGAAATATTCGAGGAAACTATTTTAGAAGAACCAATAATTGAAAAATTGGAAGTTTCCATGAGTGAAGAGTTTTGTCCTCCTGTTCAATTCAATCAAAATGACACACATTCCTTTAGTGATTGGTTGAAAATTTCAACTTTCAAACCCATTGATCGAAATACGGAACCTTTGAAAAAAGCTTCATTAGAAGAAAAATTGGATTTAATTGAGGAATTTATTGTGAAAAATCCTAAAATTGAACCGATTAAAGAGAAAAAAAACGAGGCAACATCTAATCCTCAAATTACTGAAAACGAAGAAATTATGACCGAAACATTGGCAAGGGTATATGTGTTACAACATAAATATGCTGATGCAATTAGTGCTTACCAAATATTAAGTTTGAAATTTCCAGAAAAAAGTAGTTTCTTTGCAGACCAAATTAAACAAATAGAAGTTTTAAGAAGGAATAATTTATAATTAATAGCGTTTAAAAAATGACAACTATTCTGATCATCCTAACAGCGATTGTAGCTTTTTTACTGATCCTCATTATCATGGTTCAAAACCCAAAAGGTGGAGGGATTTCTTCAACATTTGGAGGTGGAATGAATATTGGAGGTGTACAAAGTACCAACACTTTTTTGGATAAAAGTACTTGGACTTTGGCTGCTGTGATGGTAGCTTTGGTTTTAATCACCAATTTGACTCATCCTTCCAGACATGGAGGTGCTGCTAAATCAAACATTGAAAACACTTTGGACGAAGCGGAATTACCCGCAGAACAAGTGGATGCACCAGCTACTCCGGTTAAACCTGCCACAGAAGCTCCTGCACAACAACAACCTGCAAAATAATCCATAGTAAATGATATAAAATGCCAACCAATGACAGGTTGGCATTTTTTTTTCGCCTAATCTGACAGTTAAAAGATTATGTTCATTTGTATTATCTTAATTTAAATATCATTCTAGTTTATTGTTTTACAATTATTTAGTTCTACATTTACAACCATAATCCATACAATTCCAACTGTCATTGACCTTCTAAAAGGTTCTTTGGTCTGATTTTGGTAATTTGCATGGCAACGTATAATTAAATTTTCAAAATCATTTTTTTTATGAGTGTACATATTAAACCATTGGGCGATAGAGTTCTGATTGAACCATCTGCCTCTGAAACAAAGACTGCTTCGGGTATCATCATCCCAGATTCTGCTAAGGAAAAACCACAAAAAGGAAGTGTAGTAGCCGTTGGCAACGGAACTAAAGATGAACCACTAACTGTTAAAGTTGGAGATTTAGTACTTTATGGAAAATATGCAGGTACGGAGCTAAATTTGGATGGAAAAAACTATCTCATCATGCGTGAGAGTGATATTCTGGCTATTATTTAGTTCTTCGACACTTCGACAAGCTCAGTGCAGGCTAGCTCAGTGCAAGTTAGAATAGTAACTGCACTTCATTCAACCTTAAACTTAAAACCTTAAACATTAATCTTAATCATGGCAAAAGAAATAATATTTGACATTGAAGCACGCGACGGTCTCAAAAGAGGCGTTGATGCATTGGCCAATGCCGTAAAAGTAACCTTAGGTCCTAAAGGACGTAACGTAGTAATTGACAAATCATATGGTGGTCCATCTGTTACCAAAGATGGCGTAAGTGTCGCCAAAGAAATCGAATTGAAAGATCCCATTGAAAATATGGGCGCTCAAATGGTAAAAGAAGTTGCCTCCAAAACCAGTGATTTGGCAGGTGATGGAACAACTACCGCAACCGTATTGGCGCAAGCCATCGTAAAAGAAGGTTTGAAAAACGTGGCAGCAGGAGCCAATCCAATGGATTTGAAACGCGGCATTGATAAAGCTGTAGAAGCTGTTGTTGCTGATTTGAAAAAAAATTCAGAAGAAGTAGGAAACAAATCGGATAAAATTCAACAAGTAGCTGCCATTTCTGCTAACAATGATGACAGTATCGGAAAATTGATTGCTGATGCTTTTAGTAAAGTTGGGAAGGAAGGCGTAATTACCGTAGAAGAAGCAAAAGGTACCGAAACCTATGTAGATATTGTAGAAGGAATGCAGTTTGACAGAGGATATTTATCACCCTACTTCATCAACAATCCTGAAAAAATGTTGGTTGACATGGAGCATCCTTACATATTGTTGTATGAGAAAAAAATCAGCACTTTGAAGGATATGTTACCTATTTTAGAACCAGTTGCTCAAAGTGGCAAACCGTTATTAATCATTGCTGAAGATGTAGACGGAGAAGCTTTGACAGCTTTAGTTATGAATAAATTGAGAGGTGCCTTAAAAATTGCAGCTGTTAAAGCACCCGGATTTGGAGATCGCAGAAAAGCCATGTTGGAAGACATCGCTGTTTTGACCGGTGGAACACTGATATCGGAAGAACTTGGTTTGACTCTTGAATCTGCTACAGTTGAAATGCTTGGTACTGCTGAAAGAGTGACTATTGACAAAGACAACACCATTATTGTAAATGGATCAGGTAAGAAAGAAGACATTAAAAATCGGGTAGAGCAAATCAAAGCGCAAGTTGAAGTAACCACTTCTGAATACGATAAAGAAAAATTGAAAGAACGTTTGGCTAAATTAGCAGGCGGAGTTGCAGTACTATACGTTGGTGCTGCCAGCGAAGTGGAAATGAAAGAAAAGAAAGACCGTGTAGACGATGCTTTGCATGCAACTCGTGCGGCAGTAGAAGAAGGCATTATTGCCGGTGGTGGTGTGGCTTTGGTAAGAGCCAAAGCAGCATTGGCAAAAGTTAAAACCGAGAATTCTGACGAAGCTACTGGCGTAAGTATCATTGAAAGAGCTATTGAGGAACCTTTGCGTCAAATCGTTGAAAATGCAGGTAAAGAAGGTTCTGTAGTAGTTGCCAAAGTCAAAGAAGGCAAAGGTGATTTCGGTTACAATGCCAAAACCGACGAGTATGTCAACATGTTTAAAGCCGGAATTATCGACCCAACCAAAGTAACTCGTATTGCTTTGCAAAATGCAGCTTCAGTTGCCGGAATGATTCTGACTACCGAATGTGCTTTAGTTAACATCAAAGAAGAAAACCCACCAATGCCACCTATGGGTGGTGGAATGCCTGGGATGATGTAGAATTAATTCAGAATTATAAAAAATATGAAGACCTCTCGAATACATTCGGGAGGTTTTTTTTGTAATACAAATTCATTTAAGGATGTACTTATAAAAATTCAAAAAGAGATTTTATTTAAACCACTCTTCATAAATGAGTAACGATCATTAATTTCAAACTTAAAGGGCAAGTATATTATCCCAACATATTTTATATATTTGTTGCAATAAACACTAATTAAAAAATATGGCTTCACATCATCTTTCTTTCGAAGATTTCAAAACCGAAGTACTCAACGATTATAAATTGGCTGTATTGAGTAGAGAATGTAGTATATTGGGGAGAAAAGAAGTACTCATGGGACGAGGTGCTTTTGGAATTTTTGGAGATGGAAAGGAGTTGCCTCAATTGGCTATGGCCAAAGCTTTTAAAGATGGGGATTTTAGATCAGGTTATTACAGAGACCAAACTTTTATGATGGCCATTGGTCAATTGACCCCTCAACAAATCTTTTCAAGTACATACGGTGATACTGATATTATCAATAATCCCGAATCGGCTGGAAGACAAATGAATAATCATTTTGCAACGCATTCTCTCAATCCGGATGGAAGCTGGAAAGATTTGACCAAACAGAAAAATTCAAGTTCAGATATTTCCTGTACAGCTGGCCAAATGCCAAGGTTATTAGGATTGGCTCAAGCTTCTAAAATATACAGGCATTTACCCGAATTAAAAGGTTTTGCCAAGTTTTCAAATCAAGGCAATGAAGTTGCATGGGGAACCATAGGAAATGCCAGTACCAGTGAAGGTCTTTTTTGGGAAACCATCAATGCAGCCGGTGTTTTACAAGTACCTATGGTCATGTGTATTTGGGATGATGAATATGGTATTTCGGTGCCTGCTAAATATCAAACCACCAAAGAAAATCTTTCTGAGTTACTCAAAGGATTTCAAAGAGAAAATGGGAGCAATGGATTTGAAATATTTACAGTTAAAGGCTATGATTATCCGGCTTTGGTGTCCACTTTTGAAAAAGCATCTCAAATAGCTCGAACAGAACATTGTCCTGTCCTCATTCACGTTACCGATTTGATGCAATTTACCGGTCACTCAACTTCGGGATCTCACGAGCGATATAAAAGTGCTGAAAGGTTGGAATACGAAAAAAGCATCGATTGCAACACTCGTATGCGCAGTTGGATTTTGAATTTCAGAATCATGGATGCTGATGGAAATACATTAAAATTGGTTGAAAATGAATCAGAAATTGAAGCTCTAGAGAAAGTCGCCAAGGAAGAAGCCAAAGGAGCCAAAAATGAAGCATGGCATGCTTTTAAAAATCCTATCAAACAAGAAGGTGCCGAAGTACTTGATTTGGTTAAAAACATTCAAAACACTTCCAAAAATGCTGTTTTCATTCAAAAATTAGTCGAACATTTTCAAGAAGAAACTGATGTGCATATCAAACCCAATTTGGTATTTGCTCGTAGGGTTTACAGACTTATAGCAGATGAAAACTTACCTCAAAAAAATGATTTAAAAGCCTATATTCAAAAATATACAGCCAAATACCAAGAGCGTTACAGTTCCCATTTATTTAGCGAATCGGAAAAAGCTGCCATACATATAGCAGAAGTAAAACCTACTTATGATGAACAAGCTCCGGAAGTAGATGCCCGTACTATTTTAAGAGACAACTTTGACGAAATTTTCACTCATCATCCCGAAGTTTTAATATTTGGAGAAGATGTAGGGTATATTGGAGATGTCAATCAAGGATTGGAAGGATTGCAAAAAAAATTCGGAGAAATGCGCATCAGCGATACCGGAATTCGAGAAGCGACTATTGCCGGACAAGGTATTGGCATGGCTATGCGCGGTTTGCGACCTATAGCCGAAATTCAATATCTGGATTATATCCTATTTGCTTTACAGACCTTGAGTGATGATTTGGCAACTTTACATTATCGCACAGCCGGCAAACAAAAAGCGCCTTTAATTATTCGTTCCAGAGGTCATAGATTGGAAGGAATCTGGCATTCAGGTTCGCCCATGAGTGGTATCAATAATTTTTTGAAAGGCGTTTGCATATTGGTTCCACGCAACATGACCAAAGCAGCCGGATTTTACAATACCTTGATGGAAAGTGATGACCCAGCCTTAATTATAGAAAATTTAAATGGGTATCGCTTGAAAGAGAGAAAACCTAATAATTTCGGCCAATTTAGAACTCCAATTGGAGTTGTAGAGACTTTGATGGAAGGTAGTGATATTACTATGTTGTCATATGGTTCTACTTTAAAATTGGTAGTAGAAGCGGCCTTAGAATTACGCCAACACGGTATCAGTTGCGAAGTAATCGATGCACAAAGCATACAACCGTTTGACATAAAACATGACTTGGTAAAAAGTATTCAAAAAACCAATCGATTGGTGATTATTGATGAAGATTACAGTGGTGGCGCATCTGCATTTTTATTGGATGAAATTCTGATCAAACAAGATGCTTTCCAATACCTTGATTCCAAGCCGTTGACTATTACCGCACAAGACCATAGACCCGCTTATGGTACCGATGGCGATTACTTCTCCAACCCTAGTACAGAGGATATATTTGAAAGAATATACGGATTGATGCATGAGGTAAATCCGGGAAAATATGTTAAGATTTTTTAAGTTGAGAGTGATGTAAATACACCAAATAAAATTGTTTAGAAATAAATTAATTTTAATTTTACACCTCAAATTTAAAAAAATATAAAATGAAAAACAGAGAAAAATTACTCGATTTACTTCTCAATGAAAATGAAGAAGCACTTGCAAATTGGATTAACAGTCAACCGTTATTAGATCAACCTGATATTATCAGAGAATTAAAAGAAATAATTGCAGAATTTGAAGAAGAATCTGGAATAGTAGAAGCAGGATTAACGGATCATTTGACAAAATTTGCTGACGATTATGAAGATGCAGTTCTTTCTGAAAAGCTCAATGAACAGATGTTACATATTGCGATAGATGAGAGAGATAAAGTAATGGATGAGATGGAGAATGCGATCATTGGAATTCGTGAATATGTTATAGAATGTATTGTTACCAATGCCCCTAATGCAAAAGAAATGAAAGAACTTGCAGATAAAATCATGGAATTAGAAAAAAACAATGGAACATTCAATCCGGAAAACTGGAAGGATATTCTATAATTCTAATGTTTTTTACAGCTCTATTCTAACTTTAATTTTAGCGTTTACCTTAATATACTCGATTTTGAGTGCCTACAATAAATCAACTTAAGTCTACATTGAAAATATTTATGGTTGGGAATTGAAGATTCTACGGAGTTAATACACGTATATATTATAGAAAACTTTAAAAAAACTATTATGAACTCCATAAAGATTCATGGGTTGAAAAAAATCCGGTAACTTCGAGCCACCGGATGTAATTGTTTTGAAATTAAATAAATTATAGTTTACTGTTTAATGACTTGGAACACTTTAACCTTTTGAAGGGCTACGTCTTTTACCAACAAAAAATAATTAGTTTCTGAAAGGGTATCCAACACAAGTTTTGTTTCAGTTTGATTGGAAGTATTCCTACTCCAAATAAGTTTTCCATTTACATCATACAATTCGATGTCATATTGACTAGAATTTGGGAATGTTATATTCAATTCGCTTACAAATGGATTGGGATAAATACTTACTCCGATCAATTCGTCAAATTCGTCCAAGTTTAAGGCTATATTCATATCTTTTCCAATAAATCCTTCAGAAATGGAATAAGTGCCTGATACACCTTCGGCAACCACTACTTCGCCTACGGTAAACAGCATGGTTACCGTGCCGGATTGGGTTAGAGCACCACCGCTATCAATAGATTGTTTGCGAAGTTCTGTTTGGGCATTCGTCATAAATACCCAAGAGAATGCAAAGAAGGAACATAATATTTTCATTTTCAAACTATTTAGTATGTATAAATAACTTTTATTCCTCTAATAGATAATGAACTATTACCTGGCCATGCAGCGCCATTGGCATCAATAACAAAACTGTAAACCTTATCGGCTACAATTTCAAAGCCACCTAAAACCGGAGTATACTCTTGAACAGAAGACGATGTGTTTGTAGAATTATACGCCCCTGTAGTACCCGAAGAACCACTAGATATAGTAGTCATATAAGCACTGAAACGGATACTTGCCGTATTGGTATTATCCACAAAATAATAGGTTACCTGTGTAACTGTTGCACCTACCGGTAAATCAAGTGGTATGATTACCGTTGAAATATTGTTTGAGGCAATATAAAAACTACCCCAAGAGCGACTGTAGTCAACGGTATTACTCATAGGTTGCGCCATGGCCGGATTTAAGAAAACGGTGTGTGTTTTTGCAGCATCTTGCCAAGAACCAAGACCATTGGCATCACTAGTAAATACTTTTCCTGCTCCTTGTGAGCCGTCTTTGATGGTTAAATCGCCATTAATTGTCAGTTGACCCGAATTAAAGTCTCCATAAATTAATGGATAAGCAGTACTGCTGTTAGTTATATACAATTTACTACTACCTGTTTCATTATAACCGGCGTTGTTTCCAATAAAAACATTGTAATTGCCACTTAAATTACTGTATCCAGCTGCGTTTCCAACAGCGGTATTATTGCTTCCACCAGAGCTTTTGAGAGCATTTGTACCCAATGCCACATTATTGTTACCTGCTGTTCCACTCATCAGAGCTGAATATCCCACAGCGGTATTATAGGCTCTACCATCAGCAGCATTCATTGCCGCATAACCAATGGCAGTATTACCACTACCCGATTGATTCAAAAATAAAGTGTTACTTCCGATGGCTGTATTTTGACTACCTGATCCATTGGCCCCCATGGTTCCGGCTCCTACGGCTACATTGTTAAAACCACTTGTATTATTACCTAGACAATTTTGGCCAATCCCAACATTGTAATTATTACCATCGTCTGAATTACCAGTATTTACTCCTAAAAAAAGAGAATAATCATCGGTTTTTCCATCAGACAAATCATCTAAAGAGAGCGCAGTTGAAATTGAACTGGCAGTTTGAGCGTGTTTGGCATAGGGAACATATTTAAAATCATATGTTCCCATATTAGTATAACCACTTCCCATATTGACTTCCACTTTGTAAGATATTTGGTTATTAAAATTGAGCGAATTGAAAGTTCCTGATACCACCGTTCCTTCTCCCATATTCAATATCACAATCCCAGCCGAAGAAGTTGTTGTTGCAAAGGTTTCTTGATATACTTGTGTTGATGCATCGTAATAGGTAAATCTCAAAGTTACCGATTGATTTGCCACGACGACTCCGTTATTGTATACAACAGATTTATAATTAAACCCATCGTTTTGACCATAAACCATTGAACCCATCAAAAATCCAAAAAGGACTAGCAAAAACTTTAAATAATTGTAATTCATAATTTAAATATTTAAGTTAAAGAAATATGACTCGGCAAATTTAGACCCATTGCAATCAAACATTTGGTACAGATGTTCCACAATATTGTACAAATGTTCCAAATTTCACTTTTAAAGGAGTGTTAGCTAAAATCAAACTAAAACTTGTGAAATTTAAAAATTAATCCAAAAAAATTCATTGATGAATATCATTTTTCAGCAAAAAAATTGAGCCTTTTGTGTAAAATATTTGCTTCTAAACCATAAAATATAATTAAATTTGAATATCAATACGAAATCGTTTGCGTTAAACCGTAATAAATTCCATTTGACTTTATATATCTTACACATATTTAACATTTATTGCAAAATAATTTGCATTATATTTAATGTATTTTTACTATTATCATAAATATCAAAATTTTTCAACTTTAATGACAATTGTCATTTCACAATCATCAATACCATATTATCTTTGTTTAAGTAAAATTAAAACACCTTAAAATGTCAAAAATAAGAGGAGCAGTAGTAATTGATAATGAAGCTTGCAAGGGGTGTAATCTATGTGTGGTTGCATGTCCTACGGATGTTTTAAAACTCAATAACACGGTTAACGGCAAAGGATTCAATCCTGCTTATCCGTACAATCATGATGCATGTACGGGTTGTAAGGCTTGTGCTTTGGT
The DNA here is from genome assembly GCA_020854235.1 of Flavobacteriaceae bacterium. Lineage (GTDB taxonomy): Bacteria > Bacteroidota > Bacteroidia > Flavobacteriales > Flavobacteriaceae. The sequence goes on from JADZFW010000166.1 coordinate 11,605, forward strand.
GTGTCCTGATATGTGTATCACAGTTTATCTACTTAAAACAGCTTAAAATGGTTTAAAGGATTTCTATTCACTGAAATCTTTAAACCCTTCTAACTTCTAACTTCTAATTTCTAACTTAATAAATGGAAGAATTAAAATTAATGAAAGGCAATGAAGCTTTGGCAGAAGCAGCTATCAGAGCTGGTGCTGATGCTTATTTTGGATATCCAATAACACCTCAATCAGAAGTGATAGAATATCTCATGGTTCAACGTCCTGAAAAAAGAACAGGCATGGTGGTTCTACAAGCTGAAAGTGAAGTAGCCGCCATCAATATGGTCTATGGAGCAGCAGGAGCCGGAAAAAAAGTAATGACATCATCTTCTAGTCCGGGTATAAGTCTCAAATTGGAAGGAATTTCCTATATTGCTGGAGCTGAATTACCTTGTTTGATAGTCAATGTCATGCGTGGCGGTCCTGGTTTGGGAACCATTCAACCTTCACAAGCCGATTACTTTCAAGCCGTAAAAGGTGGAGGACACGGAGATTACCGATTGATTGTATTGGCTCCTTCAACCGTACAAGAAATGGCTGATTTTGTTGATAGAGGTTTTGAATTGGCTTTCAAATACAGAACACCTGTTATGATTTTAGCCGATGGTGCTATTGGTCAAATGATGGAAAAAGTATATTTACCTGACCCCAAACCAAGATTAACAGATGAAGAAGTCATTGAAAAACATGGCAGTTGGGCTACAACCGGAAGATCCGGAAGAAAGCAAAATATCATTACTTCGCTTAATTTAAAATCTGAAGTTCAAGAACACCACAATCAAGATTTACAAGCCAAATACAAAGAAATTGAAGCCCATGAAACCGACCATGAAGAAATTCAATGCGAAGATGCAGAGTATTTGATGGTTGCTTTTGGAACCAGTGCTAGAATTTGTCAAAAAGTGATTCAACTGGGAAGAGAAAAAGGTTTGAAATTAGGTTTGATTCGACCCATTACATTGTGGCCATATCCGACTAAAGCCATAGAAAAATATGCCGGAAAAGTCAAAGGGTTTATGTCGGTTGAAATGAATGCCGGTCAAATGGTAGAAGACGTGAGATTAGCTGTGAATGGAAAGTCTCCCGTAGTACACTTTGGACGTATGGGTGGCATGATTGCTACACCCGGTGAAGTATTGAATGCCGTTGAAAATCATCTAAAAACATTATAAGAATATGATCGCAGATGTAATCACTCCTGAAGAAATTATCAAAACAGGAACTATTGTTTTTAAAAAAACAGAAAATATCAATGAAGGCGCATTAAGCTACTGTCCCGGATGCGGACATGGCGTTGTGCATCGATTGATTATGGAAGTAGTTGAAGAAATGGGAATTACAGCCGACACCATTGGTGTAGCTCCTGTTGGATGTTCTGTATTGGCTTATGAATTCATGAATGTGGATATGCAGCAAGCTGCACATGGACGTGCACCTGCAGTTGCCACCGGAATCAAGAGAGTTTTTCCTAATAAATTCGTATTTACCTATCAAGGAGATGGAGATTTAGCTGCCATTGGTACTGCCGAAACTATTCATGCTTGCAACAGAGGTGAAAATATTGTCATTATATTCATCAACAATGGTATTTATGGCATGACGGGTGGTCAAATGGCACCAACAACTTTGGAAGGTATGAAATCATCAACTTCACCTTATGGAAGAGATGTTCACAATGCAGGATATCCTTTAAAAATTACAGAAATGGTGGCTATGTTACCTGGAGTTTGCTATGCAACTAGACAAGCTGTACACAAACCTACTTTGGTTAACAAAACCAAAAGAGCCATTCAAAAAGCATTTGAAAATCAAAGAGATAACAAAGGAACCTCTATTGTGGAAGTATTGTCCAATTGCAATTCCGGATGGAAAATGACACCCGAACAATCCAATATTTGGTTGGAAGAAAATATGATGACTTATTTTCCATTAGGAGATATTAAGAAATAAATTTAGAATTTAGTCCCGATAGCTATCGGGATTAAAAATCAGGATTTAAATATAAAACAATTTAAAAAGATGACTGAAGAAATAATCATAGCCGGATTTGGAGGACAAGGAGTTCTATCAATGGGTAAAATATTGGCCTATTCCGGAATCATGCAAGGACAGGAAGTAAGTTGGATGCCATCCTATGGTCCTGAAATGCGTGGAGGTACAGCCAATGTTGCAGTTATATTAAGTGATGACCGAATCAATTCACCTATTTTACATGAATTTGATACAGCTATCATCCTCAACCAACAATCGATGGATAAATTTGAATCAACAGTTAAACCAGGCGGTTTGTTGTTGTATGATCCAAATGGTATCATTCATCCTCCTACACGCAAAGATATTAACATTGCTATTATAGAAGGAGCCAAAGAGGCATCTGAAATGAATAATCGTAAGGTTTTTAATATGATTGTAATGGGTGCTTATCTGAAATTACATCCAATTGTAAAAATGGAAAACATTCACAAAGGCTTGGAAAAATCACTTCCAAGTCGTCACCACAATATGATTCCAATGAATGAAGATGCTATTCAAGTTGGCATGAATAAAGTCAAATGGCAACTTAATTTAAATTAATTTACATTAAAACAACTTCCCTTTTTTAAAGGGATGCCCCTAGTTTGAAAAGCAAGCGTCCAAAAGAATATAGACGCTTGTTTTTTTTTGTAGTAGTTTGTTATCTTTGATTAAAATATCATTCTGTATGCGATACTTTATAATTCTCTTACTATGTACATTCACATTATCAATTAAAAGTCAAGACATAGATTTTGCTCAGTACGTCAATCCTTTTATAGGAACCGGTGGACATGGTCATACTTTTCCTGGCGCTACAGTTCCTTATGGAATGGTACAACTTTCACCTGACACTAGAATTGACGGAAGTTGGGACGGATGCAGCGGATATCATTTTTCAGACTCCTATATTTATGGTTTTTCACATACGCACCTCAATGGAACAGGTGTTTCCGATTATGGTGATATATTACTCATGCCAGGTATGGGGATTCCATCATTTGATCCTAAACAATATGGTTCAAACTTTCAACATAAAAACGAAAAAGCAGAAGCAGGTTACTATAGTGTAGTTTTGGATAAAAATGATATTGAAGTAGCTCTTACCACTAGTGAAAGGGTTGGTTTTCATCAATACACCTTTCATAAAGATGGAAATGCATTTATTATTTTGGATTTAAACCATCGCGATATGTTAATTGAAGGAGAAGTCATCATTAAAGATTCCAAAACATTACTTGTAAAAAGAAGAAGCAAAGCTTGGGCACAAAACCAGTATATATTTGCTGAGATCAAATTTAGTGTTCCAATGAAACTGACAGAAATCAGATCAGATAATCCGGAATACCATTTAAAAAATAGAAACTTTCAAGGCAAACAATTGGCATTAGCATTTACAAAAGACGTCAAAAAAAGTGAAATAATAAAGGTTAAAGTGGCTTTATCAATGACCGGTTATGCTGGTGCAGAACTCAATTCGGGAGAATTGAAACATTGGGATTTTGAGAAAGCACGTCAAGAGGCACATCTGGCATGGAATAAAGAACTATCAAAAATTGAGGTTACTTCAAATGACCTAAATAAACTCAGCATTTTTTATACCGCTTTGTATCACACGATGATGCAACCCAATATTGCAAGTGATCTAGACGGAAAATATCGAGGGCGAGATCAAATGATTCACGAAAATAGCACTTTTGATTATTATACCGTTTTTTCACTTTGGGATACTTTTCGAGCCACTCATCCACTTTACACGTTGATTGATCACAAACGCACCTCCGATTACATCAATACTTTTATCAAACAGCACGAACAAGGAGGCAGATTACCCGTATGGGAACTTTCAAGTAATGAAACGGATTGTATGATTGGGTATCATGCTGTATCGGTTATAGCAGATGCCATGGCAAAAAATATAAAAGGATTTGATTATGAAAAAGCGTTTAATGCATCCAAACATTCGGCAATGTTGGATCATTTGGGGTTAAATGCGTTTAAGAATTTTGGTGTAATTGCAATAGAAGATGAACATGAAAGTGTTTCCAAGACTTTGGAGTATGCCTATGATGATTGGTGTATTGCTCAAATGGCTCAGATTTTAAATCAAAGAGAAGATTACAATTATTATATCAAACGATCTCAACAATGGAAAAACGTTTTTGATTGGAAAACCGGATTTATGAGAGCTCGAAAAAATGGAGGTTGGGATTCCCCTTTTGATCCAAAAGAAGTCAATAATAATTTCACAGAAGGCAATTCTTGGCAGTATTCTTTTTTTGTACCCCATGATATTAATGGCTTGATTGCAATGCAAGGCGGAGCAACTAAAATGGAAGCCAAACTAGATGCATTATTTAATAGTGATAGCAAAACAACAGGTCGAGATCAAGCCGACCTTACCGGTTTGATAGGTCAATATGCACACGGAAATGAACCCAGTCATCACATTGCTTATTTGTACAATTATGTTGGAAAACCTGAAAAAACCCAGTTAAAAGTTCACGAAATATTAAATACATTTTACAAAAATGCTCCAGATGGTTTGATTGGAAATGAAGATTGCGGTCAGATGAGTGCTTGGTATGTGTTGAGTTCAATGGGACTCTACAACATAAGCCCCGGCAAACCAACTTGGGATGTGACAGAACCTTTCTTCGATTATATTAAAGTAAATTTTGAAGATGGATCTCATCGGATTATCACTAAAACAACACCGAAATTTGAGTTAGAAAAATTAGGTTTTGAAAATGTTAAACCGAATGAAAATATTCAAAACACAATTCAATATCCTTATGTAATTTCTCCTGTAATAACATCAAATAGCCAATCATTTGAAAAAGAAACAACAGTGCGTATTGAATCTATAGATGCACATAACAGCATTTGGTATTGGATTTCCGAAAATGAAAAACTGCATGAAAAAATTCCGATTTTGATTTATGAAAAACCAATTAAAATCGATACTTCTTGCACGGTTTATTCATATACTGGAATTGGAATCGACAATATTAGTAATGTTACCAAAGCCTCTTTTGTAAAAAAACCTAATAATTTTACTATTAAACTAAAATCCACGTACAATCCTCAGTACCATGCCGGTGGCCCTGAGGGTTTGATAGATGGAATTAATGGTAATGAAAATTGGCGTAAAGGATCATGGCAAGGTTATCAAAATCAAGATTTTGAGGCAGTAATTGATTTGCAAGAATTAGTAAAGGTCAATTCCATTAATAGTTCTTACCTTCAAGATACAGGTTCTTGGATATTGATGCCTACGCAAGTGGAATACTTTGTTTCAAGTGACAACATTCATTTTGAAAAAGTTGCAAGTATAGACAATAAAATCAATCCCAAGGAGATGGATGTTAAAATTCAAATTTTGAAAGCAACTTTAGATGGAATCTCCGCCCGCTATGTTAAAATAGTTGCTCATAATTTTGGCAAACTACCCGAATGGCATCAAGGTTATCCCTTTCAAGGCGATGCTTTTATCTTTATAGATGAAATAACTGTAGAATAATTTACTTTTCTTACCTACGAAAAAAAAAGCCATTTTAAAAAAACGGCTTTTGAATATTATTTTTTACCTAAATTAGGCAAATAAAGTATTGATTTTATCTTCTTCTTCTTCAGCTAATTTAGCATCTACCAAAATGCGTCCGCTATTTTCATCAATAACAATTTTCTTACGAGAAGCGATTTCCATTTGCTTTTGCGGAGGAATAGTAAAAAATGATCCACCGGCAGCGCCACGTTCAACTTTAACAACAGCCATCCCGTTTTTCACATTACTTCTGATTCTTTGATACGCTTTTAAAAGATGAGCGTCAATCAAAGCCCCAAATTCTTCAGATTTTTTATGCATTTCCGTTTCTTCCTTCTGAGTTTCACTCACAATTTCATCTAATTCAGCTTTTTTATGCATCAAATGCTCTTTCTTGGAATCCAATCTTTCTTGAGTTTCAGCTATAATAGCAGCTTTCTGTTCAATTTTAGCTTTAGCTTCTTTGATCTTTTTTTCAAATAATTGAATTTCCAATTCTTCAAATTCAACTTCTTTCTTTAAGGAATCAAATTCGCGGTTATTTCTAACTTTATCTTGTTGCTTTACATATTTTTGCACTTTAGATTTGGCTTCTTCAATTTCTTTCTTTTTGTTGGAAATCTCCAATTCCAATGCTGCAATTTGCTCTTTTTGTTTGTTTATTCTGATTTCAAAACCAGCGATATCATCTTCTAAATCTTGTACTTCAAGAGGCAATTCACCTCGCATCAATTGCATGGCATCTAACTTTGAGTCAATCAATTGTAAATCATATAAAGCTCTCAGCTTTTCCTCTACACTCACTTCTTTCTTGTTGGTCATAATTTAATGGTAATTAAAAACAGGATTTGTATGGGTTTCCGATAAAATAACTGCAAAAGTAGTGAATTTTTTTTGAATAAAATCCAAAATTAAATTTTTTGTAAATTGTTCACTTTCATAATGTCCCACGTCGGCAATGAGAATTTGCTGTTCGGCACTATAAAATTCGTGGTATTTGAAATCGGCACTGACAAATGCTTGAGCTCCGACCCTTTTGGCGTTTTGAAGCGCAAAACTACCCGAACCGCCTAAAAGAGCAACTGTTTTGATCTCTTTTTGCAATAAATTTGAATGACGGATATTGGTTGTTTTGAAAGTAGTTTGTAAGCGTTTTAGAAATTCCGATTCTGAAATAGCTTTTTCAAAATTTCCATAAACACCCATTCCTATATTTTGATTGAGATTGTCCAAAGTTTTTACTTCATAAGCTACTTCTTCATAGGGATGCGATTGGAAAAGTGCTTTTAAAATAGCTGCTTCCAAATGTTTTTCAAAATAAACCACCAAAGCCGTTTCAGGTTCTTGATGCCATTTTCCAATTTCCCCTAATGTAGGATTGGCTTGTGCATTGGCTGTATAAGTGCCATATCCTTCTGAATTGAAACTACATTCAGCATAATTGCCAATATTTCCTGCGCCTACAGAAAATAGGGTTTTCCTAACCTGATCCACATTTTGAATTGGAACATAGGTAGTGAGTTTTTTGATTGTTTCGGATTTAGGTATCAGGACCTTTACATCATGCAAACCCAACATAGCAGCCATTTTACCACTCACACCTATCTTTTGATTGTCCAAAGCCGTATGTAACGCATAAATGGCAATGTTATTTTGAATGGCCTTGATGACTGTTCGTTCCACATAAGATTTGCCAGTCAATCGTTTTAAGCCATTGAAAATGATGGGATGAAAGCTGACAATAAAATTGCAATTTTTGATAATAGCCTCATCAACAGTTTCTTCTAAAGTATCCAACGTAACCAAAACACCTTTTACTTCCCAATCAACTTGACCGGTTAGTAAACCGACATTGTCAAAACCTTCGGCGTATTGTAATGGCGAAAGAGATTCGAGGTGATTAATAACATCTTTAATTTGCATGCTTACTTATTAAATTTTAGAATTAATCAGATCATGAATAAATGGATTTTGAATTTTAACCCCTTCTATAACTTGTCCATCTTGCAAATCTTCTGATAATATGATATTGCATTTAGCACTCTTGGCTGCAGATACTATTAAACTATCCCAAAATGATAATTGATATTTGAATTTTATGTCAATTCCCTTTTTAATAATATCCACGTCATTTATAACAATCTCAAATTCAGACAGAATATCTATGATTGACTTTACTTCTGTAGCATCCTTATGAAATTTAGATATGGAAACATTAGAAAATTCATTGATTACTTGCGTTGAAAGCACAAATTGAACATGATTTGAAAGTTGACTAAGAATATCTGAACACTTATCACTCTTTTCAATTTCAATTTCACTAAAAAGATAAACCAAAATATTTGTGTCTATAAAGTATTTATCTATCATATAAATCTTCTCTTTTCCAAGTTATTTTAGTATCAAATTTAAAATCACGTCTTTTTTCAAGTAGCTTTTCTGCTGTTGATTTGGAATCCACACTTACATTTGATTTTAAATATTTTCTAATGAGTTCATTGAGACTCATACCCCTTTTTCGGGCATATTCTCGGCTTTTAGCTATTAAATCTTCTGGAAGTGACAATGTTATGTTCTTCATCTGAAATCAAATTTACACATATTATGTGCAATATTAATCAAAATAATATAAGTGAACGCATTTAAAATAAAAATTTAATTCTCCTTTATTTCAAAAAAGTTATTCAATGACATCAATATTTGTCCCGCATTATCATAACTGATATTCATTGGATCAAAAGAATCAGAAATATCAAATCGGACACAAGCTAATTGAAGTGTGAGATTTCCTTCAAAATAAACACAGATTTCATGCATCATTTTCACATATTTGATATTCATTTGATAATCTTCGATAAATCCCACGTCAAATGCTTTGAATGCAACTTTTTCAATGGGCATTCCATAGATTGATTTGAGCTTTCTGAAATTAAGTAAGTCTAATTTTGAAAAATTATTCGGTTCGTACATCTCTTCAAAAGGTTGCATTTGAAAAGTAACGCATTCCATTTCGCTATTCCAACAAACCGTAAAAACGCTATTTTCAAACACCAATTCTATACCGGCATCAATCAACCATTGGTAATCTTCTTTTAATTCAAAATACTGATTTTCTACTTGATAGAGGTTTATCTCTTTTATTTTATTAGAAATAAATGCTTTTTCAATTTCATTTTCTAAATGCTCAAAATCTTCCATTTGTAATTAAATTTTAATTAAAACCGCTTCCTGTCTTCCATTTATTGGAAAACTCATGACTTCGGGAATCAGTTCCCCCTTTTGTTCAGAATTTCCCGACAGAATGGGTTGATTTATACCGGAGATAATATCAAAATGAATCTCCTCTCCTATTTTGGTATATTCAGAAATGATAAAACTTTTTTCCACTTCGAAAAAGGAAGTCAATACGCCATTTCTATAATAGGTATCAATCAAAATACTATTGCGTTCGTCTACGATGTAATGTCCTTTTGAAGCATCAACCAACTTCAATTGATAATCTCTGACGTCTTCGTTGCCATTGAAAATATAAGTCATTTTCCATTGAAAAATGGAATCATTCATTGTCTGCACGATGTCAAGTTTCATATCGACGCGCATAGCAATGCTATCAATGGTATATAGGTGAAGTTGACCTCTATAACTTCCTACCCACGATTTTGGGAAATTATTTTGGGCCAATAAAATGGACTGAAATAAAAAAAACAAAGCTGAAATTAAAACAAATTTCTTCATTTAAAAATACCTTGGAGATTTAATCGAATTTTGATTGTAGTTGATTTCATATCGCTTGGAACTAGGATATTTTACCGAAAAAGAGAGTTGAAGTTTTTTAACTTCGTTTGGACCAAGATTCAATTTCCAAATCAATTCTCCGGTCACAGGATCCAATTTGGCATTTGAAATATCAGTGATATTGATTTCGATTTCTTTACTAATGGATATGGGAATTTGGTCTTTTATTTCAATGGCTTGAGCAAGATTTTTATTGTTTTTAACAGAAATTTCAAATTTGAATTGTTCCGTTATCGTGTTTCCTATCAAACTCTTACGGCTTTTTCCCGGCATTTTCTTGCGATTGATGATCAATGATTGGTCCTTTCCAACCGAAACATCCAAAAAATCTTCAATTTGTTGCATTTTCAAGAAAGTCTTTCCCTGAAACGTATCATTGTAATACAAATTGACAAATCCATCGATTAACCCCAAACTTTCCCAATCGGAAATACTCGCAATTTTATAGGCGTCTGATTTGACTTTTGGAATGGATAAAGTATAATAGAAAACTTCCTTTTCAAAAACATCGATATCGATGGTATGCGGCACTGCATCGGACGGGATGATGTGTTTGTTTTGGATTTCAAATCGGGTATTCAAGTCGTCTACTACCAAATCATAAGTTTTCGAGTCGTCTAAATCTCCTTCATAATCATTTTTTCCACTATAATCACCTTTAGCAATTTTATAATTGAATTTGTTTTTATCCCCATCTATAGTCCAAGCAGCCATTTCCGGAATCCCGATGTCTTGTGATGCATTGATCATGGCAAGCGTAATGGGGATATTATGCCAATCAATACCGGTATCATTGTAGAGTTGCGCTTGGTACTCGATGACCACCTTATTGGAATCATCATGTGCACGAATGGCGTATAAAGGCAACCAAACCGCTCGCGTCACCAAATAGTGCAATTGGATCTCAGTAGCAGTAGCTTTATCACTTTTAACCTTGATTTTAATGATGGCATTTTTCTTTTCCAAACGAGATGACAAAAGTGTTTGCTCTTTTTCCAATACTGAAATACTGTCCCCTAATTGCTTTACTTCTTGTTCCCATGTCCAAATCTGATTGGAGATCTCTTCCATCTTTCTATGAAAATACTTTTGACCTTCATCGATTTGAGCTTGAGTAGCCGTTACATTCATATTTAGTTTGTAATTGGCTTCCAAATAATCCATTTGTTTTTCATACAAATCGATTTTTTGATGCAACTTATCTTTTTGCTCATCCAAACGATTTATTTGATCTAGCAATTCTTTGTATTCGGAACTATTTTCCTTAAAATTCGCATCATTTTCAATTTGAACCGAATAAATCTGAACGCCGTTGGTGGCAGCTACCCGTATGCCATCCTTTAAAATTCCCGAGGAAATATTTTTAAAAACCAACTCCGATAATCCAGCTCCAACGGAAGTTTGACCTGTTTCAAAAAATTCTGCATTGTCTAGAAAGACCGTTACACCATTTAATTGGTGGTTTACTTTAATTGAATCGTTTTCTACAACTAAAAAGGAGTTCATTCCCACAAAAATCAATGAAAATAAAATTATTCTTCTCATGCTTTTTAAAATATTAAATTCAATAAATCGTGTTAATTATCTTATAAAATGCAACTTACTTGATCTTTGATCTTCAAATCAAAGTAGTTTTTCAAAGGTAACAAAATATTTAAATTAAATAATGAATCTCTTGTTGTTTCAAAATATTCATTTAGTATTTTTGTTCCATGCAATTCAAATTAAAATCAGATTTCAAACCTACCGGTGACCAACCGGATGCAATCGCGCAACTCGTAAATGGCATCAATCAAGGTGAAAAGTATCAAACCTTGCTCGGTGTAACCGGTTCGGGTAAAACTTTTACGGTTGCCAATGTCATGCAAGCCGTTCAAAAACCCACTTTGGTTTTGGCTCACAACAAAACCTTAGCAGCCCAATTATACCAAGAGTTCAAGACTTTTTTTCCGGAAAGTGCCGTTGAATATTTTGTTTCCTATTACGATTACTACCAGCCTGAAGCCTATATTCCAAGTACGGGTTTGTACATTGAAAAGGATTTATCCATCAATGAAGATATTGAAAAACTGAGAATTAGCACGACTTCTTCCCTGCTTTCGGGAAGACGTGACGTGTTGGTTGTAGCTTCCGTTTCTTGTTTGTACGGCATTGGAAACCCTGTTGAATTTCAGAAAAATGTCATTCCAATTGCCCGAGGTCAAAAGCTTCCCATGTCGAAGTTTTTACACCAATTGGTCACCAGTTTGTATGCCCGAAGCGAAGTGGAAATTAAGGCCGGAACTTTTAAAGTAAAAGGTGATACGGTTACTGTTTTTCCATCTTATGGTGAAACGGCCTTTAGAATTCACTACTTTGGCGATGAAATTGAAGAAATTGAGAGTTTTGATTACCTCAACAATGCTCCGGTTGAAAAATTTGAACAACTCCGGATTTATCCAGCCAATTTATTTGTGACTTCGCCTGAAGTACTGCAACAAGCCATACATCAGATTCAGGACGACATGATGTTACAAGTGGATTATTTCAATTCGATAGAAAAACCCTTGGAAGCCAAACGATTGAAAGAACGAACGGAATACGATTTAGAAATGATTCGCGAATTGGGTTATTGCAGCGGTATCGAAAATTATTCCCGATATCTAGATGGACGAGCGCCAGGAACGCGACCTTTTTGCTTACTAGACTATTTTCCCGAAGATTTTTTGATGGTTATTGACGAAAGTCACGTGACCATTCCGCAGGTTCATGCCATGTATGGAGGCGATCGATCTCGTAAGGAAAATCTAGTCGAATTTGGTTTCCGTTTACCTGCTGCCATGGATAACCGACCTTTGATGTTTGCTGAATTTGAAGAATTGCAAAATCAAGTGATATACGTCAGTGCTACTCCAGCCGATTACGAATTGCAAAAAACTTTAGGTGTATATGTAGAGCAAGTGATTCGTCCAACAGGTTTGTTGGATCCCGTAATTGAAATCAGACCGAGTTTGAATCAAATTGATGATTTGATAGAAGAAATTCATCAACGGATAGAAAAAGACGAACGAATTTTAGTTACTACTTTGACCAAACGCATGGCGGAAGAATTGACCAAATATCTGACAAGAGTATCCATTCGGACGCGTTACATTCACTCTGATGTGGACACATTGGAACGAGTCGAAATCATGCAGGACTTAAGGAAAGGGCTTTTTGACGTATTAGTTGGCGTCAATTTATTGAGAGAAGGATTGGATTTGCCTGAAGTATCTTTAGTAGCCATTTTGGATGCCGATAAAGAAGGATTTTTACGCAGTCACCGATCGCTCACACAAACCATTGGTAGGGCTGCTCGACATTTGAATGGAAAAGCCATCATGTACGCAGATAAAATTACGCGAAGCATGCAATTGACCCTAGACGACACCAATTACCGTCGTCAAAAGCAAATTGATTACAATACCAAAAACAATATAACACCCACACAAATAAAGAAGAGTTTGGATAGTATTCTAGCCAAGAGTTCGATTACCTCCTATACTTACGATCCACTAGCAATGGTTGCCGCAGAGCAAGCTTTATCCTATATGAGCAAACCCGAGATAGAAAAAATGATTCGCGATGCTCGTAAAAAAATGGAAGAAGCAGCCAAGTCATTAGACTTTATCAATGCTGCTAAATATAGAGATGAAATTGAACGGTTAAAATTGAAAATTTGAAAATTAGCAAATTAGCACATTAATTAACCAACCTGTCCCATCCCATTTTAATCAATACAAAAACAACTAAAAAGATAATTAAAAGGGTTTGGAAACTACCAATAAAGAAAATTCCAAAGAAAGTTTTCTGAAGTACATAAGCTACAAATAAAGCCAGTGTTATCATCATAAACAGACCTGATACTCTTTTAAACCCAGGAATCTGAGCCAATCCAACGGTTTTATTGAATATTACAAAAACGATTCCCAAAGCAATAATCGGAAGAAAATAAGACAAAACATCTACTTGTAAAAAATCTATTTTTCTAAAGAAAAAACCATATATAACAAGCACTACCGAAACTACAGCCGGAATACTCACCGCATAAACCAACACCGAATAAATATAGGTAAAGGGTGATTTAAAATTGTCTTTATTGACAAATAGCGCCAAAATAATCGCTAAAGCTATAACAACCAAATAATAAGTTAAAATGGTCTTGGGGTTTGTCCCGATGAGTTCAATGATTTGTTGTAAAGTCATAATTATAAAAAATTAGTCTGCGTTTTCGTCCTCTTTAAATACCAATACTTCTTCAACTGTTTTATTGATTTCAGGAATGTCGGCTTCTTCTATGGTCATGAGAATTTCTTTGGTCAGTTTGGGAATTTGAACAATTCTGCTAGCTTGACGTTCGATGATTTTTTCAAATAAATTGCGCGCAACACGAGCATTTCCGAAAGATTTATTTCTCTTTTCATACAAACGTTCAAAAATTTCCAACATTTTATCGGAGGCATCTTCAGAAAGCACAAAATCAGCTTTGGTGGCATACATTTTAAAGATATCCATCAATTCCAAGGGTTGGTAGTGATCGAAAGAATAGTAGCGATTGAAACGGGATTGTAATCCGGGATTGGATTGGATAAAATCTTTCATTTCATCGGGATATCCGGCTACGATTACGACCAAATTTTCACGGTTATCTTCCATTCTCTTTAAAAGCGCTTCAATGGCTTCATTTCCAAAATCTCGTTGATTGTCTTGTTGTGCTAAGGAATAGGCTTCATCAATAAATAAAACCCCATCCAAAGCAGATTGAACCACTTCATCGACTTTCATGGCCGTTTGACCAACATAACCGGCTACCAAACCGGCTCTATCGGTTTCGACCAAATGACCTTTTTGAAGATAGCCTAAATGTTTATAGATTCTACCAATCAGTCTTGCAATCGTAGTTTTACCTGTTCCGGGAGGTCCCATAAACACCGAATGCAAGGCATTTTGTTTGGTTTTCAAACCTTCCTTTTCTCTTATTTTTTGGATTTTTAGAAAATTGGTCAGTTCTTCTACGGCAATTTTAATATCTCTGAGTCCGACTAATTCTTTAAGTTCGGCCATGACTTTTTCCAAAGTGTCATCAGCTGGAATTTCTTGTGCCTTAACTGAAGATTGCGTCTTGACTTTGGGTTTGAATGCTTTATTCGATATCGTTTTTAACACTTCCTTTTCCGCTTCAGAAACCGTTTCGTCTGCCTTGGTAATCAAAGATGCGATTCTATATAAAAATGAACCTATGGTTTTAAAATCCCGATGATCTATTCTGGACAAAATGGATGGCATCAATAACTCTTCGGCAAAATCCTTGGGTAAATTAAAAAAAGAGGCTTGTGCTATTTTTTGAACATTTTCTTTGAATTTATCTGAAGCAACCAATTGATTGATGCGAGCCAAAGATAACGATTTGGTAAAATCATTTTGTTGTAAAACTTCGAAAAAATAAGCTAAAACAAATTGGGCTTTTAATGGAATTTCTTTCTGACCTGCAATCGTCATATTATACACTTTGATGACATCCTGCAATAATACATGAGCAGCGTGATATTCTACTGCATTGTTATTGGTGCTGATTATGGCATTCAAAGCTTCGTTAAAAACCGCATCATGTTCTAGGTCGTCCAATACTTTGCGAATAGATTCTCCTTCGTGTTTCAACAAATTGACATATTCCAAGTCAATGACCAGATTCTGATCCAAATCGGCTTTCTCATCGACAATTTCTTTTAGCTTTTCTATAAATTCACTAAATTTTGAGGAACCTTTATCCTTTTTATCTTCCATGTAATCGGTTATTAGGAATTAAAAAAATCTTTGAAATCTTTGGTTTGCAACAATTTAATCAGAAGTAATATTGCCGTTATCATTTCTAATAAAATACCGGCAAGAAGTAAAATGCCACCTGTTATAGGTCCCAATTTAATATGTAAAATTTTAAACAAACTACCGATCATGGTGATTACCAAAGCAAATAAAAAAACGATCAAAGTAGTTTTAACTTTCATCTCTAGACGTATAAATTATTTCATTTTTTCCACATCCAACATGGCATCTTCCAATTCCAAAACCAGTTCATTAAAACGTTTTTCACGTTTTGTTTGACGGGTTCTATTGAAAGGTAAATCTACATAAATGTGTTTGCCTATATTGGAAGGGGTATATTTCATGATGTAAATATCATCTCCCAAATAAACGGCTTCATCCAAATCATGGGTTACAAAAATGATGGTAGAATGGTATTTATCCCAAATATCAATCAATAAATCCTGCATTTGCAAGCGATTTTTAACATCTAAAGCTCCAAATGGCTCGTCCATTAAAAGAATATTGGGATTGGCCGCCAAACTACGAGCAATAGCAACTCTTTGTAATTGTCCACCTGATAA
>JADZFW010000167.1 GCA_020854235.1 Flavobacteriaceae bacterium
TGGCACTTCAAAAAGTGGCTCAATATCTTTCCGAAGGAGCCGATATTATTGACATTGGAGCCTATTCATCACGTCCGGGAGCAACCCATATTACGCAAGAAGAAGAAAGTGCTCGTTTAAAACCTGTATTGAAAGCCATCAAATCGCAATTTCCTGAGGCTGTTCTTTCACTTGACACATTCAGGAGTTCCATTGCACGTATGGGTATTGAACACGGTGTGAGTATGATCAATGATATTTCGGGTGGAGAAATCGATGCGGACATGTACGCCTTAATAGCGCATTATAAGGTGACTTATGTATTGATGCATATGAAAGGTACTCCACAAGATATGCAGCATCGGGTAGCAGATGTAGATATTACAAAGGAAGTTTACAATTATTTTCAAAAAAAACTGGATTATTTGACAGAAATTGGCGTGAATGATGTAATTTTGGACGTTGGCTTTGGATTCGGAAAAAGTATAGATCAAAATTTTGATTTACTGCGGAATCTAGCTGATTTTAAAGTCTTTGGCAAACCCCTTTTGGTCGGAATATCGCGGAAATCCATGTTGTATAAAACTTTGAATTCCTCGCCCGATCAAATGCTCAATGCCACTAGTATAGCACATACTTTAGCGGTATTAAACGGTGCTAGTTTACTGAGAGTTCACGATGTCAAAGAAGCAAAAGAAGTAATCGAAATTGTAAAAAAATACGATTCATATTAAAGTAGTGTTGCATGAGTTGTTTAAAACGATACATATATCAAATTCAATCCCCGTTATGTTTAAACATTATTTCATCCTAATTTTTGTCTTCCTTGGCTTATGGAGTTGTGCCAAAAAAGAAGTCGAATTACCCATTATTCCAGTATCTGGTCTAACCGAAATTGCCAATCATTCTCAAATTTGGGTTTTTTTGAATTTTGATGAAAAAAAAATGAAGGCATCTGTAAATAAAAACAATACCATTTCAACTACACATTGGATCATCAATATTGACAAACGATTGCCCATGGATGAAGTAGTTCCTGTGTTGGAAATGATCAGAGCCAAAAGAGATAAAAAATCAGTCCACAGTGCCGATGGCATGCAAAATTATTTGAGTTACTCCAACTCAAAGGATAAAAATATTTCCCTTTTCCCGATTAATACCATACAATATTTGGTATTGGATTCCATGGGTTATGAGGACTTGATTGCCAATTATGGAAATGATTATTTTATTCATTTTAAAGAAACTGGCTTTTCTTTCAACAAAGTCGACTACAAAATGGAGTCTTTTAATGCCAGTCTTTTTGATACGCTCCAAAAAAAACCATTTCACTTCTTTTTTGATGGAACAATTCCCTACCAAACCTATCTAGAAAAAAGGGTTTTACTTTCATCCATTGCTCCAAAGGATTTACCTGTAGATCACACAGAATACATAGTGAAACATTAATTTTTTTTAAAATCGTTTTTTTTGTTTTTGAGAGGGTTAAATATTAAATTATTAATCTTCTATATTTGCAACATTTAATAGAGAAAATGAAAAACCCTGTTGAATTTTTGGATTTCAATTTTTTAAATGTACTGGATATATTGCTGGTAGCAATATTTTCTTACTATGTTTATAAATTGCTAAAAGGAACAACAGCCATCAATATCATCATAGGTATAATTATTTTGTTTGCCATTTACAAAATCACATTGGCATTGGAACTCAAGATATTTAGTAGTATGCTGGGAGGTATATTGGGCGCAGGCGTCGTAGGCCTCATGATTGTATTTCAACAGGAAATCAGAAAATTTCTATTGATGATGGGTTCGGCAAATTTCACCAATAAACGAAATTTCTTAAAACAACTCAAATTTTTAAAGTCTGAAATTCACACCGATACCGATGTGGAAAGTATTGTCAATGTATGTTTAAAAATGTCTAAAGACAAAACAGGGGCTTTAATCGTTTTGGAACGCACCAATAATTTAGACTTTGTCATGCATACTGGCGACCGCATGAATGCCGAAGTCAACATGCCCTTGATTGAAAGTATATTTTACAAAAACAGTCCTTTACATGATGGCGCCATTATCATAAAGGACAATATCGTTAAAGCTACCCGAATTGTATTACCCATTTCAACCAAAGTCATGCCTAAACGATTTGGCTTACGTCACAAAGCAGCCATTGGAATAACCGAAAAAACCGATGCACTTTGTTTGGTAGTATCCGAAGAAACCGGAAAAATTTCATATGTGGTGGACGGAGAATTCATCATGTATGAAAATGAATCCAATTTAATTGAAAAAATAAGATTTGACTTATCCTAAAAACTATTATATGCGCAATTTAGTATTTTTATTACTCTTATTATCCTTCTCGCTAAAGGCTCAAATCCCCCAAAATGCACCTTGGATGATTTCAAACGACACTGTTTCGAGAGCAAATGAATGGACCTATGATCAAATGGTGGCGAAAGCTCAAACCTATTTTAATTCCATAGACATTGATAAAAAAGGGAGTGGATACAAACCTTTTAAAAGATGGGAATACCA
>JADZFW010000168.1 GCA_020854235.1 Flavobacteriaceae bacterium
TAGCCTTTTACCACACGATTACCGAGGGAAATAAATCTGTTTTGGCTTTGCAGGATTCTCAACTGACATTCAATGGAACTGATTGGAATATTCATCCCGATGAAGACAGTCCGAATAGAATTATCTACGATCCACAAAGCAAATTGATTACATACGAACAGTTTTTATTGACTTCGGGTGGACAGAGTATTGCTTTTTATGGAGATCAAAAAGGGGAACATTACCGCAATTACAATATAGACTTAGATAGGGTTCAATTGTCGGAAATCATGCCTGATGTTGCCGATTTTGATTTGAAAGGATTGATAAACGGTGGTATTTGGATTGAAAAAAGGAATAACATGCTCATTCCCAAAGCCGATATCCAAGTAATTAATTTTACGGTCAACGACGAACTGCAAGGAGATATTGTTGGTGAAATCAAAGGAGGAAAAAACAACAAAGAATACATCGTGAGTCTGTCTCTTGAAAATGGGCTAAGTAAAAATCTCTTAGCCAATGGGCGATTGGATTTCAACCCCAAAGATCCGATGATGTATATGGTTTTTAATTTTAATAATTTTAAGATTACACCACTCAATGCTTTGGGTAAAGGTGTAATGGAAAATATTAGAGGAACGGTGAGTGGAGAAGCAGGTATCAACGGAAAAATTACGAATCCGGTATTTAGTGGCGAACTTTTAACTGAAAATGTAGGGGTTTTCTTCCCATTTATTAATGTGGATTATGCCTTTGAAAATGATTCTAAAATTTTGTTGCAAAACCAATCATTTGTTTTGGAAAAAGTCAAAATGTTTGACACTTTATTAAAAACCAAAGGGGAAATTACCGGCAATATCACACATCAAAATTTTAAAAAATGGATTTTAAATCTCAAATTGGAAACCGATAATCTACTGGCACTTCATACGCCCGAAACGGAAGATGCTTTGTTTTATGGAACCGGATTTTTGGAAGGTTTGGCGTTTTTTACCGGTGATACAGACAATGTAAATATAGCTATCAATGGAAGTTCCAATCCGGGAACCGAAATCATCATTCCAATGAGCGATTTAAAAACAGTGGAGACTTCTCGATTGATACATTTTAAGAATCCCGATGATTCAGAAGTAGATCAAAAAGAATCTATTAAAAAACAACTTTCTGATAATTTTAAAGGTGTCACCATGAATTTTGATTTTGACATCAATAAAAATGCTACTATAAAAATGGTCATTGACAAAGCATCGGGAAGTTATTTAAAAGGTACTGGAAGAGGTAATATTTTAATGGATATTGATACCAAAGGTACTTTCAATATGTATGGAGATTATGTTGTCAGTAAAGGTATTTATAACTTCAAGTACGGTGGTATCATCAACAAACCTTTTACTGTTAAAAGTGGCGGAAGTATTTCATTCAATGGCGATCCTTATAAAGCAGAATTGGATATTGAAGCAATTTATACCGTCAAAGCCAATCCTAAAGTACTTCTCCCCGAATACAATTCCAATAAAAATATTCCGGTTGATTTGAATACCAAAATTACCGGCGAACTCTTCAATTCCAGTCAGGAATTTAATATCAGCATTCCAAATGCAGGTGTTGATATAGCTTCCGAATTGGAATTTGTACTCAACAAGCAGGATTCCGGAAATATGATGCGACAGTTTGTTTCCTTATTGACCATTGGAAATTTCTTTGATGAATCCAATTTGACCAATACCGGTACAGCACTGGGTAATGAAGGTATCACCAGTGTGGCAATGGCCGTATCCAATGCCTTGATGGATATCTTTTCTGACCCCAATGACAAAATCCAATTCGGATTTGATTATACCCAAGGCAATCAGAATATTGAAAATTTACGTACTGAAAATCAATTGGGCGTATCGGTTTCAACCCGATTGGGTAAAAATGAAAATTTCATCATCAATGGGGAAGTCAACGTGCCAACCGGTAGCCAAGCCAATGCCAATATTGCGGGAAATGTTTCGATAGAATTTCCTCCTTTGAATAAAAAGGAAACTTTATTTTTGAGAGTTTTCAACCGTCAAAATGAAATTCAATATACCGATGAAGAAGAAGGTTATACACAAGGAATGGGACTTTCTTGGCAAGTAGATTTTGAAAGTTGGGAAGAACTCAAGGAAAAATTGGGTTTGAAAAATAACGAAAAGCCCAAAGATTCATTACCCAAACCCGAAAAATCAAAGGATAGTATCAAACCAAAAGATGTGGTTTTATTTAAAGAGAAGACATCAAATTAGTATACTAAAATCTGATTTTCACGTTAAACAAATATTTTGAACGCAAACTAAATTTTGCATTTCAAAACGTAAATAACATATAAATGTATCATCAAGCATGAGAAAAATTTTGACAATTTGTTTCATTTTTGTACAGAGTTTTATCTTTTCCCAAACAGATTACAGCAGTCGTTGGGAAGATTTCTTTGCATACAATAATGTCACTGATTTTTACCAAACTGCAACCCAAATCATCGCTTTGTCTGATAATGCACTTTTTATTTATGATAAAAATTCACAGGAAATTGAAAAAATTTCATCTGTAAATGGATTGTCAGGTGAATCAACTAGCGCCATTTTTTACAGTGAAACTTTGAATAGAATTGTCATCGGCTACAAAAGTGGATTGCTTGAAATCATTGATGCCAATCGCAAAGTTTACGTCAAACCCGACATAGTCAATTTTAGTATTTTGGGTGAAAAATCGGTGAATCATATTGCGGCAAATGGAAATGATTT
This sequence comes from Flavobacteriaceae bacterium, assembly GCA_020854235.1. Taxonomy (GTDB): domain Bacteria; phylum Bacteroidota; class Bacteroidia; order Flavobacteriales; family Flavobacteriaceae. Next base: position 2,748 of record JADZFW010000168.1, read on the forward strand.
GTATTTGTCTACCCCATTTGGAATTGTGGTTTTTGATTTGGCAACGCTCAATTTTAAAAGTACTTTTTTTATAGGATCCGGTTCAACTGAAGTTTATGTCAATGAAATTGCCTTTTACAACAATATTATTTATGCCGCTACCAGACAAGGTTTTTATACAGCCGATTTGAATGATCCTTTTCTAATAGATTTCAACAATTGGACACAGCATTACAATTCCGATTTTTCAAACCTAGAAGTGTTTAACAATCAGATTTATACTAGTGTAAACAATACTTTGCATCGTATCAATACCAATTTTTCGCTCACTCCTATCTTCAGCTTCGCTGAAAATGTAACTGACATTAGAACTACAGGTTCGCAACTCACCTTGAGTACTGCTCACTTGGTTAAAGTTCTCGATTCCAATCTCAACTCTTTACAGCAAGTGACTTCCAATTGGGGAGATCCTTATTATTTTATAGCTCAAACGGCACAAACGTATAATAATGAGTTGTTTATCGGAACCAATACATTTGGTATTTTAAAAAGCAGTTTTTCTAATATTTCCCAATATAGTGAAATTCATCCCGAAGGTCCTTTGAGCAACGAACCCTTTTCCATATCTGTTTTGAATGAAAATCTCTGGGTTGTTTTCGGTGGCTATAATGATGCTTATGCACCCAATGGGTCACAATATGGAATCAGTCATTTCAATGGAACGCATTGGATCAATATTCCCTTTGCTTCCGATAAGATCAATTATAGGGATTTGGTGCATGTCAATATTGATCCCAATCATGAAAATAAAGTTTATGTGAGTTCTTGGGGAGATGGTATCATCATACTCGAAAATGACGAAGTCACTACCCGATGGAACCATTTGAATAGTGGTCTCGAAAACCTCTATACCGATGGCATCAATGTGAGTACTCGTATAGGTAGTAGCGTGTTTGATGAATTGGGAAATCTATGGATAGCCAATGCTTGGGTAACCAATCAATTAAAGAAATTCAGTACATCAGGCCAATGGAGTAGTGTAAATCTCAGTACAATTTTCACCAATCCTGCCTTTGGCTTAAATGAAATCATCATGGACCAATCCGGAAATAAATGGATTGGAACCCGTCGCAATGGGGCATTGGTAATCAATGAAAATGCCAACAAAATAATGGGATTGACTACCGATGATAATAAAGGTGCGCTTCCCGATTTAAACGTGCGCTGTTTGGCTGTCGACAGAAGCAACAAAATTTGGATTGGCACGCGTGCAGGTATGCGGGTCTTTGATAGTTCCGCCAATATCTTTGATTTGACAACTTATGCTGCCAAAGCTGTGTTTATCGCCTATGGTCAAGATGATGGTTTTGGAGAAGCGCTTTTGGGAAATCAGAATATCAACAGTATTGCCGTTGATGGTGCCGATAACAAATGGTTTGGTACCGACGGCGCCGGTGTTTTGTGTACCAATTCAAGTGGTAAAGAAACTTTATTTCAATTTGATAAAACCAATTCACCCTTACCATCCAACAAGATTTTGAAAATCAGATTTGATGCCACTACCGGATTGGTGTTTTTTGCCACCGATAAAGGTATAGTAGCCTATAATAGTGGAATAGCACCTTATGGTGAAGCTTTGGGTGAAGTGTATGCCTATCCCAATCCTGTGAAAAGTAATCACGAATTTGTAACCATAGACGGTAGAAATGGTACCCATATTCCCTATGGTACCAATGTCAAAATTCTCGACGCAGCCGGCAAATTGGTATATGAAACCAATGTAGAGGAAGGTCAAGAAGAATTTGGAGGCAAAGTAGTGTGGAATAAAACCAATTTGGCAGGTAATAAAGTAGCATCAGGTGTGTATTTGGTTTTACTCTATGAACCCGATAACGCTGAGGTTTCTTCAACCAAAATAGCTATAATCAATTAAGGTAGTAACCACATGATGATTCAAACCAAGGCTTTGGTTCTAAGTAGTTTGAAGTACGGAGATTCAGGCATGATTGTGCATTGTTTCACAAGAGATTCCGGTTTGAAAAGCTTTTTTATAAATGGTATTTTCAATACTAAAAAATCCAAATTCAAACGCTCCTTTTTTCAACCGTTGAATCAATTGGAATTGGTTACCGATTTTCAAAATAAAGGTCAATTACATTCGCTTAAAGAAGTCAACCTAGTCAAACATTACCAAGAAATTCATACTGAAATCGTCAAACAAAGTATGACGCTTTTCTTAAGCGAATTGCTAAACCAAATCTTAAAGGAAGAAAGTACGGATGAAAGCTTGTATGATTTTTTAGTGCAATCTATCGATTTATTGGATGAAACCACACATACATCTCATTTCCATTTGGTGTTCTTAGCCCAATTGATCAAACAATTGGGATTTTATCCCATTATGGACCATGAAGATACTTATTTTGATCTGGTTGAAGGTAAGTTTGTCAACCATCCACAAAATCAATTGTATTTGGAAGGAGATGAATTGAAACGTTTTGTCAAAGTACTCCAATCAGACCTTTCACAACTTCCCGAATTGAAGTTGACTTATCCACAACGTACGGAAATACTTGAACGCCTCTTTCAATATATGAGTTTACACATAGCTTCCTTTAAAAAACCGAAATCACTTGTTGTATTACAAGAATTGTTTCATTAACTTTGTACTCCGACTAACCTAAAATCCCTATACAAATGAAAACTTTAATCAGACTTTTTTTGACAGCCATAGCCGTATTGGTTATTGCCTATGCTTTACCCAATAATTGGGTTGTTGTCGAAGACTTTGGAGCGGCACTGTTGGTAGCTTTGGTTTTGGGAATTTTAAAAGTATTTGTAAAGCCCCTTTTAATCCTTTTTACCTTACCCATCACGGTTTTAACCTTTGGATTGTTTTTATTTGTAATCAATGCTATGGTAATATTACTGGCAGATTATATCGTGGAAGGTTTTGATGTAAAAGGCTTTTGGGTTGCCCTTCTGTTTAGTTTTATCTTAGCCTTTTTACAATCTATTTTGTATACTTTCTTGGAAGAAAAAAAACCGGTCAAATAAGCAATTGATTCAAAGCATTTTCTATGTTCTCATATTGAAATTTAAATCCTTCCGATTGAATTTTGTTTGATGACACGCGACTTCCTTTTAAAACCAAGTCCGACATTTCACCTAAAATTAATTTTAATACCCATTCCGGAATCGCGGGTAGTAGTATTTTCTTGTTGATTTTTTGGGCTAGAATATGCGTGAATGCATCGTTTTGAATGGATTGAGGTGCTACGGCATTGTAGGCACCTACCAATTTTTCATTTTCAACAGCAAAAGCATAAATTTGACATATATCTTCCAAATGTATCCAAGGAATATATTGTAAACCACTGCCTAAAACCGAACCCAAACCCATTTGTATGGGTTGCATCATCTTGGGTAAAGCACCTTCTTTCTTGCTCAATACCACTCCGGTGCGAATCTGTACGGTTCTAATTCCTGAATTTTGAAAGGCCAAAGAGGCTGTTTCCCATTGTCTGCATACACTTCCTAAGAAATCATTTGCCGGTTGGTCGGTTTCTGCAAAAACCTGTGAAGATGTTATACTGCCGTAATAGCCTACAGCACTCGAAGTGATAAAAGTTTTTAAGGGTATCGCTTGTTTGACAACTTCGTCATACAACAATTGGGTGCTTTGTACTCTGCTGTCTAAAATTACTTTTTTTCTGGATGTAGTCCATTTTTGAGCGCCAATATTGGCTCCCGCAAGGTTGATAATATGGTCAACACCTAGTAATGCATGGGGCTCCAAATAAGCATTGGGTACATCCCATACAAAATATTCCATCTCTTTTGATCGCAATTTGCGACGACTGAGTATCCTAACCCTATAGCCCTTTTCTACAAAAATCTTACTGAGTTCGAGCCCGATTAATCCGGTTCCTCCTGCTATGAGTATGGTTTCCATGTGGTTTATCGCTTTTAAAATATTTGTTTACATACTAAATTTAATACAATTCCTACATTTCATTTGGAATATGGGATGCATGTTTGTAAAAATAAAGCATTTTAATGGACTTGCAACAAACTATAATGAAAACGGTTTGCAAAATAAAACGCCTATTCAAGTTTAATTTCGCAAACCGTTAAACTCATGTAGTTTTCAATTTGATATTTAATTAATAATTCTAACTTTTACTTTTTCAAAAGTAAGGGTTCTGAAATCTGAAAAGAATTGAATCATACCTTTATAAGTGCCGTCTTCATTGAGTTTTAAAACGGTCATGGTTTTGCCTTGTAAACCGACATAATCTTTGATTTCTTGATATTTTGGATCAGATGGGTCTACTTCAATGACTTCTACGGTAGTCTGAGTTTTAATCTCTTGAACCGATTCTTTCAGTATATCAGTCATATCTTGACTGAGTTGTTCAACCTTTTGTTGAGCTCCTGTGTCGTACAATTCTTGTGAGAGCTTGTCGATTTCTCTTTGTTTTTCCTTAATGGCTGCAGCATTTTTCTCTAACTCTTCCGAATAGTTAGAACTTGTCCTTTCGGGTAGGGTATACGAAAAGTTGGTTTGAATTGAAAATCGATTAAATCCTTTGGTATCAGTAAGTAAGTTAATAGCTTCCGATTCATTCATATTCTGTTTGAACTGAGAGGCTTGTTGTTTCCAACCTATCGATTCGTACTTTTCTTCTAATATTAATTCGTCGGTTTCAGTTAATGTCTGATTTGATGGCCCAAATATCGATATCACATATACTTTTTCGTCATCACTCGTATCGTAATTTACCAAATTGCCTGCGTAATGAATGATGAATACGCCTTTGAATTTATTTTTTTCTGACCATTCTGCTTTTGCTAAGGCATCTGTTTGCATTTTAGACTCGCGAGCTGCTTGTTCTCTGTTGTATTGCTCCATGGCTGCATCGGTAGTAGCCAACTTACTTTGCCGGTAACTTTCATTTGCAGGATTGAAATTGATAATACTAGGGGATGTACAGAAATACCAGCCGTTACTATTCTTTGGTTGATAAGCGTATTCCAAATGTCTGTTTTCATCGTAAGGCATGTAATAAACGCCATTGTAAATTTCATAAACCACTGCATCTATCAATTTGGCATTTCGGTGGGCATCTTTTACTTTAGTCAAGGTATTTAATCCTTCAGGGGCATTTGAGATATCACACCAATCTTTGAGTTGTTGCAACTCACTGTCGTTGATGTTAAGTGATTCTTGTATTCCCACTGAACTATAAGAATTTAGAGTGAAATTTTCATAGAGATAATACATATCTATCAAGTAGGCTCTCTTTTTCTCCGCCCAATTTTTAAATCCTCTTTTCTGACGGTAATCATCCAATGTAAAATTTTGGGCGACATATTTACTACTGGGCGTTTCTGAAATATTTTCTTTCGCCACAATTATAAAAAATCCGTATCCATCATCTGCCAAGAGTTCATTTGGAGCATGATTATTTTCAGAGGTACTGATGAAAAGTATGGCGTATTCATTTTGAGAATAAAATCCATTTTTGGATACATCCATTTTAAAAGGCATGACCTCGTATGCTTTTAAATTCAAAAAGGGACCATTCATGATTTCCTTTAAGTTCTTTTGATTTTTATAAAAAGCCGGATAGTTCTCAAAAGTGCATTCTTCCAAAATATGCTCTGCTTCCTTATTGGTTAAATAGAGATAACTACTCATTTCTTTCATATCAGCCTTGTCAAATGGGGCTTTTTGATACATGGGCTCAAATTCGTATTTTGGATTGAAATATCTCAAACTACCACTAGAATGGATAAAGTACATCTTGTCCATGATGGCCTGATTTATAGCCGGATCTTTGGTGATTTTCTTTTCGGTTTTGACAACTACCGATTGAGAAGGGTTGTTTTGAACATTTGATTGGGCTTGAATCAAGGTTTCTTTTTCCAATGTTCCTTTAAGGTAAGTTCTTTTGGCTTTCAGTTGATGGTTCGCATCTTTCAATTGGACTTCTCCTTCCAAAAAATTGTTTTGCCAAGTTCCAACTAAGTAATCACCATTGGAATAGTAAAATTTTCCACTACCATGGCGTTCATTGTTTGATAAATTGCCTTCAAATCGACTTTGATCCGGAAAATACATAGTCCCAATGCCTTCAAACTTGTTTTTTATAGCATTTCCTTTGAAATACAATGAACCATTTTCATAAAATCCCTCAACGGCACCATTGATTTGGTTTTCTTTACATTTTCCCTTAATCGTATATCCCATAGCAGATTCAACAACACAATCTCCATTATTGCAATCTCCGGAGATACAAATAAATTCAAATGAACTCAGTGGAACTTTATCAATATAGGTTTCTTTGACATTCGGATTTCTGTAAAATCTCAAATGGTTATTTGTATTGGGAGCTTCACTCAATACCTTGGCTAATAATTCTTTCTTTTTGAATGCAAGAGGTATGTCATTGATAAAATTGAGCATATCTCCAGGTTTTAACCCGCTTTTTTCAGCTGGACTGTTTTTGAAAACTCTGGTAACTACCACACTGTCTTTCTCATTTGTATAATAAGAAAAACCAAAAACATTTTGGCTAATGGCGTGTTGCGCATAAAGCAAAATGAAGATGATTAAGATTGATTTTTTCATGTTTGTTGATGTTTTGTTATTACAGTACATTACTCCAATAAAGAAATAAAACATAAACAAATATGTGAGAAAATAAAAAGTGTTGAAATACGTATTAATTCGTATTTATTCGATACAGATTTAAGTGAGTCTAAATAAATGTTGCCTGTTTAGTTTCATGTGAAGACTGCAAATATTGCATTCGAAACCATATTACAAATTTGACTTTGTAATAAAATTGAAATTAAAAAATGGTAATTACGGACTTTTTTTTACTGAAGGAATATAATTAGGTTATATCCACTTCTTGCGTCGGAAAAACCAAAGGGTAATAATAGACGAAGCAATCATTAATAATACGGCAAATGGATAACCCCATGTTTTTCCTATTTCAGGCATAAATTTAAAATTCATTCCATACATGCTTGCAATAAGTGTAGGAGGCATGAAAATTACAGTTACAATCGTGAATATTTTGATAATTCTATTTTGTTCCATATCAATAAGACCCAAAAACGTATTCTGTAAGAACTCCAATCTTTCAAAGTTAAAACTCGTGTGATCTAAAAGAGAACCAACGTCCTTGAGCATGATTCGCATGGTTTCATAATCTTCACTAGGGAAATTTTTACTTTTCAACATGGTGGAGAGTATTCGTTGTTTTTCAATGATATTCTCACGAATTACTATTGTTGTTTCTTGAAGTGATGTTATTTTTAATAAAATATCTTTTTCAAGTTCGCGATCTTTGTGAATTTCCTTACTGATGGCAGAAATTTTATCAGTGACATTCTCGATTAAATCCGCATCAAAATCAATACGAGTATCCAATATCAACAAGAAAATATCATCTCCATCCTGAACTTTAGCACTTCGCAACTTTTTGTAGACATCATCAAAAGCCTTCAGTTTTACTTCCCGTTGCGTGATTAATCTTTTACCTCTTAAGATAAAAGAAATAGGTTCATTTAAATAAACATCATCACTTGAGATAATGAAATTCAAGTTGATCCCGATTTCGTTTGGAGTTTCAATGTATTTAGAAGAAGTTTCAATCTCTTCACTTTCTTCAGTTGTAAATAATTCAACTTCAAACATTTCCTCAACCATTTTTTTTTCCTTCTCACTAGGATCCAATAGATCAACCCAAATAACGTTATTTATTTCAGTTGGTTTTCCTCTTTCAAGGACTATTTTACCCCCGTTTTTTTGAAAAAAATTTACCATATTATTTTATTTATTATGGTTGAAAATTATTTGTGTTAAAGCTATAAATTGAGAAAAACTCAATTCCTCAGGTCTTTTGGCAAAGATAACATTTTCTGTTATTTCCTGAGGTAAATTGTAGGTTTTTAAACTGTTTCTCAAAGTTTTTCTCCTTTGATTGAATGCCGTCTTTACCACCGCATTAAATAATTTTTCATCAACCGATATAGAAAAATCTGCTTTTCGTGTCATGCGAATGACTCCTGAATCTACTTTGGGCGGCGGATTGAAAACGTGTGGAGGAACGGTAAATAAATATTCCACTTCGTAATAAGCTTGTGTCAAAACCGATAAAATTCCATAGGTTTTACTTCCGGGTTTGGCGGCGATGCGTTGTGCTACTTCCTTTTGAAACATTCCTGCAAATTCAGGTACTAGTTCTTTGTATTCCAATGCTTTAAATACTATCTGACTCGAGATATTATATGGAAAATTCCCAATAATAGCCATTGATTTTCCTCCAAATACTTCTTTCAAATTCATCTTCAAGAAATCTGAACCGTGGATTTTTCCTTCCAATTGTGGAAAATTCTTTGTCAAATACGCCACCGATTCTCGGTCAATTTCTACTACTTGAGTATCATGAGATTTTGCCAATAAATATTGCGTCAAAACACCCATTCCCGGTCCAATTTCCAATACCAAATCATATCCAACTCCTTGTAAGGAATCCGCTATTTTTTGAGCAATATCGAGATCTTTTAAAAAATGTTGCCCTAAAAATTTTTTAGCTTTTACGGTTTGCATGTTTTTAA